>CAZVDH010000017.1:0-26451 GCA_964625595.1 uncultured Oscillospiraceae bacterium | reverse complement strand
CACCAGTACACCAAAGTGCATTTTTCTGTTTGCTGCATAAAGCCGATAGCCTAAAAATGGCATTAACCATTTTATCGAGAAATAGTATGAATTTGTGTAAAAAAGAAGCCGCTTGTGATAACCTGAATCAATACTGCGTCATAGCTTCAATCAGCAGACCTTTTTCCGTCTGCACAGCGACGAGTTTGACATTATTGGTCGTCTGCACCCATCCTTTTAATCCATAGGTATCCACAAGATAGGTGGCATCGCAAAGATACCGCTCCGCGTCCAGCCGAATATAGTGGTGGATCTGTACGGAATTGATTCTGTCTGCGTGGCTCTGTGCATAGGTAAGGCCGTCAAACGCGGACAGAAGCCGCTTCGCCAAATCGCCGTCAGGGACCAGGTAGGCTTTCATCTTGTAATAATTAGCGGTGATCGATTTGTTCGCGGAACCGCAGAACTGCACATATTTTTCCAAAAAGCCCTCGGTCAGTGCTTTCAGCTCCGCCCGTTTCTCATCCGTGCAGTTTCCCAGCAGGGTATCCACATCCGTATCGTCCCCGATGGAAACAGACTTTCCTGTTGGGTCCGTTACCTCCGGCACAAGTGTCCCCAGGAAACCGTCCGCCTCATAGGTAACCAGGGTGGGCAGTTCATACTGGTCATAAAACTCCTCCAGGAGGGGATAATGGATGCCGCTTTCCGTGACATAGCTTTCATCCAGCACACACCCGTTGAGCCTGACCGTGTATTCCCGGGGAACCGTAATGCGGACCGGCTCTCCTTCCAGATAGGAAAAATCATATTTCGCGTCTGTCACTTCCCACCGGGAAAAGCCGTATTTATCCGTTTCCACCGCGTCCATGGTCATCTGCCCGATCACCTGCTTTCCGCAGCGCAGGACATAAACCTGCCGGTCGTCCGTGCACTCCCCGGCTTTTTTCGCATAGGTAATGTCCTCTCTCATAGAGTCCCGGATGATCCCGATACACGCTTCTTCGCTCTGAATGGAATGGTCGAGCTGGGAAAACCAGGGCTCCGCCCCGGTGCACATCTTTTCCACCGTCAGATTCTCCAGATAGGCATTCACGGTATTTTTCGGCCGGGACTGCTCATAGGCTTCCATAAAATCCCAGAAGAATTTCAGTCCAACCGCTGTCAGGGCCAAAAAGATCACCGCGTAAAGAATCATTCCAATCCAGAATTTGCGGGAGCCTCTTTTTTTAGCCATCGGAATTCCTCCCTTCTTTCAGGACAAGGAACGTAGTCGGCACCGGACGGATACCGATCACCGAGGCGCAGTTATTGATATAATCTCCCTGATACCACATAAGGGTGGAGGATCCGCCGTCCAGATTGCAGGCATTTACCGCTCCGTATTTCTGGAAAATGTCCACCAGATCCCAAAGGGACGCGCCGATACTGATGACCTGCCGTCCGTCAATGACCAGCAGCAGGATCGCCCCGTCGGAGCGCTGACCGATGGCAGTACGGGGATTGAGGCCGCTGGAATTGGATTCCGGCAGGGCCACTTCGCCGTTGGAAATGAGCACGGGACCGAAGCTGACACCGTATTCAATATTCTGCTGCCGTATTTCCTCAGATGTTAAATTGCCCACATGCAGAATATGATCCGTGTCAAGTCCGACAAAGCCCTGCCGGGTTCCGGAATAGTGGATCTCCCCCTCAAATACCACAAGGGAGTCTGGAGTGCTGCCGTTTCCCATCCCTTCGGGATCCACAAAGCCCCCGGCATTGATACCTGCCACCGCGTCAAACTCTTCCACCATCTCGGCCACGGTATAACCCCGCACACCATAGGATTTGGGTATGCTGCCCATAATGACCCGGGAAGGATCCAGCACCACCATCATATAGCCCGAATAGCCTTCTCCCTTGACCGGATCCACAATGATCCCGTCTCCGTCCTCATCAATGAGGCCCCATTCGTCCGGCACAGGCCCGGTTTGGGGGGAGTCCTCCTCCGGTTTCGCAATGGTGATCAGGGAAGTATCCGTCTGGGCATACTCCTCCACTTCTCTTCCTGCTTCGATTTGGGCGATCTCCGCCTTTGTCAGGTAAATATCCGCCAAAAAACCAATCGCACTGGTCTCCCGCACAGACATGACAAACAGATTCCGGGCTGTGGGAGACGGACCTTTTGCCAGCACATACATAACGCCGTACAGCGCGATTACCAGAAGCAGCACCGTCTCCACAAGGAAAAAGGAGACTTTGCCCGCCACGCCAAGGATCCGGCGCCACAGAGGTCTTTTCCGCTGCCGCGGAGGGGGAGATTTTTTTGGTTCCGATACCGGCGGAGAGAGGAAGTCTTCGGATTTCACCTCGCGGATGATATCCTCCAAGTTGAGTTTCTCTGTCATAACAACACCTCTGCGGAATTTAGGGCAGCACCGCATAATGGGGCAAGGAGATTCGGCGAGAGGTTTTGACACAAGCGAAAGTATGAAAAATGCGGAAATACTGGATGTATTTCCCATTTTTCATACTGCTCGATTGGGGCAAAAGATCCGCCGAAGCCCGCAGCTCCCATTGTGCGGTGTTGTCTTAGGTTTCTATCTTACCCGGAAGATAAACGTAAAGAGCGTATAGCCCCATTACGCCGCCAGGTCAACAAAGGCAAGCAGAATCTTGTCGTAGCTTACCGCCAGGGGGTAGAGATCAGCCGTTTCTTCCACAAAGTTGTTGGACATCTGCGCCAGCAGGTCTTCCCGGGCGTAGTCCTTCCACTGGGGCCGGCTCTCGCAGAAATACATGATATGATAGCCGAAATCGGTCTTCACAATGTCGAAATCACCGGGCTGACGGCCGGCGTCAAAGCACCAGTCGTTGAATTCCGTCACCATCTGGCCCTGGGATACATCCTCGTACAGGCCGCCGTTATCCTTGGAACCGTCGTCCTCGGAATGCTCCTTGGCAAGAGCGGCGAAGCTTTCCTCGGTCATTTCACCGCTTTTCCACATTTCCAGAATATCCTTTGCCCGCTGTTCACTGGCCGCCCAGGCATCGTCGGAGAATTCTTCCGTGCGTACGGTGTCGCTGGTCGCACCCTCGGGCATAATGAGGATGTGGCGCACATTTACAAGGACATCGTCCTTGGTGATGCCGCTGTCCGCATAGGCATCGGCATTCTCGTCGAAAAAGGCTTCTATCTCCGCATCTGTCACGGAATAGCTTTCCGTAACCTGGGCGAAATAGCTCAGGCCCTCATAGTACAGGCTCAGGAAGCCGGCATAGTCGTCATAGGTGGCCGCCCCGCCCAGCATTGCCGTCACCAGTCCGTCAACGCTTTCAAACCCGGAGCTTTCCGCGGACTGGGCCAGATCTTCCGCCAGGGCATCCATCTCTTCCCGGTATTCCGCAGGCATTTCCACACCATGCTTTTCCGCCTCGGCAGCCATAGACTGGTAGCTCTGCCAGCACAGCAGCGCCTGGTCCAGGAAATACTGCTGCCAGGTCTGGCCCTCCACGGCAGGACACAGCTGCTTGTCCAGCCCCTGGGTGTAGTCCAGGCCGAAGTAGGAAAGATAGTAGCCGTACTGGGAAAGGAACTCCCGCACCTGCATCCAGTAGTAGACCTGAAGCTGGCCCACCGTCAGTTCATACTCTCCGGCCGTCGCCACCACGGTATCCCGGGCAGCGATCACATCCGCGTCGGAGGCAGTGTAGCTGCCCTTGCAGGTAACATCTTCGGGGTTTCCGTCAGCAGGGACGGTATATTCCACGGTTTCCACGGTTTCCGCCGTCTCCTCTGCCGTCTCGGCCTGCTGGGTTTCCGAAGACGGGGCAGTTTCCGTTTCATCGGGAACCGTCTGGGCATCTTTGCCGCCAACGCTGCTGACTACCAAGGCGATAAGGGCAGCCGCAAGCACCACCACAAAAGCCACCGCCA
Source organism: uncultured Oscillospiraceae bacterium (assembly GCA_964625595.1). GTDB lineage: Bacteria > Bacillota > Clostridia > Oscillospirales > Oscillospiraceae > Faecousia. Next base: position 22,553 of record CAZVDH010000017.1, on the reverse strand, counting down.
GGGCGATCTTTCCGGGGGTCGCTTTCATGCCCGGTTTGATTTCCGCCGCAGCCGTGTCAGAAGGCGTTTTCTCTTTTTCCGCCGCGTCCTTTCCGGAGGGTTCACTGTCTGTATCGGTGCTTTCCACGGATGCTTCCGTTTCCCCGGAAGTATCACTTTCTCCGGCAGGTTCGTTTTCCCCGGCAGGCGCTTCTTCCTCCTGCGCCGGCGTACCGCACACCTCCGGCCGGATGTCCTCCGCCTGGGGCGCGGTTTCCTCCGCAGGAACCTCCGGGGTCACTTCACCGGTATTCTTTTCCTGTTCGTCCATAAAAACCTCTTTCTCCATAGAAATGGAATCATCATACTGCAGAATATTGTATGTGCTTTAGTTTACCACGGACACAGGAAGAATGCAAGCGGTTCTCCAATATTTCCTTTTTTGAATTTCCGGAGCAGAGCAAACCCCATCCCCATCTTTTCTCCCGGGAGCACTTGCAAAACCGCGGGAAAAATGGTATGATTTATTGTCGAAGCATTATAAGGAGAGAACGCCATGAACACAAAAACCACCGTGATCACCCCGGAGCAGCTTCAGGAGCAGTTTGCTTTCTGTGACCGGATCGCCGCCTACTGGGCCCGGCAGGGCCGAACCCCCACAGCCTATGTGGAGACCTACGGCTGCCAGCAGAACGAGGCGGATTCGGAAAAAATTCGGGGATACCTGGTGCAGTGCGGCTACGCCATTGTGTCAAGCGCCGAGGGTGCGGACGTTGTGGTGATGAACACCTGCGCCATCCGGGAGCACGCAGAGCAGCGGGTTTTCGGCAATCTGGGTGCCCTGACCCACACCAAGCGCCGCCATCCGGAACAGAAAATCTTCCTGTGCGGCTGCATGGCGGGAGAGCCCCATGTCTCGGAGCGTATCCGGAAAAGCTTTCCCTATGTGGACGGCGTTTTCTCCACCCACCATTTGTGGCAGTTTCCGGAAATTCTCTGCCGGGTCCTGACCGGGCAAAAACGGCAGTTCTATATCACCGACGAGCCCGGCTCCATCGCCGAGGGGATCCCCCAGGTGCGGGACAACGCCCTGAAAGCCTGGGTTTCCATTATGTACGGCTGCAACAATTTCTGCACCTACTGCATCGTCCCCTATGTCCGGGGCCGGGAGCGCAGCCGCAGGCCGGAGGACATTCTTGCCGAGTGCCGGACTCTGGTGGAAAACGGGTGCAAGGAAATTACCCTGCTGGGACAGAATGTCAACTCCTACGGCAAGGACTTGGACTGCGGCATGGACTTTGCTGATCTGCTGACCGCCATTGCCGCGATACCCGGAGACTTCCTTATCCGATTTATGACCAGCCATCCCCGGGATGCCTCCCGAAAGCTGTTTGAAGCCATGGCCGCCAGTCCCAAGATCGCAAAGCAGCTCCACCTGCCTTTCCAGTCCGGCTCCAGCCGGGTGCTGAAAGCCATGAACCGGCACTATGACCGGGAGCAGTATCTTAATAAAGCCCTCGCTGCCAAGGCCATCATGCCGGACCTGGTTCTCACCAGCGACGTGATCGTGGGCTTCCCCGGAGAAACCGAGGAAGAATTTGAGGAAACCATTTCCCTGATCCGCCAGGTGCGCTACGACAGCCTGTTTACCTTCATTTTCTCCCCCCGGGAGGGTTCTCCCGCGGCAAAAATGGAAGACCCCACCCCGAAAGAGGAAAAGAACCGGCGCTTTGACCGGCTCTGCGCGGTGCAGAACGAGATTTCCCAGGAAATCCACGCGTCTTACATCGGTAAAACCTTCCGGTGCCTTGTGGACGGGCAGGAGGGCGACCTGCTCACCGCCCGCACCGAGGGCGGACGGCTGGTCCGCTTCCCGGGGGACGCCTCCCTCATCGGTGATTTTCATAATATCACGATTACCGGCGCCACCACCTGGAGCCTGACGGGGCAGCTTCTTTCCGCCGAATAAAGAATATCCACCTCTCCCGCCGCTTTCGCGGCAGAAACGGAGTGATCATGGCTACACCCACCACAGACCTGACCCCCATGCAGCGGCAGTACCGGGCAGTGAAAGAGAAGCACCAGGACTGCATTCTCTTCTTCCGCCTTGGGGATTTCTATGAAATGTTCAATGATGACGCTTTTCTGGCGGCCCGGGAGCTGGACCTGACCCTTACCACCCGGGACCGTAATAAGCCCAAGGAGGAACAGACGCCCATGTGCGGCGTCCCTTTCCACAGCGTGGACTCCTATATCGCCCGGCTGGTCCAGAAAGGCTACAAGGTCGCCATCTGCGAGCAGATGGAAGACCCCGCCACCGCCAAGGGCCTGGTGGAGCGGGATATTACCCGCATCGTCACCCCCGGCACCGTGACGGAAAGCTGCATGCTGGACGAAAACAAAAATAACTATATGGGCTGCATCTACGGCGAGGGCGGGAAATTCGGTCTTGCCTTCTGCGATGTGTCCACCGGCGCGTTTTTTGTCACCGTCTGCACCGATCCCCAAAACGTTGCCTCGGAGCTGGGCCGGTTCTCCCCCGCCGAGGTCCTGCGCTTTGGTTCGGGGACGGACTGCGAGGCCATTCAGGATGCCCTGTTCCGCCGCATCGGCTGCTGCGTGGACGAGGGCACTCCCGATGTTTTTCAGGCAGAAAGCTGCGAAAGCTGCCTTACCCATCACTTTGGTATGGATATGGCAAAGCTCGGCCTTGCGTCCCTGCCCGCCGCGGTCATTGCCGCCGGTGCCCTCCTTTCCACCCTGCTGGCTCTGCAGAAAAATGACCTGGCCCATATCCGCGAGATTCAATACTACACCACCGGACGGTTCATGGAGCTGGATCTGGACGCCCGGCGGAACCTGGAGCTGACGGAGACCATGCGCTCCAAGGAGAAAAAGGGCTCTCTTTTGTGGGTGCTGGACAAGACCCACACTGCCATGGGCGGACGGATGCTCCGCAGCTGGCTGGAAAAGCCCCTGCTGGACCCCGGTGAGATCACCCGCCGCCACGGTGCCGTGGAAGCCATGGTGGAAAATTCCATCGTCCGGGGCGAGCTGGAAGAAGCCCTGAAAGATGTCACCGACCTGGAGCGGGTCATGACCCGGATCGTCACGGGGACCGTCAACTGCCGGGACCTGCTGGGCCTTGCCCGGGGGCTTCGCGCTCTGCCCACCGTAAGGGAGCAGCTTGAACGGCTGGACGCGCCCCTCATCAAAAAGCTGGTTTCCGCCATAGACCCCCTGGACGACTGCGCCGCCATGATTGAAAACACCATCGTGGACGATCCGCCCCTGACCATCCGGGAGGGCGGCATCATCCGCAAGGGAGCAAATGCCGAAGCGGACCGGCTTCGGGACATTATGGAGGGCGGCTCCGGCACCATTGCCGCCATCGAGGCCAGCGAACGGGAGAAGACCGGCATCCGCACCTTGCGGGTGGGCTTCAACCGGGTCTTCGGCTATTACATCGAGGTATCCAAATCCTTTATGGATCAGGTGCCCCCAAACTACATCCGCAAGCAGACACTTGCCAACTGTGAACGCTACATCACCCAGGAGCTCAAGGAGCTGGAAAACCAGGTGCTCACCGCCAAGGACCGGCTCACTGCCCTGGAATACCAGATCTTTACCCAGCTGCGGGAGACCCTGGCAGCCGCAGCGTCCCGGGTGCAGACCACAGCGGCTGCCGTTGCCGCGGCGGACGCCCTGTGCTCCCTGGCATCTGTCGCGGTGCAGCGTGGCTACTGCCGCCCGGAAATTACCCTGGGCCGGGAAATTTCCATTACCGACGGCCGCCACCCCGTGGTGGAGGCTATGCTCCGGGATTCCCTTTTTGTCCCCAATGACACCTCCCTGGGAGGCGACGACAACCAGGTGTCCATTATCACCGGCCCCAATATGGCCGGTAAATCCACCTACATGCGCCAGGTGGCGCTCATCGTCCTCATGGCCCAGATGGGCTCCTTTGTCCCCGCCCGCAGCGCCCGGATCGGCCTGGTGGACCGGGTGTTTACCCGGATCGGCGCCAGCGACGACCTGGCATCCGGCCAGTCCACCTTTATGGTGGAGATGGCGGAGGTGGCCTCCATTCTGAAATACGCCACCGCAAGGAGCCTGCTCATTCTCGACGAGATCGGGCGGGGCACCTCCACTTACGACGGCATGGCCATTGCCCGGGCAGTGCTGGAGTACGCCGCCAACCCTAAACGGCTGGGAGCGAAAACCCTCTTTGCCACCCACTACCACGAGCTTTCCGCCCTGGAAAACCAGCTCGCCAATGTGAAAAACTACAACATTGCCGTGAAAAAGCGGGGGGACCAGATGATCTTCCTGCGCAAGATCGTCCCCGGTGCTACCGACGACAGCTACGGCATCGAGGTCGCCAAGCTGGCAGGTCTGCCCAGCGCCGTCATCACCCGGGCACGGGAGATCTTAGGCGAACTGGAGGCGGAGGGAACTGCCGCCCCCAAAATCACAAAAAAGGAGCCGGAGGATCAGGTCAGTATGCTGGACATCACCGACCGCCAGGTGTGCGACGCCCTGCGTACCATCCAGGTGGAGACCCTGACCCCCATCGAAGCCATGAACGAACTGTACAAACTGCGTAAAATGCTGAACTGATATGGGAAAAAAGACACTTTCATCCCCCCGCATCACCGGCACGGAAGCCGTATGGGGCTGGGGTTGGTGGGCTTTCCAGTTTTTTCTGCTGCCCAGCTTACTCCCCGCTGTGAATACGCTGCTGTCCCGGCCTCTGAGCCAGGCGGAACTGAACTTCACTTTCTTTCTGATGAATTTTCTGGCTGTACTGCTGATCTTTCATTCCTTTCTGGCCCGGTCCGCCCGGGCTGCCGTCGCCCACCCCGCCTATTTCTGCCAGGCGGTGATATTGGGGCTTGCAGCCTACTTTGCTCTGAGCAAATGCGTAGGCTGGTGCATCCACCAGCTTGACCCGGGCTTCCGCAATGCCAACGACGCGTTTATTTCCGGCCTGCACCTGAGCAGCCGGTACTTGACCGCCCTGGGCACCATTCTGTTGGTCCCGCCGGCTGAGGAGTGCTTCTACCGGGGCCTGTTTTTTCAGGCCTTTGCCAAAAAGGCTTTGTGGCTGGGCTATGCCGTGTCCACAACGGTCTTTGCCCTGATTCATGTTCTGGGCTTTATCGGCAGCGCCTCTCCCCTGACCCTGGTTCTGTGCTTCCTGCAATATCTGCCAGCCGGGCTGTGCCTGGCCTGGAGCTACGCCAAATCCGACACCATTTTTGCTCCCATCCTGATCCACGCCCTGGTCAACGCCTGGGGCATCTACGAAATGAGGTGAGTTCATGCAGGTTATCCAGCAGCTTTCCCCCCATGTAGCCAATCTGATCGCCGCCGGCGAGGTGGTGGAGCGCCCTGCCAGCGTGGTCAAGGAGCTTCTGGAAAACGCCGTGGACGCGGGCGCCGACAAAATCACCGTTGAAATTCGGGACGGCGGCATGACCTTTCTCCGGGTTACGGACAACGGCTGCGGCATGGGCCCCGAGGACGCCAAAACCGCGTTCCTCCGCCACGCCACCTCCAAGCTCCGCTGCGCAGAGGACCTTGCTTCCATCGGCACTATGGGCTTTCGGGGAGAAGCCCTTGCCGCCATTGCCTCCGTCAGCCGCATCGATCTGCTCACCAAGCCCAAGGGGGCCATTTCCGGCACCAGTCTCCGGCTGGAAGCGGGAAAAATTGTAGAGGAGTCCGAAGCCGGATGCCCGGAGGGCACCACCATCATCATCCGCGACCTTTTCTATAACACCCCCGCCCGGATGAAATTCATGAAATCCGATACGGTGGAGGGCAGCCGTGTGGCCTCCGCCGTGCAGCTGCAGGCCCTGGCCCATCCGGAAGCCGCCATTCAGTTCCTCAGGGACGGAAAGCAGGTCCTCTCCACCCCGGGAAACGGCGGTCTGGAAGCCGCGGTGTACTGCGTCTACGGCAGGGACTGCGCCAGAATGATCCCGGTGGACAGCAGTTGGGAGAATTACCGCCTGACGGGCTTTATATCAAGACCCACCGATGCCCGACCCAGCCGGAGCCTGCAAACCTTTTTTGTCAATGACCGGCCGGTCCGCTCCAAGCTTCTCATTGCCGCTTTGGAGGAGGCCTACCGGAACCAGATCATGGTGGGCAAGTTCCCCGCCTGTGTGCTCCATCTTCACCTGCCCAACGCTGCCGTGGATGTGAACGTTCACCCGGCAAAGACGGAGGTGAAGTTCCTCAATGAAAAAAATGTATTCGACTGCCTGCACTACGGCTGTCTTGCCGCTCTGAACGGGACTTCGGACCGCCCCCAGGTGCGCTTCCCGGAAAAGGCTCCGGCTCCCAAGCCCCAGGAGGCCCCGCACGCCGCCGGAAAGCCCAGGCAGGACTTTTTCCGGACCATGACACCGGAGGAATACAAGGCCTTTTCCGGCGCTTTGAAAGACGCGCCCCGCCCGAACCCCGCCGCAGCCTCCGCTGCCGCCGCAAAGCTTGCGGAAAACGACTGCACCGTTATCCGGGAAAAGGTGATCCTGCCCAAAGCATCGGCACCGCTTCCGAAAGCGGAAAAAGAAAGCACCCCCCTGACCGCACCGCTGCCGGAAGCGGACATGCCAAAACCCGCCCCCGCTCCCCTGCCGGAAAAAGAGCCGGAATTACCTTTCCGGGAGCCGTCCTTCCTGCCGGAACCTGATGCCAAAGCACCGGCGGAGCCGGAGCAGACAGCACTCTCCCTGCCGGAGGACACCCCCTGGCGGATGGTGGGCGAGCTGTACCGCACCTACATTCTCGTGGAGCAGGGTGAGGAAGCCTACCTCATCGACAAGCACGCCGCCCACGAGCGGATCCTCTTTGAAAAGCTGAAAGCCAATCAGGAAGCAATCTCCGGTCAGCTTCTTCTGGCGCCCGTCAGCGTCCGTCTCGGCCCCACCGCCGCCGGGGAACTGCTGGCCAACCGGGATATGCTGGCGGAGCTGGGGTTTGAAATTGAAGAATTCGGGGACAATACGGTTTTACTCCGGCAGATTCCCATGGATTTAAGCCCGGAGGACGCAGCCGAAACCCTGGAAGCCCTTTCTGATGCTCTCCTGTCCGGACGGCGGGAAAAACCGGACACCGTCCGGGACGAGCTGCTCCACACGGTAGCCTGCAAAGCCGCCATCAAGGCCGGCTGGAAAAACGACGAAAAGGAGCTTCTCGCCGTCGCTGCCCAGGTCATGGCCCGGGAGGACCTGAAGTACTGCCCCCACGGCAGACCCATCTGCGTTTCCCTGAGCAAAAAGAACCTGGAAAAGCAGTTCAAACGGACCTGATGCAAAAAGGCCTGAGAAAAATACAAATTGGAATTTGCCGGCTTCGCCGAATTGACAATTGACAATTGACAGTTGACAATTATTGTGTCCCTACGGGACAATTTAGAAATAATTTCTATTATTTTTCATCCAAATTCTTTTTATTTTAAATCATCCCGAAGGGATTCCATAATTGTCAATTGTTCATTGTCAATTGTCAATTAAATTCCAATTTGTCGTTATCCTTCCTTGCCGGCTGACCATCTCCGGAATCTCAGAACAGGAGGCCCTATGAACAACATTATCTGTATTGCCGGGCCGACGGCCTCCGGGAAAACCGCTCTTGCGGTGGAACTGGCAAAGCAACTGAACGGTGAGGTGGTGTCCTGCGACTCCATGCAGGTCTATAAGCGCATGGACATCGGCACCGCAAAGCCCACGGCGGAAGAAATGCAGGGCATCCCCCACCACATGCTGGATGTAGCGCAAGCCTGGGAAGACTTCTCCGTCAGCCGCTACTGCAATCAGGCAGCCCCCATCGTGGACGACATTATCGCCCGGGGCAAGACCGCCATTATCGCCGGCGGCACCGGGCTTTACATGGATTCTCTGATCCGGGGAAACGATTTTGCTCCTTTCCCCTCCACCGGCGTCCGGGAGGCCCTGGAAAAGCGGGCAGACACAGAGGGCATTCAGCCGCTTCTGGAGGAGCTGGCCCAAATCGACCCGGAAAGCGCCGGGCGGCTCCATCCCAGTGACCGAAAGCGGATCATCCGGGCTCTGGAGGTCTACCGGGAGACCGGCATCACCATTACGGAGCACAACCGGCGGACCCGGGAGGTGCCCCCCAGATACCGCCCCATCTGGCTGGGACTGGACTTTTCCCACCGGGCCGCGCTGTACCGCCGAATCGACAGGCGCGTGGAAATGATGCTGGAAGCGGGGCTGCTGGAGGAGATCCGCTCGCTTCTGGAAAGCGGTATTCCGGAGAACTGCACCGCCATGCAGGCCATCGGCTACAAGGAGTTTCTTCCCGTGCTCCGGGGGGAGCGCGGGCTTTGTGACGCCGCCGCGGAGGTCTGCCAGTCCTCCCGGCGCTATGCCAAACGGCAGCTGACCTGGTTCCGCCGGAACCAGGATATGCACTGGATCATCCGGGAGGAAAACCAGGCGCCGGATGAAATAATCCGTCGGGCTCGACAGATTCTTCAGGAATTCGACAACTGAAACATGCTAGGATGTGTATACCCTATTTGAAGCAAGAAAGAAGGTATACATATGACGGAACAAGTGAATTTACAGGATGCCATTTTGAAGGAAGTGCGCCGGGATAAAGTCCCGGTGACACTGTTCCTGATGAACGGTTTCCAGCTCAGGGGCACGATCACTGGCTACGACAGCTTTGTGGTGGTGCTGGTGACGGACGGGCGGCAGCAGATGATCTACAAGCACGCCATCTCCACCCTTGCCCCCATCCGGCCATTAAAGGCCGCTGCTGCTACCGTGTAATCTCCACCTGAAAAGCGGCGGTTCTATCCCGCCGCTTTTTCGTTTCTTTAGAAGAAAGAGAGGTAACTTCCATGTCCATAGCCGAAAACGTAGCCCGCATCCGCGCGGAAATGGAGCGTGCCGCCCGGGAAGCCGGCCGGGACCCCGGCACCATACAGCTCTGCGCCGCCACCAAAATGAATGACACCGCCGCCGTCCGGGAAGCCATCCGTGCCGGGGTGGACTGCTGCGGGGAAAACCGGGTCCAGGAGCTGACAAAAAAGCAGGGCGAGGATGCCTACCGGGGGGTTCCCGTACACTTCATTGGTCATTTACAGACCAACAAGGTGCGCCAGGTGGTGGGCAAGGTGGATCTTATCCAGAGCGTGGACAGCCTGCGGCTTCTGGAGGCCATTGACCGGGAGGCCGCCCGCCAGGGCATCCGGCAGGACATTCTTCTGGAAATCAATATCGGCCAGGAAGCGTCAAAGACCGGTTTTCGGGAAGAAGAAATTTTTCCCCTGGTGGAAAAAATGGGAAGTTTTCCGAACGTTTGTGTGAGAGGACTCATGGCGATTCCCCCGATTTGCCAGGAATCGGGAGGAAATCTGAAATTTTTTCAAAAAATGTTCCATTTTTATGTTGACATACGGGCCAAAAAATACGATAATGTCAAGGTGGACTGTTTGTCCATGGGCATGTCCGAAGACTACCCTGACGCGATCCGGTGCGGCAGCACTATGATCCGGGTCGGCACCGCGATTTTTGGCGCCAGAGACTATGCCAGGCTTCATCAAGTATGATGTGAACATATGGGAGGATAAATAGAAATGAGTTTTTGGGATAACGTAAAGAAATTTGCCCAGCCCTACGCCGATGATGAATATGATGATTACGACGAAGACGAAGATTACGAAGACGAGTACGATGAACCCGAGCAGCCCGCACGGCGTTCCAGTCCCCGTACCGCTTCCCGCCGCAGCGCTCCCGCTCCCGAACCCGAAGAGGAAGACGCAGACGATGATTACGGCTTTGGCAGCGTAGCTCCCGCTTCCGCCAGCTCCATGGCTTCCTCCGGCTTTAACGGAACCGTGCTGAATATGAATTCCTCCGTCACCAACAAGCAGGAGGTCGTTCTTTTCCGGCCCAACAGCTTCAACGACACCTCCAAGGCTGCCGACGATCTGCGCAACCGCCGGGCAGTCATTGTCAATATGGAAAACGTGGACAAGGCGATGGCCAGACGGGTCGTGGATTTCCTGTCCGGCTGCGTCTATGCTCTCGACGGCGATGTGAAGAAGATCGCCCAGTCCGCTTACCTCTTCTGCCCCCACAATATGGATATTGTGGGCGACCTGGAAGCGCTGCAGGCGGAAGTTGAGAACTACGTTTAATTAATACGGCAAATCAATAAACAATTTCTATGGAAGCTCTGAATGCCGGCGTCTCCTGCAGCGCATGCCGCTTCGTTCGGCGTTTCCTAATAAATCAGAACCGAAAGGGGAATACTCATGTTTACTCCGCAGCAAATTGATCAGATTTCTTTTGGGAAGGCTACTTTCGGCGGCTACAATATGCAGCAGGTCGATGAATTTTTGGAGCCCCTCACCGAGGACTATGTCACCCTTTACAAGGAAAACGCCCTGCTCAAGAGCAAGATGCGCGTCCTGGTGGGCAAGCTGGAAGAATACCGCAAAAACGAAAAGGCCATGAAAGAATCTGCCGCCAACGCGCAGAAGACCGCCGAGAAGATGATCAAAGAGGCGGAGGCTAGGTGCGCTCAGATGATGAGCCAGGCCCAGGCCGCCGCCCAGGCTATGCCCAAGGTGGCTCCCGTTCAGGTTTCCGCCCAGAACGATGCCCTGATCGCCGCCGAGAGCGTCCGTCTTGAAGAGGCCCGCCGCACTGCCAGCACCAAGATCAGCGAGATTCAGGACCAGATGCGTTCCTGCATCCAGGCTCTGGAGCGGATCAAGAGCGCCAACCCTGCCCCTGAGGCTCCCGCCGCTGCCCCTGCCAAAAGTTCCGAGATGGAATATGACAGCGACGCTGTGGCCGATGAGATCTCCCAGAACTTAGAAGCCCTGGTGGGCACTACCGTGGATACCGCACCCAAGGCCGCTCCCAAGCATCCCGTCAACGAGGCAACCACCAGCCGGTTTTCTGCCCTGAACCTGCAGTTTGGCCGGAACTACGACCCCACCCAGCGGTAAATATTTAAGAACGCATTGACGAGGACACGAGCCTCGGGATCCTGCCCTCAGAGAGCTGCCGGACGGTGCAAGGCAGCGGGCATCCCCCAGGTTTATCCCCTCCGAGCAGCGCACCCAACGCCCCTGAGGCAAGTAGGCTGCGCCGGTCGTGCCCGATACAGCGCAGAAAGTGTCGGAGAGATCCGGAACAAGAGTGGTACCGCAGAGGTTTTCGCGCCTTTGTCTCTTACAGGAGGCAAAGGCGCGTTTTTCATCTTGATAATCATGAACGGAGGCTAATTCCAATGGACTATAAAAATACCATCATCACCCCGAAAACCGACTTCCCCATGAAAGCCGGGCTTCCCGCCCGGGAGCCGGGAATGCTCAGCCGCTGGGAAGAACAGGACCTTTACAACACCATGCTGGAAAAGAACAAGGGTCTTCCCCCCTTTGTGCTCCATGACGGCCCTCCTTTCAGTAACGGCTATATCCACATGGGCCATGCTCTGAATAAAACCCTGAAGGACTTTATCATCCGCAGCCATGCCATGATGGGTTATTACACCCCCTATGTTCCCGGCTGGGATAACCACGGTCTGCCCATTGAGCGGGCCATCGAAACTTCCAAGAAGAAGCTGAACAAGGACATGTCCGTGCCGGAGTTCCGGAAAGCCTGCGCAGAGTTTGCGGAGGACTTCATCCAGAAGCAGATGGCCGGCTTCAAACGTCTGGGTGTGGTTGGCGACTGGGAGCACCCCTACCGCACCATGGACCGCCACTTTGAGGCTCAGGAGGTCAAGGTCTTCGGCCGGATGTTTGACAAGGGCTATATCTACAAGGGCCTGAAGCCCGTGACCTGGTGTCCCTACTGTGTCACCGCAGTGGCCGAGGCCGATATTGAGTATCAGGACGATCCCTGCACCACGGTCTATGTAAAGTTCCCCATGGCAGACGATCTTGGGAAACTGTCCGGATTTGATCTGAGCAGGACCTACTTCGTGATCTGGACCACCACCATCTGGACCCTGCCCGGCAATATGGCTATCTGCCTCCACCCCCGGGACAGCTATGTTCTTGCCAAGGCGGAAAACGGAGAGACCTACATCGTAGCCGAAGCGCTGCTGGAAAAGGTCATGGCCGTGGGCGGCATCGGGCAGTATGAGGTTCTCGCCTCCTACCCCGGCGCGTTCTTTGAAAACATGCTGGCAAAGCATCCTTTCCTGGACAAGACCAGCCGTCTGGTGAACGCCGAGTATGTCACCATGGACTCCGGTACCGGCTGCGTCCACACCGCCCCCGGCTTCGGCGCAGACGACTACCAGACCTGTATGCGCTACGGTATGGAGCTGATCGTCCCCGTGGACGATTACGGCCGTCACACCGACTATGCCGGAAAGTACGCCGGAATGAAGACAGAGGAATCCAACCCTGTGATCATGGCGGATATGCAGGAAAGCGGTATGCTGTTTGCCTCCGAGAAGATCGTCCACTCCTATCCCCATCATGACCGCTGCAAGAAGCCCGTCATCTTCCGGGCCACGCCCCAGTGGTTCTGCTCCGTGGAGTCTTTCAAGGATCAGGCGATCCAGGCCATCGAGAACGTCCAGTGGTACCCCGCCTGGGGCGGCGACCGGATGGTCAGCATGATCCGGGAGCGGGCCGACTGGTGCATCTCCCGTCAGCGCCGCTGGGGTCTGCCCATCCCCGTGTTCTACTGCAAGGACTGCGGAAAGCCGGTTTCCACCCCTGCCTCCATCGAAAAGCTCTCCGGCCTGTTCGACGAATTCGGCTCGAATATCTGGTTTGAAAAGGAAGCCATGGAGCTTGTTCCCGATGGCTTTACCTGCCCCCACTGCGGCGGAAAGACCTTTGACAAGGAAAAAGACACGCTGGACTGCTGGTTTGACTCCGGCTCCACCCACTTTGCCTCCCTTATGCACCGCACCCCCGAGCTTTGGCCCGCGGATGTGTACCTGGAGGGCGCCGACCAGTACCGGGGCTGGTTCCAGTCCAGTCTGCTGACCAGCGTGGGCGCGCTGGACCAGGGCGCGCCTTTCAAGCAGGTGCTGACCCACGGCTGGACCGTGGACGGCCAGGGCCGGGCCATGCACAAGTCCCTGGGCAACGGTGTGGATCCTGCCGACCTGATCAAGGAATTCGGCGCCGACATCGTCCGCCTGTGGGCCGCTTCCTCCGATTACCACGCGGATGTACGCTGCTCCAAGGAGATCTTCAAGCAGATCGCTCAGAACTATCTGAAGTTCCGCAACACCGCCCGGTACTGCCTGGGCAACCTGAACGACTTCGACCCCGACAATCTGGTTCCCGCGGATCAGCTGGAGGAACTGGACCGTTGGGTCCTGACCAAGCTGGATGGGCTGACCAGGTTCTGCCGCAAGGCTTACAACGGCTATGAGTTCCACGTTGTCACCCACGCCATCAACGATTTCTGCGTGGTGGAGCTCAGCTCCTTCTACCTGGATATTATCAAGGACCGGCTGTACTGCGAGGAGCGCGATGGGCTGCGCCGCCGCTCCGCCCAGACTGCCCTGTTCCTGATCCTGGACGCCATGGCAAAGCTCTTTGCTCCCATCCTGGCTTTCACCTGCGACGAGATCTGGCAGTCCATGCCCCACCGTTCCGGCGATGACAGCCGCAACGTGCTTCTGAACCAGATGCCCGAGGACTTTGCGGCGTATACTCTGACCGAGGATGCCATGGCCAAGTGGGACACCGTTATGAATCTGCGTCAGGATGTGAACGGCGTCCTGGAAAAGGCCCGTGCCGACAAGCGGATCGGCAAGGCTCTGGAAGCCTATGTCAGCCTCAGCACAGAGGATGCCACCGTAAAATCCGCATGTGACGGAAAGAACCTGGCCGAACTGTTTATCGTTTCCGACTGCGCCTGGAGCCAGCCTGAAGAGGGCGCCGAGACCGCGCAGGGCATCAACTTCCCCCAGGTCACCATCGGCGTCAGCGAGGCGAAGGGCACCAAGTGCCCCCGGTGCTGGATGCACTCCGAAAAGGCCAATGAAGAGGGCCTGTGCCCCCGGTGCGCTGCCGTGGTGGCAAAGCTCGATGTGGAGCTTTGATTGCCGGTTATGGGGTTAATCCGCTGTATATTTGCTTTCAAAAATGGCTTTGATATGGGTCAACGATTATCAGGATTCTCACAGAATGACCCTTTAGAAGAAAAACCATGTTTTAGAGCAAGAGCATTCCTTCTGTAAAAGTCGGCAACTGCAATGGAATAACAGCGGATTCCCCGATGCGGACTGAGAAGTAGCTGTGTTTCTCCTTTCACAACGGGATTATTCACTGCCGTGCTATCGAAAAGAACAGCAGTATCCTCTCTTCCTTTTCTTATTCCAGCATAAATGGTTTTATTGCGCAAATGTTACTTCAGGCCGAAACATCGGCAAAAACAAGCAGCCTTTCGATAGAATGTTCTCCAGCTCAATATTCTTTCACAAAAAGGAGAAAATTATGAAATACGATTACCTGATCGTGGGTGCCGGTCTCTACGGCGCCACCTTTGCACGGCAGATGACTGACTGCGGGAAACGCTGCCTTGTTATAGACAAAAGAGATCACATTGCAGGCAATGTCTATACCGAGAATGTGGAAGGGATTCATGTCCATAAATACGGCGCGCATATTTTCCACACGAATAACAAGGATGTGTGGGATTATCTGAACCGCTTCGCTGTATTTAACCGGTTCACCAATTCCCCGGTGGCCAATTATCACGGGGAGCTGTATTCTCTTCCTTTCAACATGTACACCTTCAATAAGATGTGGGGCGTTGTAACGCCTGAGGAAGCTGCCGCAAAAATTGCGGAGCAGCGGCACGAAGCCGGAATCACTGAGCCAAGGAATCTGGAGGAACAGGCAATTTCCCTGGTTGGTACGGATATTTATGAAAAGCTTGTAAAAGGGTATACGGAAAAGCAGTGGGGCCGTCCCTGCACGGAACTTCCCAGCTTTATCATCAAGCGGCTGCCTGTCCGGCTGACCTTTGACAACAACTATTTCAACGCGCTCTATCAGGGCATTCCTGTGGGCGGCTATTCAAAAATGGTCGCAAATATCCTGGACGGCATTGAAGTACGCCTTTGTACCGATTACCTGGAAAATAAAGAAGCCCTGGATAAGCTTGCCGAAAAAGTGGTATACACCGGTCCCATTGATGCCTATTTTGGATATAGACTGGGCTATCTGGAATACCGCAGTGTGCGATTTGAAAATGAACTGCTGAACAAGCCGAATTATCAGGGAAACGCAGCCGTAAACTATACCGATCGTGAAACACCCTGGACCCGGATCATCGAGCACAAGTGGTTTCAGTTCGGCAAGGACGATGCCGGAAACGACCTGCCCAAGACTGTCATCAGCCGGGAATACAGTTCCGAATGGAAGCCCGGTGATGAGCCTTATTATCCTGTGAACGACGCCAAGAACGGCGCTCTTTACGCGGAATATGCGAAATTAGCGGATCAGGAGACCAATGTTATCTTCGGCGGCCGTCTTGGGGAATACAAGTACTATGATATGGATGCGGTGGTCGCCGCGGCATTGAACAGAGCTTCGAAAGAACAGCAGTAAAAAACAAATCATGTGCTGCCGCCCACAATACGAATGTAAAAATGTGAAAAGGAAGAAAAACAAGATGAACAACGCACCTTCTGTCTCCATTATCATGCCGTCTCTGAATGTGGAAAGGTTCTATCGGCAATGTATTGAAAGCGTAATCAATCAGACGCTGAAAGATATAGAAATCATCTGCGTCGATGCAGGATCCACAGATGGTACCTTGGAAATTCTTCAAGGAGTATGCCGAGAAGGATCCGAGAATCGTGATTATTCACTCTGACAAAAAGAGCTACGGGTATCAAATGAATCTTGGCCTTGACCGTGCGCGTGGAGAATATATAGGGATCGTAGAAACAGACGACTGGGTAGATCCGGATATGTTCTCTTCCCTCTATTCAATGGCCAAAGATAAAAATGTTGATTTCGTTCGGAGCAACTATTACTGGTATTGGACCGACGGTGATCGGAGCGACTATTTTGAAAACTTAGAAAACTGCAGGTATGAGGAAGTTTTTGAACCGGTCAGCCAGAAAGCATTATTTACTGCGACACCCACCATTTGGAGCGCAATCTACCGCAGAAGTATGCTGATAGAGGAAGGGATTCGGCTTAATGAAACCCCTGGTGCTTCTTTCCAGGATACATCCTTTCATTTTATGGTTTGCACAGTTGCAAAATCCTGCTTCCTTTCCAAAAAAGCGTTCCTGCATTACCGGAAGGACAACGGCAACTCGTCTGTCTTTTCCAAGAGCAAAACTTTCTGTATCTGTGATGAGATGCACTATTTTGAAAGTTTTCTTGAGCAGCATCTGACGCAAAAAGCGTGTCTGTCTAAATTTTATGCCGCGCTGAAATATGAAAAATACCGTTGGAATTTCAGCCGTCTTGATCCCGGTGAGCAGCAGAAATTCCTTCCTGTTATGTATGAAGAATTTACCCGGGCAAAAAATGCGAATCTCCTGGATGAATGCGAATTTACCCCCGAAGCCTGGCAGCAGGTCAATCTTTTGATCAGCAAACCGATCCGTTATTACAGTACTTTCTGCAGAGTATTCAGAGAACGCTCTGAACTATTTCAGCATTTTGTTCCCCAGGTCATGAAAGAGAGCGCAATTGAATCTCCTTCTGTTACTGTAATTATCCCCGCATATAATGCCGAAAAGTATGTCAGGCAGACGCTGGACAGCGTGCTGAAAAGCCCATCTGAACTATTTGAAATTGTTGCCGTTAACGATGGTTCCGATGACAAAACCCTGGATATACTTCTGGAATATGCTGGTAAGGACACGCATATCACGGTTATTAATCAGATAAATAAAGGCATAGGCGCTTCACGCAATACTGCTCTAGGATACGCGAAAGGGAAATATATTATTTTCCTTGACAGTGATGATCTTCTCGGTGACGGAGCAGTGGAAAATCTTCATAAAATTGCTGAAGAAAGAAATCTGGATGTTCTGTATTATAACGGACAATCTTTCTTTGAAAGCGCCCAATTAGAGGCAAAGTATCCTTTTTATAAAACCGCATACCAGTACTGTGCCGATCTTCCCGATGCCATGTCCGGTCCCGCGCTTTATTGCAGAATGAAAAAAGATAAGGGTTACAGTGTTTCTTCCTGTCTCGGCATGTATCGAAAGGAATATCTTAACCAGAATGGGATTGGTTTTATGGAAGGCGTATACCACGAGGATAATTTATTTTCCATGCAGAGCATGATTCTCGCCGATCGCGTTGCCCACATCAACGAAAAATACCTTCTTCGCCGTGTGCACAGTGATTCTATTATGACTTCCCAAAAAGAGTTCCTGCATTTTTATGGTTACCTGCAAACTGCGCTGGAAGAGCAGGCTCTTTGTTACAGCATTCCCTTTAGCGAGGAACTATATGGCTATATTGTGGGAGAACTCAAGGGCTTAACTTCGTTGTTGAAAAAAACCTTTGATTCCTTGGAATCGCAGGATGAGGCCATGAGAAAGCTAACGCCCATTGAGCGTTTTAACGCGGAGATGCTTCTCCAAACCAATCATTCTCAAAACATTGTGAGCAAAGTTTGTGTCCGCATCACACGTAAAGCTCGCAAAGTGGTGCAGTGCTATAAGGAAAACGGTATAAAATACACTATCCGCCGCATCCTCACTCGCCTTCACCTTATGAAGTAGGAGATCTTCAATGGAAATTGCTGTATCTGTGATTATTCCGGTTTATAATTCGGAAAAAAACATTCACCGGTGTTTAGACAGTATTCTCGCACAAACACTGAAAGAAATTGAGGTCATTTGTGTTGATGACGGATCTACAGACGCTTCTGCGCAAATTCTGGATGATTATGCAAAGAATGATTCCCGCATTCGTGTAATTCATCAGGAAAACGCAGGAGCAGGAGCAGCCCGCAATCGTGGGATTTCGTATGCATCGGGCAAGTATCTGTCTATTCTGGACGCGGATGATTTCTTTGACCCCGAAATGCTTTCTCTCAGTTATAGAAAGGCTGAGGCTAAACGTGCGGATATTGTAGTTTTCTCATGTGATATGTATGATGACGAAAACGACTGTTTTCGTCCCTGTGATTATTCCATTCGGAAATACCTTCTTCCTGTCAAGGAACCGTTTTCTGTTTTTGATGTAAAGCAAGATGTATTTAAGCTCTTTGTCGGCTGGGCCTGGGACAAGCTTTTCCGTACAGAGTTTATCCGTCAGAACGATTTCACATTTCAGGTTCAGCGGACAACAAATGACATGCTGTTTGTTTTCAGCGCGATTATGAGAGCACAACGTATTGTTACAATGCCTGAGGTTCTTGCCCATTACCGCCGCGGAAACGGCAGTCTCTCTGTAACGCGTGAAAAAAGCTGGAAGTGCTTCTATGACGCGCTTATCGCGCTGAAAGAAAAATTAGTTGATTGGAATATTTATAAACGCTTCGAGCAAGACTACATCAACTATGCATTGAATTTTTCCCTGTGGAATCTGAATACGCTCTGTGAACCCACCCATACGCTTCTTCTGGAAAAGCTCCGCGATGAATGGTTTGAAACGTTGGGAATTAACGGTCATCCTGCTGATTATTTTTACAATCAGAATGAATATAATCAATATCTGTGCATCATGGGTATCGCTTCTGAAGAAAGTCTGACCGTAACGCAGCCCGGAGATAGTCTTTTTCATCGTGCATATATCTGTCTGAAGTATAACGGCCTGCGATATACAATCAGAAAGGTTTGGGAAAAGATTATCACAAAAATTACAGGTAACCAAAATGCAAAAACGTAGCCTTCATATTGAGTTCGCTCGGATCTGCTGTGCGCTCCTGGTAATTACAACGCATGTTCTGAACAGGTTTTATTTGGACGAATCCGGTAATCTTCGTGATAGTGTTTGCTTGCTTAGTACATTCTGCATTGTCGCTGTCCCGTGCTTTTTGATGATCACCGGTTTCTTTTCAAGGAAAGGGCAGCCCTGGCTTCCAAAACTGAAAAAGACCTTCCTATCCATTGTCTGTCCAACATTCTTTGTAATAATCCTCTCTGTTGCCACTTTCAAATGGATTACGCATTCTGCGTCCTTACGCGAAAGCATACTGTCCGCAGACTATAGGAATATATTGACTGCATGTCTCTCCTGGCAAATTAACTCACTTCCCGGGTGTAGTCACCTCTGGTATATCCCCGCTCTCTGCCGTCTGATGCTGATATTTCCGCTTCTGAGCTACCTATGCAGTGAGGACAAATACGCCACCGCAGCAAGGAGAGGCCTTTATTTGCTTTATGCCCTCAGTGTGTTTTGGTATGACTTGCAACAAATCATCCACCTCCCAAATGTTTATTTTTATAATCTGATAGATTCCAGAATCCTATTTTTTCTGCTGGGGTACGAGTTTAATACTTTCGATTACACTAAGTTATCTGTCTGGATTTGGTCTGTAATAACATTTGTGGGTTGTATGCTCATGTACATAATGACGAGGTGTCAGTTTGCTGTCACAGGAAGCTTTACGGATTTCTTTTATCATTATCAAACCATTCCCTGCCTGATCGCTTCATTTGGCTGCTTTGGCTTCTTTCTAAGCCTTCCTATCCAGAATTTGTCAGAGAAAGCAAAAAACTGTATTATTTATCTGGCAAAGCAGACATGGTATGTATATCTTCTGCATGTAATGGTACTGAATTTTTTCCGTTCCGGAAAACTCGGTACCTATACCAGTTTACCGGGACTCGCGCTGCTTATTTTCGCTGTTGCGATAGTCAGCTTCCTGGCAGCCATTTTTGTTAATACAATGATTTCCCTTTTCCGTAAACGTCCATCCTTTGCGCGAACGTGATAGAAAAAAGGTTACGAACTTTTTATATTCGCTCCACTTACACTTTCTCTATATCATTTGCCTTTCCGCCCACAGTCCTACGGACCGCGATCGGAATGGCAGGGATTCTACCACAGGCGAAAAACAAGTCCACCGGACACTTGTTTCCCCGGGCTTCGCCCAGGCCATCCTTTCGAATCCCACCGCCTCCGCCATGAAAAAAAAGCACCCTTGCGGGTGCTTTTTTTTCATGGCGGAGGCGGTGGGATTCGAACCCACGAGGCGTTGCCGCCTACCTGATTTCGAGTCAGGGCCGTTATGACCACTTCGATACACCTCCGTATCGAACTTCCTCATTATAACAGCGCAGCCTAAAAAAATCAAGGATTATCTTTCTTCCGGACCAACTCCAGCACCTTGCGCAGGTCCTGGCAGATGTCAGCGTAATTCTCCCGGCGGTGGGGCCGCAGACAGGCAGAGCAGTCCTTGATCCCCTCTTTTGTATACCGGAAATTTCCCCCGCACCCATCTCCCAGGGCATACAGAGGACAGTAGCAGAACATGCAGCTAAAGCGCTCCGGGTCCGCCCCCTTGTGGCAGGGGAAATATTCACATTCCCGGTTCTGATAAAAATCATAATGGCTCATGGTTTTCTCCATTCTCCCCTATCACATCTTTTCTCACTCAGACCACCGTCCAGGGGTATTCCTCCGGCGGCAGCCGGGTAAAGGTCAGTTTCTCCCCGGTTACGGGGTGACGGAACCGTAAAAAACAGGACCACAGGGCAATCTCGCAGGGGTCTTCCAGGATGCTGTACTTCCGCTCCCCCACTAAGGGCATTCCCCGGGAGGCAAACTGCACCCGGATCTGATGGGTTCTGCCGGTATGGAGCGTCACCTCCACCCGGCTTAAATCCCCGGCCTTGTTCAGCACCCGGTAAGAAAGCACCGCCTCCTGGATTCCCTTGCCGGGGGCCTCAGCAACATAGGTCATCTTCCTGGCCTTGTCCCTGCCCAGAAGATCCCGTAAATAACCGACTTCCGGTTCCGGACTGCCGTGAACCACCGCCAGGTACTGTTTTTCAAAGCTGCCCTCCCGGATCTGCCGGGAAAGCTCCGCTGCCGCTGCGGCGTTTCTTGCCAGGATCATGACACCGCCAACCACACGGTCCAAGCGGTGCACCGTCCGCACATCCGCCCGGGAGTCCCCCAGGGTCTGCCGGACAAGGTCGGGCATTCCCCCCGGTTCATCCGTTGACAGCACTCTCGGCGGCTTGACGCAGACCGCGATATGGTCATCCAGATACAGCATCGTCAGCACGGCGCAAGCCCCCTCTTTTATAAATCTACTTCCGCTTGTCCTTTTCCTCGGCAAGCAAAGAAAGCCCCACGCCGGAAAACGCCAGAATCATTGCCGCGATAATCGGCGCGGGATGACTGCCGGTTTGGGGCGTTTCCGTCTCCGTCTGCGCCAGAATCCGAACCTCCGGTTCCTCCGATACCCGGGCATTGCGAAAGCTCAGCCACACCGCCAGCAGCAGGGCAACCCCATACAGCAGCCAGGCCCATCTTTTGTGCATACAGCCTCTCCCCTTTCGGATAGTAAAGACAGTATACACACGTTCCATTCAGGAAAAAGGTCAAACCGCAGGCATGAAACCGGAAAACCGTCCGCCCGTCTCCGCCGGAAAAAGGAGAATTCTCCCTCCATTCCCGCGTCAGGGCCGGAAAACGCCGCTTTCGGGGATAATCAGCCCAGGGGTTGGGGGTTAATCTGCATAACCTCCCGCTGATACCGGGCAATGCCCTGTGCGAGCACCTCCATCGCCCGGTTCAGGTCCTCCCGGTTCAGAACATAGGCAATCCGCACCTCGTTGATTCCCTTGCCGGGGGTTTCATAGAAAGGCGCGCCGGGGGCAAACATGACCGTATCGCCGTTATCTTCAAAGGTTTCCAGCAGCCAGTGCTGGAACTTGTCCGCATCATCCACAGGCAGGCTGGCCATTACATAGAAAGCGCCCATAGGCTCCTCCACTACCACGCCGGGGATCCGCCGCAATCCGGAGATCACGGTATCCCGCCGCAGACGGTACTCCTGCTTGCTCTTCCGGAAGAATTCCGGGTCCACGGAGTACAGCGCCTCGGCACCCACCTGGTCAATCGTTGCCACGGACAGCCGGGACTGGCAGAACTTCAGAATAGCCTGCTGCAGCTCCTTATTCTTCGTGACCACACAGCCCACCCGGGCGCCGCAGGCGGAGAACCGCTTGGACACGGAATCCACGATCACAAGATTGTCCCGAATGTCAGGGAACCTGGCCATAGTCGGCACACCGAACTTTTCATCGTAGCAGAATTCCCGGTACACCTCGTCGCAGATCAGGTACAGATCGTGGGCCTTGGCAATGTCCGCGATCATCCGCATCTCATTTTCGTCCAGCACCACGCCGGTGGGGTTTCCGGGATTGGTAATAAGGATGGCCCGGGTATTCTTGGTAATCAGGCTCTCGATCCGCTCCCGCTTGGCATAGCGGTAGCCCTCCCATGGATTGGTGGGCAGGGCACGGATAACACCGCCGGCAGCATGGACGAAAGTCGTATAGTTGGGATAGTAGGGCTCGGGGATAATAACCTCCGTATAGGGGTCCAGAATGCTCAGGCAGGTCAGCAGCAGCGCCTCGCTGCCGCCGGTGGTGAT
>CAZVDH010000016.1:0-26527 GCA_964625595.1 uncultured Oscillospiraceae bacterium | reverse complement strand
CGATCTATTTCCTTAACTTAATGACATTGGTGATCACACTGGCGTGGCAATCCCCATCGTTAGAAGAACGTGGTCTCGATGACGAGGGAGATTCCCACACCAGTCTTCGGACTGGTTCGGAATGACATGTATTTTGAAGCGTGGCCCGCTGTACGAAGAAGATTCCCACACCACTTAAGCGCACTGGTTCTTAAATGACACGTTAATTGGAATGTGGCCTGCTGTACGGGCTCCACCTGAATTGCCCATTGTCAATTCAACAACATTTTATTCTTCTCCGGGCAAACTGTCAAGGTTGACATTCCGGGGAAAACGGGGTAAAATATTTTTACTTGTGCGATAAAGGAGGGAACACCATGGACAGCGGAAGCGGCAATATACCGGGCCGAAGTAGACCGCGGTCTGCTGTCCCGGCAGACCCGTCTCTTTGACTGCGTAGATTGCCCCTTGTTTTTCTACATTACAAAAAATAAGGAGGTAACTTATGGCAGAACGTTTTGAAATTCTGGAAAAAGCCCTGGTTACCATGCTGGAGGAGAAGAAGTACGCGACTCTGCGGGACATTCTTGTCACCATGAACCCCAGCGATGTAGCAGGGCTTTTCAGCGGCCTGGAGGAAAAGCAGATCCCCCTGCTCTTCCGGCTGCTGCCCAAGGAACAGGCGGCGGAGACCTTCGTGGAGATGGAGCCCGACGCCCAGGCCCTGCTCATCCGGGGCTTTTCCGACAACGAACTGAAAGAAGTCGTCAGCGAGCTGTATGTGGACGACGCCGCCGACCTGGTGGAGGAAATGCCCGCCAATGTGGTCAGGCGGATCCTTGCCCAGGCGGACCCGGAAATGCGCAGCTCCATCAACCAGATCCTGCGCTACCCGGAAAACTCCGCCGGGTCCATTATGACCACGGAGTACGTTTCCCTCCGCCCGGAAATGACGGTGGAGGAGGCCATCCGCCGCATCCGCCGTCAGGGTGTGGACAAGGAGACCATTTACACCTGTTATGTCACCGCCAAGGACCGGACCCTCATAGGCCTTGTCACCGTGAAGGACCTGCTTCTTGCGGAGGACGACGAAACCCCCATCCAGGAGCTCATGATCACGAACCTGATTTCCGTCACCACCCAGACGGACCAGGAGGAAGTGGCCCGGATGTTCAGTAAGTATAATTTCCTGGCCCTGCCCGTGGTGGACGGGGAAAACCGGATGGTGGGCATCGTGACCTTCGACGACGCCATGGACGTTTTGGAAGACGAGGTCACCGAGGATATGGAAATCATGGCCGCTATGACCCCCTCGGAGAAGAGCTACCTGAAAAGCTCCCCCTTCGACCTGTTCAGGCACCGGATCCCCTGGCTGCTGCTGCTGATGGTTTCTGCTACCTTTACGGGCATGATTATCACATCCTTTGAAGACGCCCTGAGCCTGCTTCCCGTGCTCACCGCCTTTATCCCCATGCTGATGGACACCGGCGGCAACTGCGGCTCCCAGTCCTCCGTCACCGTTATCCGCGCCCTGAGCCTGGACGAACTGAAGTTCCGGGATGTGTTCACCGTCATGTGGAAAGAGTTCCGCACCGCCATCCTCTGCGGCATGGTCCTGAGCGTGGTGTGCTTTGCCAAGGTCCTGCTGGTGGACCGGCTTCTCATGGGCAACCCCTCCGTGAGCCTGCTGGTTGCGGGTGTTGTGTGTCTGACCCTGGGGGTGACGGTGGTCATCGCGAAATTCGTGGGCTGCTCCCTGCCCCTGCTTGCCAAGCGCCTGGGCTTCGACCCGGCGGTGATGGCAAGTCCCTTCATCACCACCATCGTGGACGCCCTGTCGCTGCTGGTGTATTTCCTGTTCGCGAAAACCTTGCTCCATCTGTAAAAACATGCCCGCTTCCGTAAAGAAGCGGGAGTTTTTGCAAATGAGATATAAGATATAAAGAACAGTTTTTCACATTGGTGTGGAATCTCCGCCGTATAGCGGGCTGCGCTTCAAATTTTGTGTCATTCCGAGCCAGTGCTCACACTGGCGTGGGAATCTCCCTCGTCATTGAGACTGTGTTCTCCTAAAGATGGAGATTCCCACACCGCCTGCGTCCCATAATTGTCAACTTTCCGCTTTCCACTAAAAAACCGCTCCCGGTTCCAAACGGAACCGGGAGAAAATCAATCTTCCACTCTTTTAATATCCGCGCCCAGGGCGGTAAGCTTGCCGATGAGGTCCTCGTAGCCCCGCTCCACAAAGTGGATCTGGTCCACGGAGGTGGTGCCGGAGGCCGCAAGGCCCGCGATCACCAGGGCCGCGCCCGCCCGCAGGTCATGGGCGCAGACCGACGAGCCATAAAGCTGCTCCACGCCCTGCACCGTCGCCGTCTTGCCGGTGATGTGGATATTGGCTCCCATGCTCTCCAGCTCCGTGCAGTAGCCGAAGAAACGGGTCTCGTACACGCTTTCCGTCAGCCGGCTGACCCCCTCCGCCAGGGACATGCACACGCAGACCTGGGCCTGCATATCCGTGGGGAAGCCCGGGTAGGGCTGGGTCTTTACCGTAGTCCTCCGGAGCTTCCCGGAGCGCATCACCCGCACCGCGTCGTCGTAGGGGATGACCTTTGCCCCCATTTCCTGGAGCTTGGTGGTAATGCACTCCAAATGCTTGGGGATCACGTTGGTCACCAGGACGTTGCCCCCCACCGCCGTCACGGCGGCAAGATAGGTTCCGGCCTCGATCTGGTCGGGGATGATGGTGTAGGTGCCGCTGTGCAGGGCGTTGACGCCCCGGATCTTCACCGTGTCGGTGCCCGCGCCGGTGATCCGGGCGCCCATGGTATTGAGGAAGTTGGCAAGGTCCACGATGTGGGGCTCCTTGGCGGCGTTCTCGATGACCGTCTGTCCGGGCAGCAGCGTCGCCGCCAGCATGATATTCACCGTGGCCCCCACGCTGGCAATATCCAGATTGATACGGTTGCCCCGCAGACCCTCCTCACCGGGCTTCAGGGCCACATAGTCCTCCGTCTCGTCCACATCGGCCCCCAGACCCAGGAAGCCCTTGATATGCTGGTCAATGGGACGGGAGGCAAAATTACAGCCGCCGGGCAGGGCCACATGGGCTTTGCCGAACCGGCCCAGCAGCGCCCCCATCAGGTAGTAGCTGGCCCGCATCTGCCGGACCAGGTCGGCGTCGGGCTCGCTGCAGCGGACCCCGGTGCAGTCGATTTCCACCACATGCCGTTCCGGCATTTCGATGCTGGCGCCCATCCCCTCCAGAATATCCAGGAGGATACGCACATCGGATATATCCGGAACATTTTCGATCCGGCACTTCCCGCTTACCAGCAGGGCGGCGGGCAGGATCGCTACAGCCGCGTTCTTCGCGCCGCTGATGGATACGGTGCCGTTCAGCGGAATACCGCCGCGAATTTCATATCTGGCCAAGGAATATCCTCTCCTTGTGATAGATTAAAGGGGATTGTTTCACACAGGTTTTGCTATTATACCATAAAATTAAGGTTATGTAAAGAACAATTCTCCCCGGCGGCGAGTCGCCGCTGACAAGTCGTGACGAACGTGGTCTGTAGTTGCTCTGCCCTTGGGCACCGCTCGGTATCGGTCAGTGTGTGATGGCTGTCAGGTTGCGGCCCGCAGGGCGGGCAGCCAAGCCGTGACGAACGTGGTCTGTAGTTGCTCTGCCCTTGGGCACCGCTCGGTATCGGTCAGTGTGTGATGGCTGTCAGGTTGCGGCCCGCAGGGCGGGCAGCCAAGCCGTGACGAACGTGGTCTGTAGTTGCTCTGCCCTTGGGCACCGCTCGGTATCGGTCAGTGTGTGATGGCTGTCAGGTTGCGGCCCGCAGGGCGGGCAGCCAAGTCGTGACGAACTTGGTCTGTAGTCGTTCCCACCCAGACCCGCTCGTTATCGTTCCATGGTACGCGGGCGGACATGGGACGCGGCCTTGCCCCCCGCACTTGTGAGGGGGGTGCCACCAGTCCTCAGACTGGTGGCGGGGGGAGTACGAATTTCAAACAGCAAAGCGACAAATAAAATAATTTTCTGTGTTTCCAACTCTATTCTTCACGCTATTGTGAAAGCTATGCGGGTGTCGGACTCCCCCCGCCCTGCGGGCACCCCCCTCATAAATGCGGGGGGCGAGGCGTATGACCACCCGCGCATCATTCAAGGGAAAGCGGTCTGATAACTCCCTTCTATTTTAATCGTCGCGGAGCGACACCTTACTTCTTCACTATTCATTATTCACTATTTCCTAAGTCCCTTTGGGTAGTGGTTTTTGAGCATCTGCCCGTCGCCTTTGGCCCAGCCCAGGGTATACTCCCCGGCGCAGACCAGCTGATAGCCCCGCCGGATCCCGGGGAGGGTCTGACCCCGGAGGTACCCGGCAAGCTCCGGGCTGTCCGGGGAGAGCTTACAATCTCCCTCCCGGGGCCGAAGCCACAGGGCCAGGGCGTGGGCCGGTTCCAGGCGGTCCTTTTTCAGCGTCCCCAGCTCCAGCCCCGGGCGCAGCACCCGGAGCCTGCTGATATCCGGCATTTCCTCCGGCGCCCAGAACAGGGTATCGCCGAAGCGCACCGCTTTCCCCGCAGGCAGGGAAATGCCCTGCTCCCGGGCAAAGCGCAGCCAGCTGTCGGGCAGGGGAGCGCCGGAAATGCATTTCCCGTCTTCCCCATTCCCGTCCATTCTACGCAGCACCGCCGCAAAATGTCCCTCCCCCAGAAGCTTGTGAGGCCAAAGCCGGAAAGAGCCGTTTTCCCCGGGGGTAAACCAGGGGGCATCCGCCTTTTCCGGGGCAAAATCTGGGTGGCGCTCCAAAAACGATGCCACCGCTTTCTCGTCCTCCTGGGGGGCAAAGGTGCAGGTGGAGTACACCAGATACCCGCCGGGGCGGAGCATCTTCGCCGCCGCGTCCAGAATTTCCCCCTGCCGCCGGGCGCACATGTCCACCAGCTCCTCTGACCAGTCCGCCACCGCCGCCGCTTCCTTGCGGAACATGCCCTCCCCGGAGCAGGGGGCGTCCACCAGGATCCGGTCGAAAAAGCCGGGGAACCGCTGGGAAAGGGCTGCCGGGGCTTCGTTCAGCACCAGGGCGTTGGAAATGCCCATCCGCTCCACGTTCTGAGAAAGAATTTTTGCCCGTTTGGGGTGGATCTCGTTGCACACCAGCAGGCCCTGCCCCGCCATTTTCCCGGCGATCTGGGTGGTCTTTCCCCCTGGGGCGGCGCACAGGTCCAGGATCTTTTCCCCGGGTTGGGGGTTCAGGAGCACCGCCGGGGCCATGGCGCTGGCCTCCTGGAGGTAGTAGACACCCGCGTCGTGGAATGGGTGCAGGCCGGGTCTGGCATCCGGTTCATAGTAGTACCCCGCTTTCTCCCAGGGCACCGGGGCGGTCACAAAAGGCAGCTTCGGCGCTTCCCCCTTTTGGGGGTTAAAGCGCAGGGCCACCGCCCGGGGCCTTTCCAGGCTGGCAAGATATTCCGGATATTCCGGCCCCAGCTGGGCTTCCATCCGCTTCAAAAACAGTTCCGGCAGCATAGGTTTTCCCCCGTTCGCGTTTCTTTCTGAAAGTATACCCCGCAAGGGGGGAAATGTCAAATTTCTGTTTGCGGGCAGATGCGGTACACGCCAAGGGCTCCCCTGTGTAAGGGGTGGTGCTGCACGCAGTGAATCAAAATATCAATGATTGCCGGGGGCAATCATACCTTAATGTAACTGTCAGCGAAGCTGACTGAGGGGTTGTAACGGTGGACTTCCAAAGTGATGATCGTCGGAACGGGCAGTGTCCTTTGTGGTTCCTTTTCGCCGATTCGTTGTCAGTTTTAAAACATTTTACTGCACAATCCCTCAGTCGCTTCGCGACAGCTCCCTTTACACAAGGGAGCCCTTGGCGTGTACCATTTTCCACCCTCGTACCTTAACTGCCCCAATAATTCCAATTTGTCGCGCCACAGAACGATACCGAGCGGGTCAGGTTAGAAACGATTTCAGACCACGCCCGTCACGACTTGGCCGCCCGCCCTGCGGGCAAATTCCAATTTGCCGTTTTGCTGCGTTAACCCGATAAGCACAATAATTTAATAATTTGGGGGGAGACAAGCGGGGAAAAGTATGATATACTATATTGACTCTATGGAAACTCTGATTAAATCGTCTGCGGCTGTGGTCGGATCTTTTGTCCCGACTTCTCAGCATGAAAAACCGGAAATACATCCAGTATTCCCCGGTTTCCCATGCTTTAACTCGTGCCAAAATCTCTCGCCCACAGCGCTTGCCAATTTAACCAGAGCTTCCATGCGCTTTGCGTACAAGTCTACCCTTTGCATACAAGGAGGCGTTTCCTTTGAAATATCTGCGCGGATACCTGGCCGCCGCCATTTTCGGCGCCATCACCTGGATCCTGATGCGCTACGGCGAAAAATTCTCCGCCCTTGTGGATATGATTTACCCCTATGTCATCCGCACCCTGCAGACTACCCTGGCCCAGTGGAGCTCCCAGGTGGACTTCTGCCTGTGGCAGCTGCTGGCGGTGGTGCTGGGGGTGCTGGTGCTGGCCAGCATCGTGCTGATGATCATTCTCAAGTGGAACCCCATTTCCTGGTTCGGCTGGGTGCTGGCCGCGGCCTGCGGCATCTATATGCTGCACACCCTGGTCTTCGGCCTGAACTACTACGCGGGGGACCTGGCCGACGACATCCGCATGGAGTCTTCCGCCTACACCCTCAGCGAGCTCACCGAGGCCACGGAATACTACCGGGACAAGGCAAACGAGCTTGCCCTCCAGGTTCCCCGGGACGCCGCCGGAAATGTCAGCTACGACAGCTTTGAAGCCCTGGCGGAAAAAGCCGGGGACGGCTTCCGGTATCTGACCTACCAGCGCAAATACTCCGTATTCGCCGGTTCCACCCTCCCCGTCAAGAAGCTGGGCTGGGCGGACATGTACACCTCCATGGGCATCACCGGGGTCACCATGGGCCTGACCGGTGAGGCGGCGGTGAACCCCCAGACCCCCGATGTGTGCCTGCCCTTTACCATGTGCCACGAGATGTCCCACCGGATGTGCATTGCCTCGGAGCGGGACGCCAATTTCGCCGCCTTTCTCGCTGCCAGCGCCAACGAGGACATTCAGTTCCAGTACTCGGCCTACTTCATGGCCTACCGGTACTGCTACAGCGCCCTGGCCAGCGTCAACTCCCAGTCCGCCTCCGCCGCTGCCGCCCGGGTTCTCGCCGGGGTCAGCGAAACCCTGCAGCGGGATCTGACCGCCTACAACACCTTCTTCCAATCCAAGCGCAGCGCTTCCGCCACCAAGGTGGCGGACACCGCCAACGACGCTTACCTGAAAGCCAGCGGCGAGACCGCGGGCGTTGCCTCCTACGGCCAGGTCTGCGACCTGCTGGTGGCCTGGCACATCCAGGAGGTGGTCATCCCCTCCCTGGCCGTGGAGCAGAACCCCTTTGACCCCTACGATGAAAGCCAGGTGGATTTAAGCGGCATCGTAAACGCCGGATAAGGAGGCAGCCATGGACGAAATGCGTCAGACCCTGGACTCAGGGCTCCCGGAGCTGGGCCTTGACCTGCCGGAAAGCCGTCGGGATACGCTCTGCCGGTTTGGCCGTGCCGTGGTGGAGCAGAACCGGGTCATGAACCTCACCGCCATTACGGAGCCTGCCCAGGTGGCACGGCTCCACCTGCTCGACAGCCTGACGGTGCTGCTGTGCGGGAATCTATCCGGAAAAACCGTCATCGATGTGGGCTGCGGCGCCGGATTTCCCGGGGTGCCGGCGGCGATTGCCTGCCCGGAAATGCAGCTTACATTGCTTGACAGCCTGGGAAAAAGGATGCACTGGCTGGAAACGGTCCTGCCGGAGCTGGGCGTGAACGCCGAGTGCGTCACCGCCAGAGCTGAGGAGGAGGCATTCCGCCGCCGGGAGCGCTACGACTGCGCCGTGAGCCGGGCGGTTGCCAGGCTCAACATCCTGCTGGAGCTCACCGCCCCCTTTGTCAAGGTGGGAGGTACGGTCCTTGCCATGAAAGGGGACCGGGCGGGGGAGGAACTGGCCCAGGCCCAAAACGCGGTCAAAAAGCTGGGCCTTGTATTCCGGGAAGCGAAAACCTTTCCTATCGGGGACACCGCCCACACCGTCCTGGTGTTCTCCAAGGTTTCCCCCACACCCCCCGGCTATCCCCGCCGCTACGCCAAAATCAAACAGAATCCGCTGTGAAAAACCCTCCCGGTCTCGGGAGGGTTTTTCAGATATGAGCTAATATGCCGCTGGGCCATTCTGATTGGTGCCTTATACGGTATATCCGTTTGAGAAAGGGACACTATCCACATAGCAGCTGTCCGGACACAAATCAACCTTGTTGTTCCACACCTTGCTGCTGTCTATGTTGGGATCAATGTCCCAGGACACACAGTGATTTTCATCCAGATATACTCTACGGAAATTTTTCCACTCCCGAAAAGGAGCAAATACAGTCCCTGCCTGAAATAATGGCCGTGCATCATACAGACGAGTCTCCCCATTGTCGAAAGTCAGCACCAATGTGAAATTTTCTTTGGGAACAACCTTTGTTATCTGTTTCCGCCCGGCGGCAAAATATTCCGCCATTTTCTGGTCGTATCCTTTGGAAAGGTAAAACTCTACGCTTTTTCCCATAATCTCACATCCTTTCACAATGAACCTGTTTATCTCAGCGGTTCTACAGCAAACAGCTCCTGTTTCTTTTCGGCCAACTCCCAGTTTTCCATAAGCTGATCCTGCCGAATTGCCGCCCATCCAAGAAGCATCTTCAGCTGTTTGCTGGGGAAGGTTCCTTCCAAAACTTCCAAATCTTTAATGGAGATAATCACTTCTTCTCCGCCATAGCTCGCATGGAAGTGCGGCGGCATGTGATCTGCCCAGTACATTGTTACCTTAATTCCACGGAACATGGATATTGTAGGCATATAATCATCTCCTTTTTCTTTATTATAGCAAATATACCGCAAAAATCAATCGGATCGTAAGCATTAACCGCATCCGGAATTTCCGGGTCATTGCGAGCCAGTTCGCAAACCAATGTCATTAAGTTAAGAAATTCGATAAAATGATGCTTAGACTATCGGATGTTATACAGCAAATTGCGATTTGGTATTCCGACGCGGCAGCGCGATCGCTTCCCCCGGGGGGAAGCTGTCGAGCGTAGCGAGACTGATGAGGAACGGCGATACTAACCGATTTCGTATTCGGTTCGTAAAAAAGGTACTGCTTGAAGCGCTGTATGTTCTTATTTACCGGTGTCCCATATCAGAAAGTGTCGCTGATCCTCATCCGCCCCTGCGGGGCACCTTCCCCTCGGGGGAAGGTATTGGACTGCCAAATCACAGGTTTCCTGTTTGCTGCTTTAAGCCGATAACCTAAATTACGATTTGTCGGTTTGTTCAGTTCCATATTATCACACAACAGGATAAAATACAAGAACAGACACAGCAGTGTAAACTACTGTGTCTGTCAACTGTCTTATGAACACCGTCTTTTATGGCCGGACTTTTTTGCAACGTTACAAGCCCATGTCGTAGGTGCGGATAATGCTCTCCGCCACTTCCCGGCGGGACAGGCGCATGTCCATTGCCTGCTTTTCAATGAAGCGGTGTGCATCGCTTTCCGACATGTTGTCATGTTGGATGAGAAGCCATTTGGCGTGATTGACGGCGTGAATATCCGCAACTTTTTGCTGCAGGGCCCGGTTTTTCTGTTCCATTTGCAGGAGCTTGGACCGCAGGGCGGTCAGGGCCCGGAGGGCAATGTACAGGCTTTGTTTGGTCGTCGGCTTTGTCAGGGTGATGACTCCGGACTGCTCCACCCGATAGCTCACCTGTTCAAACACGTCGCTTCCCGCCAGAAGCAGAACGCCCAGGTTGTTATCGGCCAGGTCCCGGGCAAGCTGAGCGCCGAATTCATCTTTCAGCGGGGCGTTTAAAATGACCAAGTCAACGCTCCTGTCCATGGTAAGCCGCCGTACCTCCCCGGCGGTCGTTACGGAAAGCAGAAATTCGTACTCGTTTTTCGGCAATATATCGGAAATCAGATCGCGAAGCTTCTCGTTGCCGCCGGCAACGAGAACGCGATATTTTGTTTTTCCCGCAGCCATTGGCATCTCCTCCCTTTCAGAACTGTATCATTTCCGGCAGGACAGAGCGCACAAAGGGGCTTTCCGCCGCGGCTTTCCGAGCCTGGGACAGGCTGCCCGGCAGGGTTTCCAGCCGGTCAAGAATCGACTTGTCTGCCGCGTACAGGTCCAGATTGGTAGGTGGGGGCGGCGTCATTCCCTTTTGAATGCCGTCCAGACCGGCATGGATCAGCAGGGCGTAGGCAAGGTAGGGGTTGGCTGTGGGGTCGGGGGACCGAAGCTCCATCCTCCGGTATTCCCCCTCTGCGGCGGGAATGCGGATCAGCTGGGAGCGGTTTTCCGGGGACCAGGTGATGTACCGGGGAGCTTTCTTTTCTCCCAGTCGGCGGTAGGAGTCCTCCGTGGGATTGAGGTAGGCGGTGATCTCCCGGATATGGGCCAGAATGCCGGCCATGAATTCGGGGGCCACATCCCGTCCGTCCCGGGCCTTGACGGAAATATTGATATGCATGCCATTTCCACTTTCTTCAGGAATGGGCTTGGGAGAAAAGTCCGCGTACAGGCCGTTCCCCTGGGCCACCGCCTTTACAACGGACTGGAAGTGGATGGCGTTGTCCGCCGCCGCCAGGGCATCGGCGTAACGAAAATCGATTTCATTCTGACCGGGGCCCTCCTCGTGATGGGACCGCTCGGGGAGAATCCCCATGCTTTCCAGGGTCAGACAGATCTCCCGCCGGACATTTTCCCCCTTGTCCTCCGGGGCCACATCCATATATCCCGCGTGGTCAAAGGGTTCCTTGGTGGGAGCACCGGATTCATCGGTTTTGAAGAGATAGAATTCAAACTCGGAGCCGAAGAACAGGGAAAGACCCTGCTCCGACGCTGCTTTTACCGCCTTTTCCAGAATCCACCGGCTGTCCAGAGGGAAGGGAGTCCCGTCGGGATGCTTAATCCGGCAGAACATCCGCACCACCTTGCCGGTGGAGGGCCGCCAGGGCAGCACCGAAAGGGTGGAGGGAATGGGGAAAAGGAACAGATCCGAATTGACCGCGCAGCCGAAACCGGGAATGGCGGAAGCGTCGAAGGATATTCCCTGGGAAAAGGCCCGGGGCAGCTCCTGGGGCATAATGGAAATGTTTTTCTGCCGTCCGCTGGGGTCGCAGAAAGCCAGACGGATAAACTTTACATCCTCCTGCTCAATATAATCAAAGATTTCCTGTTCGGTATACAGCATAGCGATTCTCCTCTACTACCCAATGTGCTCGAAAAAACGGGAAAAGACCGGAAAACGGTCAATTGATAAGGAAATTATACCCTTGCGCCTGTCCGCCTGTCAATCATTTTTTCTTTGTGGAATTGCAACAAACATTCTTCACGGCTGCAAATAATCCCATGTGTGTTTTAACAAATTGTGAATTTTGCAAGAAAAATGTGTTGACATTGCAAAATCGGCGCGGTAATATATGGCCAAACAAAGCCGCAGGCTGCGTAAAGAGTATTAAGAAACGACAAGGATGTCATTTATGGGGGAACCCATAAACGCTGCTTGCCGCTTTTTTTTATTTTTCGGATATGGGAGGAAGAAATTATGGAGACTACGATTCTTGACACCTTGCACGGGGAAATGTTCGGCATCTGGTTCCTCATCGGCGCGGCCCTGGTTTTTTGGATGCAGGCGGGCTTCGCGATGGTGGAAACCGGCTTTACCAGAGCGAAGAACGCGGGCAATATTCTGATGAAGAACCTGATGGACTTTTGCATCGGCACCGTTGCCTTTATTCTCATTGGATTCGGGCTTCTGCTGGGGGAGGACCTGGTGGGCTTTATCGGTAAGCCCGGCTTCGACATTTTTACGGCCTATGAAAGCTTTGACTGGTCCAATTTCGTTTTCAATCTGGTATTCTGTGCGACGACCGCGACCATCGTCTCCGGCGCCATGGCGGAGCGGACCAAGTTCCTGTCCTACTGCGTATATTCGGGCGTGATTTCCGCACTTATTTACCCCATCGAGGCTCACTGGATCTGGGGCGGCGGCTGGCTGGAACAGCTTGGGTTCCACGATTTTGCCGGGTCCTGCGCCATTCATATGGTGGGCGGCATCTCCGCCCTCATCGGCGCGAAGCTTTTGGGACCCCGGATCGGCAAATTCCAGAAGGATGAAAGCGGTAAGATCGTAAAGATCCGGGCGTTCCCCGGCCATAACCTGCCCATTGGCTGCCTGGGCGTGTTCATCCTCTGGCTGGGCTGGTACGGCTTCAACGGCGCGGCGGCCACCAGCCTGGATCAGCTGGCGTCCATCTTCCTGACCACGACCGTCGCCCCTGCCGTTGCTACGGTGGTGTGCATGATCTTTACCTGGGTCAAGTACGGCAAGCCCGATGTGTCCATGTGTCTGAACGCGTCGCTTGCGGGCCTGGTAGCCATCACCGCTCCGTGTGATGTGACAGACGCGCTGGGTGCCATTATCATCGGCGGCGTAGCCGGTGTCCTGGTGGTGTTCGGTGTTTGGCTGCTGGATTATAAGTTCCATGTTGACGATCCTGTGGGTGCTGTTGCGGTGCACTGTTTGAACGGTATCTGGGGCACGTTGGCTGTCGGTCTGTTTGCTACGCCCACCGCCCCGGGCTACAGCATTGCCAATGCTGCAGGAAAGGAACTGAAAGGCCTGTTCTACGGCGGCGGATTTGAGCTGATGGGGCTGCAGCTGCTGGGCTTTGTATCTGTAGCTGCCTGGACTGTGGTGACGATTACGGCAACGTTCCTTGTGATCCGTAAGATCTTTGGCCTGCGGGTGTCGGCGGAAGAAGAAATCGGCGGTCTGGATGCCACGGAGCACGGTCTTTCCAGCGCCTATGCCGGCATGGCGATGCTGCCTGAACCGGTTTACGACAGCGGGGCAGTTGCTGTCACGGGGGATGTTCCTCCTGCGGAGGCTGTGGAAGTTAAACGGGTTCCCGAATTCCGGGAACCGGCTCCCGGCGGTGTAAAGATGACCAAGGTAGAGATCATCTGCAAGGAGGCCCGTCTGGAAGCGCTGAAAGAAGCAATGCTGGCGATCGGCATAACCGGAATGACCGTCTCCCATGTTCTTGGCTGCGGTGTGCAGAAGGGCCGTCCGGAGTACTACCGGGGCGTTGAAGTGGAGGCAACTCTGCTTCCCAAGATCCAGGTGGATATTGTTGTGAGCAAGGTGCCGGTTGCCCAGGTCATCGATACCGCCAAGCGGGTGCTTTACACGGGCCATATCGGCGACGGAAAGATCTTCGTCTATGATGTGGAAAATGTGGTTAAGGTCCGTACC
The DNA here is from genome assembly GCA_964625595.1 of uncultured Oscillospiraceae bacterium. Taxonomy (GTDB): domain Bacteria; phylum Bacillota; class Clostridia; order Oscillospirales; family Oscillospiraceae; genus Faecousia. Next base: position 13,127 of record CAZVDH010000016.1, on the reverse strand, counting down.
GGTGAAGAGGGTTACGACGCATTGCAGGATGTAGAATAAAAGAAAAATAAAACAAATACCACTCCCCGGCGGATTCCCGTCGGGGAGCCAGGTGCTTTTTTAACAGGGGGAAGCAATATGTGTTCAATTATCGGATATATCGGAACAGCAATTACTGCCCAGGAGGTGCGTCCGTATTTCGATGCAACCAAAACGAGAGGTCCGGATATGACCCGGATGCTCCCGCTGAATCCGGGCTTTCTGGGATTTCACCGGCTGTCCATTATGGGACTGGATGAAAGGGGAATGCAGCCCTTTGTCCGGGGCAGCCGGGCGGTTGTGTGCAATGGAGAAATTTACGGATTCCGGAAAATAAAAAAAGAACTGGAAGCAAAGGGCTTCCGGTTCGCCGGAGACTCCGACTGCGAGCTTCTGCTGCCGCTGTATGAAGAATACGGCACAGATATGTTTGCCCGGCTGGATGCGGAATTTGCCCTTATTCTGTATGACGGAGAGAGCCTGATCGCGGCCCGGGATCCCATCGGCATCCGGCCTCTTTACTATGGGTATCTGTCTGACGGGAAAATCATTTTTGCCAGCGAAGCAAAGAACCTGGTGGGGCTGTGCGAAAAAATTCTGCCTTTCCCGCCTGGACATTACTACCGGGATGGAGAATTTATCTGCTACCGGAATATCAGTAAGCCCGATTCTGTGTGCCATGACGATCTGGAAACCGCCTGCCGCAAGATCCGGGAAAAGCTGACTGCGGGCATTGAGAAGCGGCTGGACGCGGATGCTCCCGTGGGTTTCCTCCTGTCCGGCGGTCTGGACTCCAGCCTGGTCTGCGCCGTGGCGGCGAAGAAGCTCCGAAAGCCCATCAAAACCTTTTCCATCGGAATGGACATTGACGCCATTGACCTGAAATACGCCAAAGAGGTGGCGGATTTCATCGGCGCCGATCACACCGAGGTTATTATCTCGAAAAAGGATGTGCTGGAAGCGCTGCCAGATGTGGTTAAGCTCCTGGGCACCTATGATATTACCACCATCCGGGCTTCCATCGGTATGTATCTGGTGTGCAAATACATCCACGAGCATACGGATCTTCGCGTGCTTCTCACCGGAGAGATCTCCGACGAGCTGTTTGGCTACAAGTACACGGATTTTGCCCCCAGTCCTGCGGAATTCCAGAAAGAGGCGGAAAAGCGGATCCGGGAGCTTCACATGTACGATGTGCTCCGGGCGGACCGGTGCATCAGCGTCAACTCTCTGGAAGCCAGGGTGCCCTTTGGCGATCTGGACTTTGTTTCCTATGTGATGGCCCTGGATCCGGCAATGAAGATGAACACCTACGGAAAGGGCAAGTATCTGCTCCGCCATGCCTTTGAGGGGGATTATCTGCCCTGGGACATTCTCATGCGGGAAAAGGCGGCTTTCTCCGACGCGGTGGGCCACTCCATGGTGGATGACCTGAAAGAATACGCCGAGACTGTCTACACTGATGAAGCCTATGAAGAAAAGCGGAAGCAGTACACCTTTGCCCAGCCCTTTACCAAGGAGAGCCTGCTGTACCGGGAGCTGTTTGAAACCTTTTACCCCGGCCAGGCGGAGATGGTAGCGGACTTCTGGATGCCCAATAAAGCGTGGGAGGGCTGCAATGTCACGGATCCCTCCGCCCGGGTCCTTGCCAACTACGGCGACAGCGGAAAATAATGGACGGCAGGAAACAACTGCCGGGAGGTTCGTATGAAAAATACATTATATTCGGAACGCTTTGAGCATGATGCCTGCGGCATCGGTGCCGTGGTCAGCATCGACGGTATTGCCAGCCACAGCATTGTGGACGATGCTCTGACCATTGTGGAGCGGTTGGAGCACCGGGCCGGTAAAGATGCCACCGGGGAAGTGGGCGACGGCGTGGGAGTCATGGTCCAGATCTGTCATGGCTTCTTCTCCAAGCTGGGGATCCCGCTGGGGGAGAAAGGGGACTACGGTGTGGGTATGTTCTTCTTTCCCCAGGACGGCCTGAAACGCCGTCAGGCCCAGAAGCTCCTGGAAGTGGTCTGCCGGAAAGAGGGAGTCCGCTTCCTGGGCTGGCGGGATGTACCCGTAAACGCGGAGATACTGGGGCAGCGGGCCAGGGAATCCATGCCCTATATCTGCCAGGGCTTCGCGGAAAGACCGGCAGGGATTGCCCGGGGCCTGGATTTTGACCGGAAGCTGTATGTCATCCGCCGGGTCTTTGAGCAGAGCTGCGATACCACCTATGTCTGTTCCTTTTCCTCCCGCACCGTGGTGTACAAGGGCATGTTCCTGGTAAGCCAGCTTCGCAAGTTCTACCCGGATCTTCAGGAGGAAGCCTACGAAAGCGCCATTGCCATGGTGCATTCCCGTTTCTCCACCAATACCACCCCCAGCTGGGAGCGTGCCCACCCCAACCGGCTGATCCTCCACAACGGTGAGATCAATACCATCCGGGGCAACGCGGACAGGATGCTGGCCCGGGAGGAAACCATGGCCTCGGCATGCATGGAGGCGGATATGGAAAAGGTGCTGCCCGTAATTGCGGGCTCCGGATCCGATTCCGCCATGCTGGATAATACTCTGGAATTTCTTATGATGAACGGGATCCCGCTGCCCCTTGCGGTGATGATCACCATTCCGGAACCCTGGCGCAAGGATGCCGGAATGGACCGGAAAAAGCGGGACCTGTATCACTATTACTCCACCATGATGGAGCCCTGGGATGGGCCTGCGGCGATTTTTTATTCCGACGGCGATGTGATGGGCGCGGTGCTGGACCGGAACGGTCTGCGGCCTGCCCGGTACTATATCACCCGGGACCGCCGCCTGGTGCTTTCCTCCGAGGTGGGGGTGCTGGACATCCCGGCCGAGAATATCCTGTGCAAGTCCAGGCTGCAGCCCGGTAAGATGCTCCTTGTGGATACCATCCGGAAAAAGGTGGTGTCCGACGAGGAATGCAAGGCAGCTTTCTGCGCCCGGGCCCCCTACGGAGAATGGCTGGACCAGCACCTTGTACGGCTGGAAGACCTGCCGGTGCCCAACCACAAGGTGCCCAGGTATCCCAAGGCTCAGCGGGAAAAGCTTTACAAGGCCTTCGGCTATACCTACGAGGATATTAACGATGCCATTCTGACCATGGCGAGAACCGGTTCCGAAAAGATTACAGCCATGGGCACCGATATTCCCCTGGCTGTGCTCTCGGAGAAGCACCAGCCCCTGTTCAATTATTTTAAGCAGCTCTTTGCCCAGGTCACCAACCCGCCCATTGACGCCCTGCGGGAGGAAGTGGTAACGGATACCACCGTTTATATTGGCTCGGACGGTAATCTTTTGCAGGAGCGCCCGGATAACTGCCGGGTGCTGGAAATCAGCAACCCCATCATTTCCTCCGTGGAGCTCATGCAGATCCGGAACATGAACCGTCCCGGCTTCAAGGTGGAGACGGTTTCCCTGCTGTATTATACCAATTCTTCTCTGAAAAAGGCGCTGGACCGGCTTTTTGTTGAGTGTGACCGGGCCTACCGGGAGGGAGCCAACGTCATTATCCTGTCCGACCGGGGCGTGGATGAATACCACGTGGCGATTCCCTCGCTCCTGGCGGTTTCCGCCATTGAGCAGTACCTGGTCCGCACCAAGAAGCGGACAGCGGTTTCCATCATTCTGGAAAGCGCCGAGCCCAGGGATGTCCACCATTTTGCTACCCTTTTGGGCTATGGCGCCCGAGCCATCAACCCCTATCTTGCCCAGGAATGCATCGGTGAGCTGGTGGAAAGCGGCCGCCTGGATAAAGACATGTATCAGGCCATCGGGGATTATGATAACGCGGTTCTTCGGGGCATTGTAAAGATCGCCTCCAAGATGGGCATTTCCACCCTCCAGTCCTATCAGTCCGCCCAGATTTTTGAGGCGGTGGGTATCTGCCGGGAGGTTATTGACCAGTACTTTACCAATACCGTAAGCCCGGTGGAGGGCATCGGCCTGGCGGAGATCGAAGAGGGTGTCCAGTGGCGGCACAACCATGCCTTTGACCTGCTGGATCTGGGTGTTGACACTACGCTGGATTCCACCGGAGTCCATTCCCTGCGCTCCGGAGCGGGGGCGGAGGATCATATGTACAATCCCCGGAGCATTGTGGCCCTGCGGGAGGCTGTCCAAACGGGGAACTATGAAAAATTCCGGGAATATACAAATCTTGTGGATGATGCCCGCACCCCCCATACCCTCCGGGGTCTGATGGAATTTCAGTATCCGGCAGACGGCGGTATCCCCCTGGAGGAGGTGGAGCCGGCGGAGGAAATTGTCAAGCGGTTCAAAACGGGAGCCATGTCCTACGGCTCCATCTCCATGGAGGCCCACCAGTGCATGGCCATTGCCATGAACACCCTGGGGGGAAAATCCAATTCCGGTGAGGGCGGCGAAGATCCTTCCCGGTTTGGAAGCAATAGAAACAGCGCCATTAAGCAGGTGGCCTCCGCCCGGTTCGGCGTGACCAGCGCTTATCTCAATAGCGCCAAGGAAATTCAGATCAAAATGGCCCAGGGGGCGAAACCCGGCGAGGGCGGACATCTGCCCGGGGGAAAGGTTTACCCCTGGATCGCCAAGACCCGGTTCTCCACCCCCGGTGTGTCGCTGATCTCTCCACCGCCTCACCATGACATCTACTCTATCGAAGATCTGGCCCAGCTCATTTATGACCTGAAAAACGCCAACCGGGATGCGAGAATCTCCGTAAAGCTGGTGTCCGAAGCGGGTGTGGGCACTATTGCCGCCGGTGTTGCCAAGGCCGGCGCGGGCTGCGTGCTCATTTCCGGCTATGACGGCGGTTCCGGCGCGGCTCCCAAAAGCTCCATACATAACGCGGGCCTGCCCTGGGAGCTGGGTCTTGCGGAGGCCCATCAGACTTTGATCCGCAACGGTCTGCGCAGTCGGGTTCGGCTGGAAACCGACGGCAAGCTGATGACCGGACGGGATGTTGCCATTGCCTGCATCCTTGGGGCGGAGGAATTCGGCTTTGCCACGGCGCCACTGGTCAGCATGGGCTGTGTGATGATGCGGGTGTGCAATCTGGACACCTGCCCCATGGGTATTGCTACCCAGAACCCCGATCTGCGGTGCCGGTTTACCGGAAAGCCGGAGTATGTGATGAATTTCATGCTCTTTATCGCCCGGCAGCTGCGGGAGATCATGGCAAAGCTGGGCGTGCGCACCGTGGATGAACTGGTGGGCCGTACGGACCTGATCCGCCCCCGGGAGCATCGGATCACCCACCGGGCGGATACCATCGATCTGACCGGTATTCTGGCGGACCTGCCCGCCGTTCATTACCGGGAGGAGGACCGTTTTGACTTCGGTCTGGAAAAAACGGTGGATGTGAGCGTGCTGCTCCCTGCCTTTGAGCCTTATTTTAAAAAGAAAAAGCCCCATACGGAAACAATCCGGGTCTCCAGCGTCCACAGAACCTTGGGCACCATTCTGGGCAGTGAGATCACCCGGCGTTTTGGGGACAGTCTGGCGGACGATACCTATGTGGTGAACTGCACGGGCGGCGGCGGCCAGTCCTTTGGCGCGTTCCTGCCCAAGGGCGAGACCATCATCCTGTCCGGCGATGCCAACGACTATTTCGGCAAGGGTTTGTCCGGCGGCAAACTGATTGTGAAACCCGAAGAAGCGGCGAAGTTCTGCGCCCGGGACAATATCATCATCGGAAATGTGGCCCTCTACGGCGCAACCGGCGGTGAGGCGTACATCTGCGGCATCGCCGGAGAGCGGTTCTGCGTCCGCAACTCCGGGGCTGTGGCAGTGGCGGAGGGCTGCGGAGACCACGGCTGTGAGTACATGACCGGCGGCCGGGTGGCGATCCTCGGCCCCACAGGAAAGAATTTTGCGGCAGGCATGAGCGGTGGTATCGCCTATGTGCTGGATGAAAACCATGACCTTTACCTGCGGCTTAACAAGCAGATGGTCACTATGGGGGCCATTACGGAGCGTCACGACGCACAGGAGCTGAAGTCCATGATCGAAGCCCATGTAAATGCTACCGGGTCCGCCTGGGGCAGGGAAATTCTGAACCGGTTTGAAGAATATCTGCCCAAATTCAAGAAGATCATTCCCGTGGACTATCAGAGAATGATTGCCGCCATCGGACAGATGGAGGAAAAAGGAATGTCTCACGAGCAGGCGACGCTGGAAGCGTTCTACGCCGTCAGAAAGGGTTAAGGAGGGGAGAACAATGGGAAAACCTACCGGATTTTTGGAATATACCCGCAAGGGAAACCCCTCTGTGGATCCTCTGGAACGGATCCGGAACTTTGAAGAGTTCCATCCGGGACTGGAACCCGGGGAGCGGAGGATCCAGGCGGCCCGGTGCATGAACTGCGGCGTGCCTTTCTGCCAGTCCGGCGTGAATTTCGGCGGCGGATACAGCGGCTGCCCCCTGCACAACCTCATCCCGGAATGGAATGACGAGATCTATAACGGCAACTGGCGGGAAGCCCTGTCCCGGCTTACAAAAACCAACAACTTCCCGGAGTTCACCGGACGGGTGTGCCCCGCACTGTGCGAGGCAGCCTGTACCTGCGGATTGAACGGGGACAGCGTCACGGTGAACAATAATGAGCTGGCTGTGATCGAAACCGGCTTCCGGAATGGATGGGTGGTGCCCCGGATTCCGCCAGTGCGCAGCGGAAAACGGGTGGCGGTGGTAGGCTCCGGCCCCTCCGGTCTGGCGGTTGCCGACCAGCTGAACCACCGGGGGCACCAGGTGACGGTGTTCGAGCGGGAGAGCCGCCCCGGAGGATTGATGATGTTCGGCATTCCCAATATGAAGCTGGACAAAAAGGTGGTTGCCCGCCGGGTTGCTCTTATGGAAGAGGAAGGCGTGGAATTCCGGGTGAATACCAATGTGGGTGTGGACATTCCCGCCAGGGAGCTTACGGAAGAATATGACGCCGTGGTTCTGTGCTGCGGCTCCAAAACCCCCAGGAACCTGGCGGTCCCCGGCAGGGAGGCGGCAGGGGTCCATTTCGCTGTGGATTACCTGACGGCTGCCACCAAAAAGGTGATCGGGGAATCGGAAGCTTTTGCCATCACTGCGGAAAACAAGCATGTGATCATTGTAGGCGGCGGCGACACCGGCAACGACTGCGTGGGTACTGCCATCCGGCAGGGCTGTGCCAGTGTGACCCAGCTGGAAATGATGGGAAAGCCACCCGTTACCCGGGCCGTCTCGAATCCCTGGCCCCAGTGGCCAAGGGTACTGAAAACGGACTACGGCCAGCAGGAGGCAATTGCCAAATTCGGCCATGACCCCAGAATTTACCAGACCACGGTAAAAGAAATTCTGACGGACGAAGCAGGCAGCGTCCGGGCGGTGCGTACCGTTAAACTGGAACCGAAGACGGAAAACGGACGGATGCAGATGGTGGAGATCCCCGGAAGCGAGGAAGAGCTGCCCTGCGAGCTTCTTTTGATTGCGGCGGGCTTTGTGGGCTGTGAGGGGTATGTAGCGGAAGCGTTCGGACTGGAACGGGATAACCGGGGAAATCTGGTCACGGAAAAATACCGGATTCCAGACACCAACCTCTTTGCCGCCGGTGACTGCCGCCGTGGCCAGAGCCTGGTGGTGTGGGGGATCACAGAGGGCCGTGCCTGCGCCAGAGAAGTGGATGCTTTCCTCATGGGCTATACCAATATGCTGTAAAAGAATCTCCGCTCCGGCTGGCAAACCGGAGCGGAGATTTTATGCATTTATTTATGCTTCCCCTCCCGCTGGGAAAGTTTTCCCTCGAAGCGGTCCTTTGCGGTGCTGATGGGAATTGCGGTGGGATACTGGCCGCTGAAGCAGGCGTGGCAGTAATCCGCCGATCCGATCATTTCCGTCAGATCCTCCAGGGCCAGGTACCCCAGACTGTCGGCGCCGATGATGGAAGTGATTTCCTCCACCGTGTGGTGGCAGGCAATGAGGTGGTCCCGGGAGTCGATGTCCGTTCCGTAGTAGCAGGGGTTCCGGAAAGGGGGAGAGGAGATACGCATGTGGATTTCCCTGGCGCCTGCTTCCCGGAGCAGTCCCACGATCTGCCCGCTGGTGGTGCCCCGGACGATGGAGTCGTCAATTAAGACGATCCGCTTTCCCTCTACCTCATCCCGGATGGGGCTGAGCTTGATCTTCACCTGGTCCACCCGTTGTCCCTGGCCGGGTGAAATAAAGGTACGCCCAATATATTTGTTTTTGATAAAGCCCAGGCCGAAAGGGATCCCGGATTCTTCCGCGTAGCCGATGGCGGCGTCCAGGCCTGAATCCGGCACCCCTACCACCAGATCCGCGTCAACGCTGTGCCGTTTTGCCAGCAGCCGTCCGGCATTTTTCCGGGCAGCATGGACGCTGACCCCGTCGATGACCGAGTCGGGACGGGCAAAATAGATGTATTCAAAGATACAGCTCCGCTTTTCGGCGGTTCCGCAGTGGGTCCTGTCAGCGTGGACCCCGGCTTCGTCAAAGGTCAGGATCTCCCCGGGCAGCAGATCCCGCTGAAATTTTGCTCCCACGGCTGCCAGGGCGCAGCTTTCGGAAGCCACAACATGGACGCCGTCGGCTGTGATTCCATAGCACAGGGGGCGGAAGCCGTGGGGATCCCGGGCGGCGATCATTTTGGCGGAGGACATCATTACCAGGGAAAAGGCACCGTCCAGCTCGTTCATGGCCCGGCTGACTGCCACCTCGATGGAGGCCGTTTTCAGCCGCTGCTGGGTAATGATATAGGCAATGATCTCCGTATCGCTGGTGCTGTGGAAGATGGCCCCTCCCAGCTCCAGGGCGCTGCGCAGCTCATAGGCATTGCTTAGGTTGCCGTTGTGAGCCAGGGCCAGCTTGCCTTTCTGGTGATTGACCACAATGGGCTGGCAGTTTTCCCGGTTGTTGCCGCCGGTGGTGCCGTAGCGTACATGCCCGATGGCCATAGTTCCCTTAGGGAACCGCCCCAGAACCTCCCGGGAGAAAACGTCGTTTACCGTTCCCAGGTCCCGGTGGGAGGAAAAAACGCCGTCGTCATTGACGACGATACCGCAGCTTTCCTGCCCCCGGTGCTGCAGAGCGTAGAGCCCGTAATATGCAAGTCCCGCAAGGTCGGCACTCTGGGTGCTGTACACACCGAATACGCCGCATTCTTCATGTATTGCCATGGTGTTCCCCTTCCTGAAAAAAGATAAAGCGCCCACCCGGGGCAGAGAAAACCTCTGTCCGAATGAGCGCCTTTACTCACTGAAACCTATCATAACACAGAAAGCTCTGTTTTACAACGGGCAATATCGACAGCTTTTCGCCTGAAACGGGGGAGAAAGCTGTGGATTCCGGCATGAAAAACCTGCGGTATTCAGGGAAAGTCCCAAATACCGCAGGCTTTTTTCTTTATTCAGCCGCAGCGTTTCTGCGCGCTTCGGTCAGGCCAACGACCGCGAAGGTGTCAGGATCCAGGATCACACCGTAGTCGGCTTCGGCCTGGGCAACGGTAATGTACTCATTCTTGGCATCCATCGCTACCTTTTCCGCAGGGCGCTTGCAGGGATTTCCGTAGCCGCCGCCGGTGGCGGTGACGAGACGGACCACATCATTGGTGTTCATCACACGGCGGGCCACAATGCCCATGGGCTCGCTGACCGTGCCGTCGGCATCCGTAAACTGGAAGTAGTTGATGGAGCCGTCCTTGCCGCCTGCGGCACCCCATACGGGCCATTTGTTGCGCCCAAAGGAGGCGGTAAAGGTCTGATTGTCGTTCATGGAGCGGTAGACCCGAACGGCACCGCTGCCGCCCCGGAACTCACCGGCACCGGCACCGTCCGTGTGCAGGCTGTGCTCGTCGATGCGGATGCCGTAGCGGGTCTCCGCCATCTCTACGGGTACATTGTAGGTCTCGCCGTCACCGACGCAGAACTGGCCGACCTGGCCGTCGCTGCCCCGGCTTGCGCCCCATCCGCCGACGGTGGGCTCGATGATGAGGTAGTCGTTGCCGAAGTCCTGATGCTTGCCGGCCATCAGCACCGTGCAGACGGACAGCAGGTGGCCCGCCCCCAGGGAGTCGGGGAATACAGGGGCAAGGGCTTTCCAGACCAGGTCGATGACATAAATCATGCTCTCATAATAGCAGGAGGTTGCTGCGGGGCGGTTGGCCTGCAGCACACTGCCCGGCTCGCAGATGGTGCGCAGGGGAGCAAACACGCCGTCGTTAACCGCCAGTTCGGGGCCGACAACGGACATGAAAACGACCTTTACACCGGCATAGGCGGCGGTTGCGCCGGAGTTCACGCAGCCGATTACCTGGGGGTCGCTGCCCGTAAAGTCCGCAAGAAATTCATCGTCGCTGATGGTGACCTTGACCTGCAGATGCACGGGATTGCCGTGACCGTCATCGTCCATATATTCATCCATTTCCCAGGTGCCCTTGGGCATTTCCGCCAGGCGGCGGCGGGCAACGGTCTCACCCTGGGCAATCAGACGCTCCATGGAGCCCTTAACCACCTCGGTGCCGTATTTGTCGCAAAGCTCGTTGATCCGCTTTTCGCCAGTGCGCAGGGAGGAAATCTGACCCCACATATCGCCCTTGCCGCCGATGTCGCTCCAGTGTGCCTTGTTGCCGGCAAAGGCAATAAGCTCGCCGTTGTGGAAGATGGGCATGACCATTCCCACATCGGACATATGGGTGCCGCCGCCCATAAAGGGGTCGTTGATAATGTACACATCGCCGGGATTCAGGTTTTCCTTTCCGTACTTATCCACCACGGCGCAAATCATCGGGGAAATCATGCCGATGAAGCCGGTGACGCCGTTGCCCTGGGTCAGCAGCCGTCCGTCGGCATCGGCGATGCCGCTCGCATAGTCCAGAGTCTCATAGATAATGGGGCTCATGGAAGTCTGGGCAAACGCGTAGAAAATCTCGTTGCTGACCGCAATCAGAGAATCCTTAACAATATCCAGCGTAACCGGATTGATAGAAACTTTTTCAGCCATTACTGTACCTCCATTTCCACGATCAGGTTGCCGTAACGATCCACGGACAGGCGCTGTCCGGGACAGACAACGGTGGCGGTGGTGGGTTCTTCCACGACCAGGGGGCCCTGGGCTGCCGCGCCGCTGCCCAGCTTGCTCCGGTCATAAATCGGTGTATCGAGCCAGCCGTCTCCGGAGAAGAATACCCGGCGGGTCTCTTTCAGAGCGCCTGCCATGTCTCCATCCTGGGCGGGGATCTCCTGCAGGGAGGGCTTTGCCAACTGGCCGTAAGCGACCAGGTGCAGGTTAACGATCTCAGCGGGGGTATCCGGCAGGGAGAAGGTATAGAAGTGCTCATGAGTTTTGTGGAAGCGTGCCATGATTTCGGCACGGTCCGCTTCCGTCCAGGGATAGGCAGGGGCAGTCACCTGGACGGTGTGCTCCTGGCCCATATAGCGCATGTCCGCGATAAAGGTGAATACCACCTGATCCGGTGCAATTCCCTCAGCGGCAAACAGGGCACCGGCCTCGTCCATCTGGGCTTTCCACATGGCGTTTAAGTCCTCCATGGGCGCGGTGCTGAAAGAGAGGATCTTTGTCTGGATGAAATCGTGACGAATATCGCTCATCAGCATGCCCCATGCGGAGAAGACGGAGGCGGCTACGGGAACGATGACCTTACGGATGTTCAGCTCCTTGGCGAGGGTGGGGCCGTGCATGGGGCCGCCGCCGCCGAACGCCACCATGGCGAAGTCCCGGAGATCATATCCCCGGCGCACGGAGATCAGCTTCAGGGCGTTATTCATATTGGAGTCGGCAACGCGGATGATGCTTTCGGCAGCTTCTTCAGCACCTACGGAAAAGGCCTTGCCGACTTTTTCCGCCAGCGAGGCGCGGACCTGATCCAGGGAAACTTCCATATCGAAGTTTTTCGCGGACAGACGGCCTGCAATCAGATTGGCATCGGTGGTGGTGGGCTCCGTGCCGCCCTTGCCGTAGGCAACGGGGCCGGGCAGGGCACCGGCGCTCTTGGGACCGACCTTCAAAGATCCGGCTTCATCGATCCAGGCAATGGAGCCGCCGCCATTACCGATCTCTACGATGTCAACAACGGGAGCCATAATGGGGTAACCGGCGCTGCGCTCATTCTTTTCTATGTAGTAGGAAGTGGTGACCTTGACCTGGCCCCGGTCAATCAGGGAGCATTTGGCGGTGGTGCCGCCCACATCAAAGGCAATAATGTTTTCCTCGCCGATCATCTTGCCCAGAATGGAAGCACCGAAAACACCGGCAACCGGGCCGGACTCCACCACGTTGACCGGCGTCAGCTTGGCCTGATCAAAGGTGGTGGTACCGCCGTTGCTTTGCATGATGTAGCGGGTGCCGGGGACTCCTGCATCGGTCAGCCGCTGGCCCAGGCGGTTGATGTAAGAAGAAGCAACGGGCATAACGTAGGCATTGAGGACTGCCGTTGAGGTCCGCTCGTACTCACGCCATTCCTTGGTAATGTCCACGGAGGGACACACATAGACCTCGGGCCAAAGCTCCTTGATTTTGGCAACGGTTCTGCGCTCGTGCTCTTCGTTGGCGTAGGAGTTGATATAGCAGACGGCGATGGCTTCCACCTGCTCTTTTTTCAGGTATTCCACCGCCTTGCAAATATCCTCTTCGCACAGCGGCGTCAAAACCCCGCCCTTGTAGCTGATCCGCTCCGTTACCTCCCGGCGCAGATGCCGGGGGACAAAGGGCTCCGGCTTTTTAAATACCATATTAAACAGATCCGGGCGGTTGCCCCGGGCCAGCTCCAGAATATCCCGGAAGCCTTTCGTGGTGATGAGGGCGGTCTTCGCGCCTTTCCGCTCGGTCAGTGCGTTGATGATGGGGGTAGTTGGGCTGTTTGTTGCATGGTGTGCGGGTGGATGCGGTACGCGGCCTTGCCCCCCGCATTTATGAGGGGGGTGGTACCAGTGCGCACACTGGTACCGGGGGGAGCCCGTCATCCGCATATCTTTCACGAATAAGAGCGAAGAATAGAGCTGTAAACACGGAAAGATCAATTATTTGACGCTTTCGGAAATTCGTACTCCCCCCGTTCCTGCGCTAGCGCAGGGACACCCCCCTCACAAGTGCGGGGGGCAAGGCGTCT
>CAZVDH010000015.1:0-27985 GCA_964625595.1 uncultured Oscillospiraceae bacterium | reverse complement strand
TGTCCAAGGTGTTTCATCTTGCGTTATTCAATTTACAAGGTACAGGCGCTTCCCTTGCGGTCAGCTTGCATATAATACCACGCTCCCTTTTATTTGTCAAGCGGTTTTTTAAGATTTTTTGAATTCTTTTTTCTTTTTTTCCATTTCCCAATCAGAGCCGCAGTCAAAGGCGCGAATACGAACATTATCACCGTACCCGCAGGGACAAAGCTGCCGCTTTTCGCCCATTTTAAGAAGAATCCGGCGAATGCTGCCGCGGCTGTCAGCCACACAGGCCAAGCTGTTTCGGCGCCTGTCACGGTTTTGCCCCATTTTCCGCACAGATTTAAGCACCAGCAATTAAACACATAATAGCCCAATGTCATACCTGCTGCTGCCAGACTTTCAAAGCGTTCTGCCACACCCAGCAGCCGTACACTTTTGCTCAGCTCGTACATTGCCGAATTCTGCGCTGCCGCAAAGGGTCCCGACAGAACCCCGGTCACCACCGCAGATACCGCTACTGTCAAAGCCAGCAGAAAAAGCTTTGAACCCGCACCCTTGCTGCCCAGGCAAACACCCGCAGCAGGAAGCAGGAGTACCGTCACCAGGTCTGCGTTGTCCATCCGCCAGTTTGGGCGTAGGTTCTGCGCCCGTATATCCCACACGCCGGACAGCAGCACAGCTCCCAGCAGGCCAATAAGGAAAAACCGCAGTAGATTCCCGGCACGCATACTTTGTTCCTCCCCGCCCGCTGCCGTCCATGCAGCAAGCAGAAGAAGCGATCCGGGAATGACAGGAGAATCCGAGGGCCAGCAGTACAGTGTCCACCGCAGCGCTGTGCTCAGGATCACCGTCATCCAAATCCAGCGCGCCGCGCTCAGCCATTTTGCTTCCGGCACGCCCAACGTTTCCATACCTGCGCATACGCCCAGGCACAGGATCCCTAACGCGGCAGAAGTCAGCCAGGAGCACCCGGACGCTGCCTGCATCACCGGCACCGCCAGAGCCGTAAGGAACCAGACGGTTTTATTCCTTTCCACTTTGTCCGGCAACAAGTATCCACCTCCCCTCTTCCGTTACCAGCACCGGAAGCTTATCCTCCCCGGAAAAGAACCCCCGCAGAGTCAGTCCCGGACTATGTGTTTGCAGATATGCCGCTGTAGTCTCATCCGGCTCTCCCTCCGCAAGGCACACTTCCACCCCGGAGCGCAATACGCTACGCAGCTGAGGCAGGTCTTCCAGCGCCTCCCGGGAAACCAGCGCATAATCCGCCGTTTCCAAAAACAGTTCCCCCGGCGCGCTCCTGCACAGATCCTCCAGGGCGGAAAGCACATCCGCCCCCTCTCCCCGGTCGCCCGTATCCGTTTCCAGCAACACAGTGTCTTCCCGCCGGGACAGATACACCCACTGGGCAGGGCGAAGCTTTCCAATGTCCGTTCCCCGGAAAGGAGAAAGCGCCAGAACAAGTGCCGTTCCGGCGATCAAAACAAGCCATTGCTTCATTTCTGATTCCTCTTATCCAGCGGATGCAGGCGGAATGGGCGGAATTTTTCCAGCGCCAGGCGATATCGGAGAATGGTACTGTCCCCAGTCTCATGGAATGGTGCCAAATACGGCACATCCAGGCAGCGAAGCCCCGCCAAATGCACAGTCAACCCAATCAGCCCAGCCGTTACACCGAACAGCCCGGCGGCAGCGCCCAGCACCGCGATGGCAAACCGCCACACCCGGATGGCATTTGCCAGATCCCGGTTGGGAAGCACAAAGCCGCAGACGCCGGCGATACTCACGACGATCAGCGCTGCCGGAGAAATCAGCCCCGCCTCCACCGCCGCGGTCCCCACCACAATGCCGCCGATGATGGACACCGACTGGCCAACGGCCTGGGGCAGATGGATGCCGGATTCCTGAAGCAGTTCAAAGGCAGCCAGCAGTCCCAGCACCTCCAACACCGTGGAAAAAGGCACATTTTCCTTGCTCTCAATGATGGACCGCAGCAGCGGGAGGGGGATCATCTCCTGGTGAAATACTGCCATAGATATATAGAAGCCGGGCAGGAGCAGGCTCAGAAGCAGTGCCCCATACCGAAGAACCCGGATGCAGGAGGCGGAAACATAGTCCCTGCCCCGGTCCTCCGGGCTGTCCATGAGGTAGCCCAGCTCCGCAGGCGCCAGATACCCCAGGGGCAGGCCGTCCACCAGCAGCCCTACTCGCCCCTCCAGCAGGCCTCCGCAGAAGGTATCTGCCCGCTCGGTGTAGCGCATTAAGGGAAAGGCGGTTGTCCGGGAACCGGTGACATATTCCTCGAAGGCAGACGGAGAAAGAAAGCCGTCAATGTCGATGGTGTCCAGCCGCTTTTTCATTCGCTCCACCAAAGACGGGTCCGTGATCCCCTTGATCCAGGCAACCGTCACATTGGTCAGGCTCCGCCGTCCCACCTTTGTTTCCTCCAACCGCAGGTCGGGAGACCGGAGATGCCGCCGGATCAGGCTGGTGTTGGTGCGCACCGTTTCCGTAAACGCGTCCTTGGGGCCCTTGACGGTGTTCTCCACCTCCGGAGCGGACAGGCCCCGCTTCTCTCCGGTTTTGACCTCAAAGGCGATGGCCCCCACGCCGGGAAACAGAACCACACAGAAGCCGTTGACCAGCTTCAGGGCGACAGTATCCAGATCCTCACAGGGATCCGCCACACTATTATAAATACTTCCCTCCATGGCCTGCTCGTAAAGCGCCTGCATGGTGCCGCCGGACAGGTTGTCGGAGATGGGCCGGATGACATACTCCGAGGTATCCGACCCGGAGGTCAGGCCGTCGATAGCGTAGGCATAGAGAGTATGTCCGGCACATTGCAACTTCCGGACAATAAAATCCCCCGCGTTTTCAAATATGGCCCGGATGTTTTCATCCGTCACTGCCCCGGGATACATCTTTTCCATGGCGGACTTCCTCCCAAAAAGATCTCAGACAGATTATTCCCGGAAAGAACCGGAATATGACAGCGGGATTGCATTTCGGCAGGAAAAATGCTATAGTAGCAGCACAAGCAGTAAAGGAAAGGTCGGAATGTATATGAGCAGTGTGGGCAAGATTCAAAAAAGAACGGACAACCGTTTTCTGAACCTCTATGAACTGGAAGCCATCCACCGGGACGGCAGGGCAGCCCCCTATTACATGGCTTCCCGGAACCCGGACCCGGCGGACCTGAAAGCCGTTACCCACCATAATAAGCCGGACGGCGTGATCCTGTACGGTGTCTACGGTCCCAACAAGGACCGGGTGGTGCTGATCCGGCAGTACCGCTATCCCATCGGGGGCTTCGTCTATGAGTTCCCTGCCGGACTGGTGGAGCCGGGAGAGGACCTGCTGCAATCCGGCATCCGGGAAATGTTCGAAGAAACCGGACTTGTTTTCACTCCCATAGAAGCCGGCAGCCGGTCCAAGCCCTTTTTCATGAGCGTGGGGATGACCGACGAAAGCTGCGGAACCGTGTTCGGCTATTGCAGCGGCAAGCCTACCAACTGCCATCAGGAGGCCAGCGAGGAGATTCAGGTGGTCATTGCCGACCGGGCGGAATGCCGCCGTATCCTCCGGGAGGAAAACGTGGCCCTCCCCTGTGCCTACATGCTCATGCACTTTATCACCAGCAAAGGGGATCCTCTGGCATTTCTGGAGGAAGCCTTATGAACCCGGGAATCCGGGATATGCGCCCGGAGGATGCAGATAAAAAATCACCGTTCATAATTCAGTTCTCCATTTTCTTTTAAGCCAGCAAAGGAGGCTTCCCATGTCCCACACCATCGCTGCCGTATCCACTGGCAATCAGGTTTCCGCAATCGGCATTCTCCGGCTTTCCGGGGATGACTGCATTGCCGTGTCGGATAAGGTATTTACCTTAAATAACAAAAAGTCTCTGTCCGATCTGCAGGACCGGCGTCTGTCCATCGGCACCCTCCACGACAAGCATGGCCGAGTCATCGACCAGTGCATGGCTGTGGTGTCCAGAGGGCCCCACAGCTACACCGGCGAGGACACCGTGGAATTTCATTGCCACGGATCCCCCGCTGTACTGGCTGCGGGGCTCGAGGCCCTGTATCTGGCGGGCGCCCGGCCTGCCCAGCGGGGAGAATTTACCAAGCGGGCTTTCCTGAACGGAAAGCTGGACCTGACTCAGGCGGAAGCGGTGATTGACCTCATTGAGGCGGACACCGCCGATGCCGCCGCCAACGCCGCAGGACAGGTGGCAGGGCGTCTGCAAAAGAAGCTTGCCCCCATCTATGACAGCCTGGTGGACATTTGCAGCCATTTTCACGCGGTGCTGGACTACCCGGACGAGGACATTGACGATTTCGGCCTGGATAACTACAGCGGCACCCTCCGAAAAGACGCAAAGGCACTCTATGATCTTCTGCAGACCTATGGGCAGGGCCGCATCCTCCGCCAGGGCGTTTCCGCCGCCATTGTGGGACGGCCCAATGTAGGAAAGTCCAGTCTCTTAAACGCCCTGGCCGGCTGTGACCGGGTGATCGTCACGGACATTCCCGGCACCACCCGGGACACCGTGGAGGAAACCGTGATGGTGGGCTCCACCCGCCTGCGCCTGACGGACACCGCCGGAATCCGAGAAACCCGGGACGCTCTGGAAGCCATGGGTGTTGCCCGGTCCCGCCGTGCTTTGGAGGAGGCGGACCTTGCAATTTTCGTGTGCGACGGCTCCGTGCCCCTGACGGAGGAGGACCGGCAGATCATTGATCTGTGCCTGGATGCCCCCAACGCCGTAGCCCTTATCAACAAGTCCGACCTGGGCAGCGCCGTTGTGCCCAGTGACCTGCCCTTTATGACCGTCATCCCCGTAAGTGCCGTGACAGGCGATGGCCTGGAACAGCTGGGGGACGCCGTAGATGTTCTTTTTGCCGGACAGGTCCCCTGCGACGGCTCCATCCTCACAAACCCCAGACAGTATGATGCCTGCCGCAGAGCCTATGAAGCCATGCTCCGGTCCATGCAGGGCCTGCAGCTGGGGCAGACCCCCGACGCGGTTCTTACCGATGTGGAAGAAGCCATGGAAGCCATGGGCGAGGTCACCGGGGCCACGGTGCGGGAGGATATTACCGCAAGGATTTTTGAACGGTTCTGTGTGGGGAAATAACCAAATGTGACAGAGCTGTTCGTTTTTCCCCGGAAGATGTAAGAAGAAGCGATGGAAGTAAAATGCAGGCCCATGGTATCATAGCACTATATCCCAAAGAAAGGAAAAATGTGCTATGTCAAAGAACATTATGGTTTTAAGTCTGCTTCTCATCGCGGCGCTTTTGCTGCGGAATCAAATCGCCACCCGGGGAGGAAATGAAAAATGAGTCTTCTGATCGTATCCCATCTGAAAAAGGTCTACACCTCCCGCTTTGGTGGGCAAAGCGTGGAAGCCCTGCGGGATGTGAATTTCACCATTGAGGACGGGGAATTCGTCGCCATCATGGGCGAGTCCGGCTCCGGTAAAACCACGCTCTTAAACATTCTCGCCGCTCTGGGCCGGCCCACCTCCGGCCAGGTCATTCTGGAGGGCCGGGACATTACCACCGTCCGGGAAAAGGATCTGACCGCGTTCCGTCGGGATAATCTGGGGTTCGTGTTTCAGGAGTTCAACCTGCTGGACACCTTTACCCTGGAAGACAATATCCTGCTGCCCATGGTGCTGGCAGGGATCCCCCACCCCCAGATGCAGGACGCGCTGGAGCCCATTGCCGCGAAGCTGGGCATCCTGAATCTATTGAAAAAATATCCCTACGAGGTCTCCGGCGGACAAAAGCAGCGTGCCGCAGTGGCCCGGGCCCTTATCATGAAGCCCCGGCTGATTCTGGCGGACGAGCCCACCGGCGCGTTGGACTCCAAGTCCTCCGACGAGCTGCTGCGGGTTTTCGGCAGGGTCCACGACGGCGGTCAGACCGTACTCATGGTCACCCACTCCGTCAAGGCCGCAAGCTGCGCCGACCGGGTACTGTTCATTAAAGATGGGCAGGTATTTCACCAGCTCTACCGGGGCGAGAGCTCCCACGAGCAGCTGTACCAGCGGATCTCCGATACCCTGACCCTGCTGCAGACGGGAGGGGAGGAAAGATGACCGCACTGTATCCCCGTCTGGCCGTCACCGGCATCCGGAAAAACAGCAAGCTGTATTTTCCCTACATCGGCACCTGCATCGGCATGGTGACCATGTACTACATCATCCACTCCCTCAGCTTCTCCCCCACCCTCCGGGAAATGAAGGGCGGCGGAACCATGGAAGCGATCCTGGGTCTGGGTGTGTTCGTGATCGCGATTTTTGCCGTCATTTTTCTGCTGTACACCAATTCCTTCCTTATTCGCCGGAGAAATAAGGAGTTTGGCCTGTATCATGTGCTGGGCATGGGAAAGCCCGCCATTGCCAGGATCCTGACCTGGGAGACAGCGTTTACCGCCGTCATCAGCATCGTGTTGGGACTTGCCATGGGCATCGCCCTTTCCAAGCTTGCCGAGCTGCTGCTTCTCAAAATCGTACACGGCCAGGTGGACTACCGGATCACCCTGTCGGCAGAATGCATAACGGATACCGTCCTCATGTTTGGCTGCATTTTTCTTCTTTTGCTTCTCAAATCCCTGTGGACGGTGTACCGCTCCGACCCGCTTGCCCTGATGAAAAGCGAAACCATGGGAGAAAAGCCGCCCAAAGGAAACTGGGTTCTGGCCCTGGCGGGGATCGTCATGCTGGGAATCGCCTACTACTTCGCCGCGACCATTAAAAATCCCAGCATGGCTGTCGGCGTATTTTTCCTGCTGGTAATTCTGGTGATCATAGCCACCTACCTGCTTTTCATTTCCGGCTCCGTAACCTTGTGCCGAAGCTTGCAGAAGAACAAAAAATACTACTACCAGAAAAACCACTTTGTCTCGGTATCCACCATGGCCTACCGGATGAAGCGCAACGGCGCGGGCCTTGCTTCCATCTGTATTTTGTCCACCATGGTGCTTGTGATGATTTCCTCTTCTGCCAGCCTGTACATCGGGGCGGAGGACAGCCTCCGGGCCCGCTATCCCAGAGACAACGAGATCGACCTGAAGCTGGATACGGCGGTGGAATTTGACGAAGACCATATTGGACTTGTACGGCAGGCCTATGAAGCAGCTCTTCATGACAGCGGTGCTGTCCCGGAGAACCTGCTGGACTTCCGGTATGCCATGGTTCTTGGCGTGCAGGACGAAGACAGCTTCCAGCCGATCAGCTCCGCCTTTAACGCCACCAACACCTCCGCCACGGGAGGCGATCCCTACGAGCACATTCGGGTAATCTATTTTCTTTCCGCCCGGGACTACAATACCCTTATGGGTACGAATCTCGCCCCTGCTCCCGGGGAAGCGAATCTGTCCGCCCTCAATTGTTCCTTTTCTCAGGATTCACTGAACATAAGCCCTCTCTCTTTCCAGGTCCTGGAGGGCAGCGTCGACTTTCCTCCCATCGGGGAAAGTATGGTAAGCATTATCCCCTCCCTTCTCCTTGTAGTTTCCGACTGGAATCAGGTGCTCCCCATGGCGGATATGGAATTCGAGGACGGCAAACCTGTTCTGGACCTTCGCTGGTGCTACAGCTACGATTTGGACTGCAGTGACGCGGAAAAAATGCAGGTGTTGGAAGCCCAGGAGGATGCGCTGCATACTGTGGATTTTCTGATGGAGAATGGCTACGGCTGCCGCGTAGCCTGCATGGCGGAAGCGCGGCGTGATTTTTATATGCTCTACGGCAGCCTGTTTTTTATTGGCATTGTGCTGAGCATCGTGTTCCTTTTTGCCGCCGCGCTGATTGTCTACTATAAACAAATCTCCGAGGGGTATGAGGATCAGGCCAGATTTTCCATTATGCAGAAGGTCGGCATGACGGGGCAGGACATTCGCAGAAGCATCAACTCCCAGGTACTCACCGTGTTCTTTGCCCCGCTGCTGTTTGCGGGACTGCATATGGTCTTTGCCTTTCCCATGGTGTGGCTGATGCTGCAGATGTTCGGTATGAAGAATCTGATTCTGATGATTCTGACGACCATTGCGGCCTTTGCCGTCTTCGGTGTGTTCTATGTCATCATCTACTGGTTCACCGCCGGAGCGTATTACAGTATCGTCAGCGGTGCAAGGCAGGATTAGCCCTTGACATTTTTCCTGTCAGGACGCATAATGGAAAAATAGCGTTCAAAAGAGGAAGACTGTTTTCACATTGAAATAAAGACAAAGGCAGGAAATTGTATGCACAGAGCCGTAGAAATCGCCCTGGGCGAGGTTGGGTATCTGGAAAAGGACACCCCGGAAGCCCTGGATGAAAAAGAAACCAACGCAGGGTCCGCCAACTTTACAAAATACGCCCGGGATATGGATGCCATTGGGGGCTTCTACAACGGCAGCAAGCAGGGCTGTCCCTGGTGCGATGTATTTGTGGACTGGTGTTTTGTCACAGCCTACGGAGAAGCCATGGCCCGTGCCCTTCTGTGCCAGCCGAAAAACAGCAAAGGAGCCGGCTGCCGGTACTCCATGGCGTATTACCAACAGGAAAAGCGGCTCTTTTCCCAGCCGGAACCGGGCGACCAGATCTTTTTCCAGACCGACGGAAAGGTCTGCCACACCGGGATTGTCACGGAAGTAAAAGATGGGCTGGTACATACCGTGGAGGGAAACACTTCCTCGGAACCCGGTGTGGTTGCCAACGGCGGCTGTGTCCGGGAAAAGCATTACCCCCTGGATTCCCCCGTCATTGCGGGCTACGGACGGCCGGATTACGCGATGGCCGAATGCCCTGTGCAGGTCTGAACCAGTGTACAAAACCACCCCGACCGATTTTCGGCCGGGGTGGTCAGGTTAGTAGGGGAAAGTTTTTCCAATGGTGAGATCGTAGCGCCGAAGAAAGGGCGTGACATTGAGACCCTTATCCAGGTAGTCAAGCAGCAGCCTGGCCGCGGCGGAGCTGTCGCTTTCCGCCCGGTGGTGCTCCAATTCGATGCCGCACCGGCTGCACAGGGTATTGAGTCGGTGATTTTCCAGGTTGGGGTAGCAGTATCTTCCCATCCGGCAGGTGCAGGCGTACACCGCGTCTTTTTTCCAGTAAATGCGGTAATCCCGCAGGCACTTACACAGGACGCTCATATCAAAGGGGGCATTGTGGGCCACCAGCACCCCACCGTCAAAGTTGGTCCGCAGCCGCTCCCAGATTTCCGGAAAGGTGGGGGCCGCTGCCGCCATTTCCGGGGTAATGCCGGTGAGGGCAATGTTGAAGTCATCAAAGTGGCATTCCGGGTTCACCAACGTGCCCCATTCCTTTACGATCTGTCCGTTTTCCACCACCGAAACGCCGATGGCGCTCATCCTGTGGTTTCGGGAGTTGGGTGTCTCCACATCAAAAACAACGTATTTATCTATGTTCATAAAGCTCCTACTGCCCGAAGGCATATTTTGTCTTCCACTTTCCGCTTACCATCCGTCCGACAAAGAAGCCGGTACGGCAGATCCAGTCCAGCACCATGGCGATCCAGACGCCTACGGCGCCCATACCGAAATGGACACACAGGACCCAGGAGGCGCCCACCCGTAAGATTGCCATGGAAGCAATGCTCACCACCATGGTAAAGCGCACGTCATTGGCTGCCCGCAGGGCATTGGGCAGGACAAAGGACGCCGGCCACAGCAGAACGGCAAAGCCCTGATGGGTAAGGACCAGGACCCGGGCAAGGGCCACTGTCTCGGGGGACAGCGAGCGGTACAGCCCGATCAGCGGATTGACAAAAATCATCAGGACAATGTTCAGCGCGCCCTGGAACAGGTAGACCCACAGCATCAGCTTCTTTGTGTAGTACTCCGCCTGTTTAGTGTCCCCTGCCCCGATGCAGCGGCCCACCACGGTCACCATGGCAAGGCCCATAGCCTGGCCGATAATCACGCCCACCGCGTCCAGGTTGTTGGCGACGGCGTTGGCGGAGGTCTGGCTGGTGCCGAACAGGGCGATCATGCTGACCACAATCACCCGCCCCAACTGGAACAGGCTGTTTTCAAAGGCGGAGGGGATGCCGATGTGCAGGATCTTGCCCATCATTTTGGGACGCAGCGGGAGGAGATTCCCCCGGCTGACGGAAAGCTCCTGCCCCTTTCCGGAAGCAAGGCTGAGGATCACCACTGCCGCCACCGCCCGGGACACAAGCGTCGGCACCGCCACACCGGCAACCCCCATTTTGAGGCAATAAATGCACAGGGCGTTGCCCCCGACATTCAATAGATTCATGAGCATGCTGACCTTCATGGACAGCTTGCTGTTGCCCACGCTGCGGAAAATGGCCGCTCCCGCGTTATACAGGGCAATAAAGGGAAAGGACAGAGCGGTGATCCGGAAATAAGTAAGCCCCGCCGCCATCACATCCTCCGCAATGGAACCGAAAAACAGCTTTAAAAGGCCGTGGGCAAACACCAGGCAGGCCGCCATCACCAAAAGGCCGAAGAACAGGGCCATGGTGACAAGCTGCCCGGCGGAGTCCCGGGCGGCATTCCGGTTCCGGGCGCCCAGATATTGGCTCGTAACCACCGCGCCGCCGGTTGCCAGGGCGGCAAACAGGTTCAGCACCACATTGTTGATCATATCCACCAGGGACACGCCGGAAATAGCGGCTTCTCCCACGGAGGACACCATAATGCCGTCGCACATACCCACCAGGATGGCAAGGCTCTGCTCAATGATCAGCGGAATGATCAGCCGCACCAGCGCCCTTGTGGAAAACAATTTTTCATCTGCCTGTACCAAAGAGAACCCACCTTCTTATCATCGCGCAATCCGTTTCACACGCAAAGCCGTACCCCATATTTCGGGACTTTTCCCTTTGCCGCTGCATTATACCTCTTTTTTCCCTTTCCTGCAATCCTTTTTTCCCCATACTTGCAATGGAGGAAAAAAATGATATAATATTCCCAAAAACAAACCGTTCAAGGAGGGAAAGTATGTACCGGATTCTCATTGTGGAAGACGATGCCGGAATTGCCCGGGGCGTAGCCGAAGCTGTAGCCGCCTGGGGGATGGAAGCAAGCTGCGTCCGTGATTTCCGGGATGTGATGGCGGATTTCGCGAAGTACGCTCCCCACCTGGTGCTCATGGACATCGGGCTGCCCTTTATGAACGGCTATCACTGGTGTGCCGAAATACGGAAGCTCTCCAAGGTTCCCATTCTGTTTCTTTCCTCCGCCTCGGACAATATGAATATCATCATGGCCATGAACACCGGGGCCGACGATTTCATAGCCAAGCCCTTTGACAGCAGCGTGCTCATTGCCAAAATTCAGGCGCTGCTGCGAAGAGCCTACGCTTTTGGGGAAAGCGTGCCCATTCTGGAGCACCGGGGCGCCGTGCTGAACACTGGGGACGGCACCCTGCGCTACGGGGACCGGGAGCTGACCCTTTCCAAAAACGAATTTCGGATCCTGCTGGTGCTCATGCGCAGCCGGGGCAAAACCGTCAGCCGGGAGAAGCTCATGGAGGCGCTGTGGCAGACCGATGAATTTGTGGACGAAAACGCCCTGACGGTAAACGTGGGAAGGCTTCGCAGGAAGCTGGAGGCCATCGGCCTGTCGGACTTTATCCAGACCCGCTTCGGCGTGGGCTATGTGATCGTTTAGCGGAGGGCTGCCATGAAACAATGGTTTCGGGAAAACTGCCGGCCCTTTATCCTGCTGATTCTCTGTTCCGGCATTTTTGCCCTGATTTTCGCGCTGTATGACCTGCCCATGGGCGCTGTCATATACCCCTGCCTTCTGTGCGCGGGGATTTTGCTTCTTGCCGGTATCCGGCGTCTTATCCTGTCCCGCCGGAAGCACCGCACCCTGAATTCCCTCGCCGCCCTGCCGGACAATCTTTTGCAGCAGCTGGAAAGCTATGATACCCAGACGGATCGGGACTACCGCGGCATCATTGCCGCCCTGTCCCGGCGGGAGGAAGCCCGGGCGGAGGAAATCAGCCGGAAGCTTTCCGACAGTATGGACTACTACACCACCTGGGTCCACCAGATCAAGACCCCCATCGCCTCCATGCGGCTGCTGCTGGAAAAGGAGGACTCCCCCACATCCCGCCAGCTGTCGGAGGAACTGTTCCGGGTGGAGCAGTATGTGCAGATGGTAATGACCTACCAGCGGCTGGATTCCGACTCCACCGACTATGTATTCCGGCAGACGGATGTGGACGCCGTGGTACGGGGGGCGGTTCGGAAATTCGCTCCCCAGTTTATTTCCAAGGGCATCCGCCTGGATTACGTTCCCCGGCAGGCACAGGTTGTCACCGACGAAAAGTGGCTGTCCTTTGTGATCGAGCAGATTCTGTCCAACGCCCTCAAATATACCCCAGCTGGGTGCATCACCATCCGGTTCCTGGATAACAATGACCTGACCATCACGGATACCGGCATCGGCATTGCCCCGGAGGATCTTCCCCGGATCTTTGAAAGAGGCTACACCGGCTACAACGGCCGCACGGACAAACGGGCAAGCGGCCTGGGCCTGTACCTCTGCCGCCGGGTCTGCGATGCTCTGGGCCATGGAATATCCATTCGTTCCACCCCCGGTGTGGGTACTGCGGTCACCATAAGCCTTTCTCAGAAAGAGCAGGTTTTTGAATAACAACAGGCAGCGAAAGCTGCTTTTATACCAGCAAGGGAGAAATCATATGATCTATCTGGATAATTCCGCCACGACCAAGCCCTGTCCGGAGGCGGTGGAAGCAGTCAATCAGGCATTGACCCGGCAGTGGGGAAACCCCAGTTCCCTCTATGGCTTCGGCATCGATGCTGCCCACGACCTGCGCGCTGCCCGGCAGCAGGTGGCTGCCGCTCTGGGTGCCGAGCCGGACCGGGTATTTTTTACCTCCGGCGGCACCGAAGCGGACAACTGGGCTGTCTGCGGCACCGTCAAGCGGCTGGGCAAGCGGGGAAAACACATCATCACCACTGCCATGGAGCACCACGCCATTCTGAACTGCACCAAGGAGCTGGAAAGCCAGGGCTACCGGGTGACCTATCTGAAGCCCGACAGTCAGGGCAGCATTACCGTGGAAGCGCTGAAAGCAGCCCTGACACCGGACACCATTCTGGTGTCTATTATGATGGTGAATAATGAGGTAGGTTCCGTCAGCCCCATCCGGGAGCTTGCCCGGCTGACCCACCGGATCTGCCCTGATGCCGTCTTCCACACCGACGCGGTTCAGGGCTTTCTGAAAATCCCGTTCCAGGCAAAGAATCTGGGGGCCGATCTTATCAGCGTTTCCTCCCATAAGGTCCACGGCCCCAAGGGAGCAGGCGCCCTCTATGTGAGTCCCCGGCTCAAATCTTTCCCCCCTCTGCTGCTGGGCGGCGGGCAGGAGAGCGGCTACCGCAGCGGCACGGAAGCCACCCCCACTATTTTCGGCTTCGCCGCCGCATGCAGGGCAGTCTCCGCCACTTTCCGGGAAGACACCGCCCGGGAGCGGGCAATGCTGGAAGATCTTGTCCAGAAGCTTTCGGAGCTTCCAGGCATTACTATCAACGGCTGCCACGAAGCGCCCCACATTCTCTCTCTTTCCGTCCCCGGCGTACCCGTTCAGAACACCATTAATTTGCTCCAGGATGCGCATATTTGCGTTTCCGCCGGAAGCGCCTGCGCCAAGGGTCACCGCAGCCATGTGCTCACCGCCATGAACGCCGACCCGGAGGTGATCGACGGGGCGTTCCGGATCTCCCTCTGCCGGGACACCACCCCCCAGGAGCTGGATACTTTTCTGGAGGTCCTGCAGCGGGATATCCTGCCCAGGGCAAGGCGGTAAGGAAGAGAATACGGAATGTGGATATATCGCCGCAATTCAATCGAATCACTTTCTTGTAGTAAATGATCGTTTAGCTGACTACTTTACCTTGGATGGTATACGGTCCGATGCGGTACACGGCGAGGGCTCCCCTGTGTAAGGGGAGCTGGCAGCGAAGCTGACTGAGGGGTTGTAACGGTGGACTTTCACACCTACCTATCGTCAGAACGGACAGTGTCCTTTACAGTCCCTTTTCGCTGATTCGTTGTCAGTATTAAACGTTTTACTGCACAATCCCTCAGTCGCTTCGCGACAGTTTCATTAAGGTATGATTGCCCCCGGCAATCATTAGGATTTTGATTCACTGCGTGCAGCACCACCCTTTGCACAAGGGAGCCTTGGGGCGCTAAACGATCATTTAGCTGATGTTGCTTCCTGCCGACGGGAATACCCGAGATAGCCGAATATGCGCCTTTTTTCTTTCCCGGGCTGCAAAAGGGGATTGCAATTTCTCTTTTTTTCTGGTACAATTGGCCGGAAAAACGCGACAGGAGGACATTTGTCTATGAGTTATGGCAGTGAGGTGCTGGAACGGGTCAAGCGTCAGAATCCCGACCAGCCGGAATTTATTCAGGCCGTTACCGAGGTGCTGGAAACCCTCGCCCCCGTCATTGACCGGAACGAGGCCCGCTACCGCCGGGAAGCGCTGCTGGAGCGGCTGACCACCCCGGAGCGGGCGATCCTTTTCCGGGTACCCTGGGTGGATGACAACGGCCAGGTCCAGGTCAACAACGGCTACCGCATCCAGTTCAACAGTGCCATCGGCCCCTACAAGGGCGGCCTGCGGCTCCACCCCAGCGTAAACCTGAGCATTATGAAATTTCTTGGCTTTGAGCAGGTGTTCAAGAACAGCCTGACCGGGCTTCCCATCGGCGGCGGCAAGGGCGGCTCCGATTTTGATCCCAAGGGCAAGTCTGACCGGGAGGTCATGGCTTTCTGCCAGAGCTTCATGACGGAGCTGTATAAGTACATCGGCCCGGACACCGATGTGCCCGCCGGTGACATCGGCGTGGGCGGCCGGGAGATCGGGTATCTCTTCGGTCAGTACAAGCGTATTCGGGACCAGTACGCCGGTGTCCTCACCGGCAAGGGCCTGAGCTTCGGCGGTTCCCTCGCCCGCACCCAGGCCACCGGCTACGGCCTGCTGTACCTGACCGAGGAAATGCTCCGCTGCAACGGCAAGTCCCTTACCGGAGCAACCGTTGTGGTCTCCGGTGCCGGCAACGTGGCTACCTACGCCATCGAAAAAGCATGGCAGCTGGGGGCAAAGCCCGTCACCTGTTCCGACTCCACCGGCTGGATCTACGATCCCGACGGCATTGATGTCGCCACCCTTATCGATGTAAAGCAGGTCCGCCGGGCCCGGCTCACCGAGTACGCCAAGGCACGCCCGGGCAGCCAGTACCACGCCGGCAAGGGCGTGTGGACCGTGAAGTGCGATGTTGCCCTCCCCTGCGCCACCCAGAACGAGCTGAATCTGGATGACGCAAAGGCCCTGGTGGCAAACGGCTGCTATGCCGTGGCGGAGGGCGCCAATATGCCCACCACCCTGGATGCCACCAAGTACTTCCAGGACAGCGGCGTTCTGTTCTGCCCCGGCAAGGCCTCCAACGCCGGCGGCGTAGCCACCTCCGCACTGGAAATGAGCCAGAACTCCCAGCGTCTCAGCTGGACCTTTGACGAGGTGGATGCCAAGCTGAAAGGCATCATGGTGAACATTTTCCACAACCTGGATGATGCCGCCAAAGAGTACGGCATGGAGGGCAACTATGTGGCCGGCGCCAATATCGCCGGATTCCTGAAAGTCGCCGATGCCATGCTGGCCCAGGGCGTGGTGTAAGCCCGTCCTTTCCGGCACCGGTTCCCGCAAAAACAAATCAGTCCATTCTCTTTACCGGGAATGGGCTGATTTTTTGTGAAAGCACATCCCAGCGGCAGTACATTCCCCCGCTCCCCTGCCCAGCGGGAACAGACACAATTTCCAAAAATACAGGCGCAAATCTCCTTGCATAATGGTAAATCCTGTGATATTATGATATTCAGTATTTTATACTTCCGGGAAAGCGCGGTGGTTATTTATGCAGAAAAAGCAGGTGATCCGGATTGGGATCGCCGGTGCCGCAGCGGCGGTGGTTTTGGGTGCCGCTGCTTTTTATTTTACCCATTCCTTTATTGACGGAGAAGTTTTTCCCAAAAATGCTCCGGTACTGGATCTGACCGAGCATGCTCTGTCCATCCAGCAATATACGGATATCTGCAGCCGTTACCCCGATTCCCAGGTGCTGTGGACCGTTCCTTTTCAGGGGAACCGGTATCCCACGGATACCGAATCCATCTCCATCACATCTTTGACGGAGGAGGAGGCCCGGGACTTAGATTATCTGCCCAATCTCAAGCAGGTGGACGCTGCGGAGTGTACGGACTATGCGGCCCTGCTGTATCTGCAGGAGCGCAGGCCTGACTGCGTTGTCACCTATCGGGTGGATGTGGGCGGCACCTCCTGCGACAATTTCTGCCAGACTCTGACGGTAACGGATGCCGACATGGAAAAGCTGGAAGCAGCGCTTCCCCTGCTTCCCCGGCTTCAGACGGTGGAACTGGAAGGCACCCTCCCCCAACCGGAGGATCTGGTCCGCCTGCGGGATGCTTTCCCCCAGATCCGGTTCGAGTTTTCCCTGGACCTGTGGCAGACGACCCTTTCTCCCGATGTGACGCGGATCGATCTTACCGCCGTCCCGGTCACCCGGGAGGAGCTTACCCGGTATCTGCCCCTGTTTTCCGGTCTGGACACCGTAATCCTCAAGCAGACTTCGCTTCCGGAGGAGGAAATCAAAGCCGTTGCCGACCTGTTCCCGGACATCTTTTTCCTGTTCGATCTGACCTTGGCCGGGGAGGTTTTCTCCACGGATGCCGAGGAAATCGATATTTCCGGCCATGAAGTTACCGTTGCGGACGCAGAAGCCATTCTTCCCTACTTCTCCAATCTGCAAAAGCTCATTATGTCGGACTGCGGCATTGATGATGAAACTATGGACGAACTGAACCGCCGCCACCCGGAAACCGCCATCGTATGGACGGTGCAGATCGGTATTCATTCGGTGCGCACTGACGCAGCGTTTTTCTTCCCTGCCGGTGTGAGCGAAAGCAATCTGCCCAATAACGAGCAGCTGAAAAAACTTCGCTACTGTACCGAGATGATCGCGGTGGATATTGGACACAGTAAGGCTACGGAGTGCGAGTGGCTGGAGTACATGCCTCATTTGCGGTACCTGATCCTGGCGGATACCGGCATCACTGACCTGACCCCGCTGTCTAGCCTGAAAGAGCTGGTCTACCTGGAGCTCTTCAACATGAACATCACGGACTATTCCCCGCTGCTCAGCTGTACCGCGCTGCAGGATCTCAACCTCGGCACGACCTACGGCGATCCGGAGCCTATCAGCAAGATGACCTGGCTGCACAATCTTCGTTGGAGCCACGTCACCGAGGATCCCGAAACCCGTCAGCGGGTGCTGGCCCTTGCCGAGCAGCTTTCCGACACCAATGTGACTTTCGACAACTGGCGGAATATCGGCGGTCCCTGGCGGTATCTTCCCAACTACTACGTTTTCCGGGACATCATCGGCGGCACCTATTTCAATCAGCTCAACCCCTACCAGGTCTGGGGAAACAAGGATGCCCAGAAGATCCTGTCCTGTGCGAAAAATCCGAATCGGTTTGCCGGGGATGTTCTGGCGGAGATCGTCAGAGAGCGGATCGACAACGGGCTTCCCATCCCCGGTGTTAAAAACGTGGGCAGCGAGAAAGCGGAGATCCTCTATCAGACCCTGCTCACTTCCCGGCCCTGACGGCTGAAAACGAATAAAGAGAGGTAATGCGAATCATGAAACGCGCAACGGCCTGCTGGGCCATCGCGGGGCTGCTTGTCAGCCTGTGCACCCTGTTTGTTCTGCGCTACGGCACCACCCACCGTCCCGCCGTCCTGGTCGATCCCGGGTCTGTAGCGGAGGCGGCGGATCAGGTGATGGCCTGTGCCGCTTCCGGCGATTACGGAGCATTGGAGGATCTTCTCTATGGTTCCCCCCATTTAGGCGAGGCGCCGCAGCAGGACGAAAGCGCCCAGGGCCTGATCTGGAAAGCCTATCTTGACAGCATCGAATACAGCTTTCCCGATGACTGCTATGCCGCGGATGCCAACATGGCGCTGGATGTGTGCGTTACCTGTCTGGACATTTCCTCGGTAACGGATTCTCTTCAGGAAATCGCTCCCGGGCTTATGGCAAAAAAAGCGGCGCAAATCACCGATGAAAATAAGGTCTACGATGAAGCCCACAACTACCGGGAGGACTTTCTTGCCGAAGTGATGGCGGAATCCGCCGCCCAGGCTCTGGGTAAACACACCCAAACCATGGAACGGACGTTTACCCTTCAATTCGTTCGTTCAGGCGGCACATGGCAGGTACTTCCTACTGAGGAACTGCTGCAGTTCCTGTCCGGATTTATTACCGGTTAAGAGGTGACGACGATGACCACAAATGAAAAGCCGGTGTTATCCCGGACCGGGATCTGGGTCTGTGCCGGGCTGCTTCTGCTTGCGGCGGGACTGATACTTTTCCTTGCCCTGCAGCCTGCCGAGCAGGCCAAGAACAAAACAGCCGCGGTTCTTTCGCTGGACGGGGCATACCAGACAGAAATGGAAGACCGTTTTTCCCAGATCCTGTTCGGCGAGGTCGCCTTAAAGAAAAAGGAGTACCGCATCAGTGATACCGCAGCTGCCGCGCCTGTTCCCGACGAGACCTGCTACGGAGAGGCCGCCAGTCCTGCCGAGCTGGAGTGGCTCGTGGAGAAAGCTGCGGAGGTCCTGGACGGCCAGGAGCTGTACTTCTCCACCGATATTGAGACCTATGCTGATAGCCCCGTCTACTATTACCTGGATGAAACCATCCTTGCCATCACCTGGAAGCAGGTGATCCAGGACACCGTGTTCACCTTTTCCGAGATCAAGCTGATGCATGCTTCTCAGTTCCGGCGCTACCTGACCGGCGGTGAGTTTGGTTCCGGAACTCTATCAAAACCCACGGAAATGTCCAAAACCGTCAACGCGGTGGTCGCCTGCAGCGCGGACTTCTATGCCTACCGCCGCAAGGGCATCACCGTTACCAACGGTGTGGTCAATAAATACATTTCCGGCGTACCGGACAACTGCTACATTGACCGCAACGGCGATATGATCCTGGAGCGGAAGCTGGAATTTGCCGATGCGGCGGAAGCGCAGGCTTATGTGGACGAGCATAATGTTAATTTCTCCCTCTCCTTTGGCCCCATTCTGGTGAAAGACGGCGAGTACTGCTGTCCCAAAAGCTACATTCTGGGGGAAGTGACAAACCGCTTCCCCCGGGCCGCCATCTGTCAGATGGACAGGCTCCACTACCTCTTTGCCGCCGCCAACATGGATAAGCACTACTGGACACCCCTGACCATAGAAGAGTTTGCCCAGTGCATTTATGAGACCGGATGCCGCCAGGCCTATGCCCTGGACGGCGGTCAGACCGCCACGGTGGTCATGAACAATACGCTGATGAACAATGTCAACTACGGCAGCGAACGGCTGATCAGTGACATCATCTATTTCGCGACGGCAAAGCCCGCAGGAGAGTGACCTCATGAATCAAGTTGCTTTTATTCTGGACAATACCACGCTGTATTGGTATTCCATCGTACTTGCCCTTGCGGTCACAGCCGGAATTTGCTTTTTCATGGCATGCTGCTCCCACGCCGGGGTGCGCCTTCCCTGGGCCGCCGCCTCTGCCCTCCTGGCCGTTTTCCTGTCTCTGATTCTTTCAAGGCTGGTATTCTGGTACTGCCGGGCAGACAGCTTCCACAGTCTCCGTCAGGCTCTGACCGCCCCCTCATCGGGAAGCCTGGCCCTTGCCGGGGCTTTCCTGGGCTGCGTCCTGACCGCCCTGGTTCTGGGCAGGTTTGCGGGGGGCACCCTGAAACTGCTGGACTGCATGAGCGTGGCAGGCTCCTGTGCCATCTGCCTGGGCCGTCTTGGCAATTTCTTCACCTCCGCCGACCGGGGACAGATTCTCACGGAAATGACTTTCCTCCCCTGGTCCTACCCGGTGGTGAATGCTACCTCCGGGGAACTGGAATACCGTCTGGCTACTTTCCTGTTCCAGGCGGCCATCGCGGGTATTCTGTTCCTGGTCCTTTCTTACCTGTTCTTCTCCCCCCGGACAAGAAAATTCCTTTCCGACGGAAAGCTCACGCTGCTCTTTGCCATGGTATACGGCGCGTCCCAGGTGATCCTGGACAGCACCCGTTATGATTCCCTGTATCTTCGCAGCAACGGCTTTGTCAGCATGGTGCAGATCCTTGCCGCTGTGGCGCTGGGGGTCAGCATCATTCTGTGTGCCATCGGCGCCGTTAAAAATTGCGGTTTGAAAAAGTGGATGATCCTGGTCTGGGTCGTTATCGCGGGTCTCTTCTGCGGGGCCGGGTATATGGAGTACTATGTGCAGCGCCACGGAAAGCTGGCTTTCTTCGCCTACGACATTATGGAGCACTGCCTGGTGGTCATCCTGGTTCTGGGAATCTGCCTGTGGAAGCTTTCTCTGAAAGAACAGATACCCGCCGAATCCGATTGAATTTTGATTTACAAAGGGCGGCGCGTTTCCGGATCCCGGAAGCGCGCCGCCCACTTTTTCTGCCCGGCCAAGTCCATTCTCAGCTCTGGTCCGGGAAAATTGTTTGATAAAGTACCTTGACAGGCGAGGTATCTTATGATAGTATGGTTTCCGAACAGGAGGGATTGCATATGTCCATTGCCGGTGATCTGATTCGCGGCCACACAGATGCCATTATTCTGGCCCGTCTGCTTCGGTCCGACAGCTATGGGTATGAAATCAACAAGGTCATTTCCACGCTCTCCGGCGGGCGGTTTGAACTGAAAGAAGCTACACTGTATACCTCTTTCAAGCGGTTGGAGGAAACCGGCTGCATCGTCTCCTACTGGGGCGGCAGCGGGCCGGGGGCCCGGCGAAGATACTATTCCATTACCCCCACGGGACGCCAGACCTGCCGGCGTCTTCTCGGGGAATGGCAGGAAACCAAGGATATTATGGATAAGCTTTTGGAAGTGGAGGAAGAAACATGAGAGATCAGCTGATTCAATATGTGTCCCTGCTCTTTGCCGGGACGCAGAACTGCGAAGATATTCGCCAGGAGATCCTGCAGAACACCCTGGACCGTTACGACGATCTCGTCGCCCAGGGAAAAAGCCCGGAGAGCGCCTACCGGCAGGCAATTTCCGGCATCGGAGATATTAATGAAATTCTGTCCGGTGAGCAGGTATTCACGGCTTCTCCCCGGACGAGCGAGCCGGAGCCGGAGGCGGATACACCCGCCAAGAAAATGATGCGGGCTATCGCCATTGCCCTGTACATTCTCTGCGCAGCGCCGCTCATTATACTGTCTGAGTTTGGACTGGACAATCTGGGACTCTGCTGCACCCTTGCCGTGGTTGCCGTAGCTACCGTACTCATTATTCTGGGCAAAAAGAGCAGCCCCGTGGAAAGTGCCCAGGAAAGCAGCCCCTCCGCCCGGGAACAGGAAGCATCCGAATCCCCCAGACACGAGCTTCGCAAAAGCATCAAAAGCCTGATCTGGGCCATTGGCCTTGCTGCCTACTTCATTGTCAGCTTCGCAACCGGCGCCTGGTATGTTACCTGGGTCATTTTCCCCATCATCGGCGCGGTGCAGGGACTGGTCATCGCCTGCCTGGATCTTACGGAGGGCCAATAATATGAAAATCAACGCAATCATCCGCATTGTTATTTTCAGCCTGGTCATCCTGGTCCTGGGGAGTATCCTGGTGGGCGGGATCGCATGGCGGAACTGGGGCTTTAGCCGGATCTCCCTGCATCACACGGAGGATATCTCCCCCACCGCCGGAAACACCGCTCCCACTGCTGCAGAGCATCATGAGGATGTTTCCCACACAAAGGAAGAAAACCACGATCATCTTTCCTCTGCCCAGAGTGCTTCCGGTAAAATTGACGAACTTTCCATCGATTGGGCATCCGGCTCCATTACCATTCGGCCCGGAGATACCGATGAGATCCTGTACGAGGAAACGGGAGACTTTGACAGCGACTACGCAATGGTGGCCAAGGTCTCCGGCAGCAAACTCACCATCCAGTACTGCAAGGATGGATCTTTCCTCAAAGGCGGATTCTCCTTTGGCGGCAGTTTTCACAAGGACCTGACCATTACCGTCCCCAGGGATTGGGTATGCCGGGAGCTGGAGATTGACGTTGCTTCCGCAGACCTGGACATTCGGGAGCTGACCATTGAGGAATTTGACTTTGACGGTGCCAGCGGAAGATGTACCCTGACCGACTGCGCGGTGGGGGAAATGTCTCTGGACACTACCTCCGGGGATGTCACTTTCTCGGGTACACTGGACACCCTGGACTGCGACAGCGCCTCCGCCAAGCTTCAGCTGGAGCTGAAGAACACCCCCCGCTCCATCGATGTGGACACCGCCTCCGGCAGCCTCACGATGGTGCTTCCCGAAGACTGCGGCTTCACCGTATCCCTGGACGCACTCAGCGGCCGGTTTTCCTCGGACTTTGCCACTACCACCCAGAACGGCCGCCATATATACGGCGACGGAAGCTGCAAGGTCAACGTAAACTCCATGTCCGGCGGTGTAACCATCCGGAAAGGGTAAAAAGCATCCGCCCTGCAGACCTGCAGGGCGGAAATTTTTATGCGCGGTTTACCCGCCGAATACGAAGCGGTAATAGTCGTTTCGCAGAACCTGGGCGGAGAAATCGAATTGGGCGGCAATGCGCTGATTCATGGCGTCCACATACCCCTCCGGTACCTCCGATTCATCCACCTGATAGCGTATTTCGCCGGTATTGGAATCGAACCACACCTGATCCGTCAGGAAGCTGCGGTCAATGAGCACCGCCGTGTGGGGACTGTCGGAGAAAATGTCCGTTCCCGGAAGCAGCCGGGAATCATACTCGAAACCCCACAGGTTCAGGATCGTAGGCAGCACGTCCGCGTTGCAGCAGTATTCGTTGACCTCAATGGGTGTTTCCATACCGCCCACCCAGAACACCAGATTGGACTTGTACCGGGCGAAGAAATCCTCTTCCTCTCCCAGCAGCTCAAAATACTGCCACTTGAGCAAACCATAGGGAATGTGGTCCGCAACCATAACAATGGCAGTCTTGTCCGCAATGCCCTCCTCCTCCAGCCTCTGAAGAAGATACTCCATGGCCTTGTCCAGCTCAATATGGCAGGACAGGTATGCCTTTTCCTCCTCACAGGACAGGGGCAGATCCTTTACAAGATCATAATTCTTTGCCGCGATCAGGTTCTGAGAGGTTTTATACAGGTAATGCCCGGAGAAAGTCATATAATACACGTTAAACTGATCCTGATGGATATAGTCGTCCACGGACTGCTCCATCATTTCCAGATCGGAGGTGGGCCAGTAACCGGTCATCTCCATACCGCTGTGATTGAACTGCATTTCGTAGCCCATGTTGGGATGGGATAAGTAACGCTTGTAGTAGCTGCCGATATTATTGTGATAGCCCCAGCTCTTGATATTCCGCTGCTCGGCGAATATATTGCCCAGGGCAAAGGGCAGCGCGTTCTCGGAAGACGCCAGCATGCTGGAATTATCCTTTCCCCGGGTAGCGTCGGGATACAGTCCCTGGGTCAGGGTGTACTCCCCGTCGATGGTGGTATTGGGGTAGGAATTATAGAAATTATTGAATACAAACCCCTCATGGGTGAGCTTGTACAGCGTGGGGGTGATCTCCGGGTCCACCGCGGCAGGGGAAAAACTCTCGGCGCAGATCAGAATTAAATTATAATCCTTTAACATCCCGGTGTATTCGTTCTGCTTCGTGCCAGGAAGCTGGGAGCAGTAATTGTTCAGGGCAATGAGCTTCTCATTTTCCGTGGACCGGTTCAGGGCTTCAAAGTCAATATCCATCACATTGTACACCGGCGGCAGCTCCTCCGGCTCCGTTTCCACGGGCTCCGAAGGCTGGGTGACTACCACGAGGGGGGCATTCAGTCCGCTTTCCGCACTTTGGGAATCCTCCGGTTCCTCCGTGTGGGTCGTCTCCAGATAGAAAGTCATGGGCACGCCGAAGCGCTCCATGGTCTGGGCGGTGGTGCTCTTGGTGCTGGTAAAGAAGTAATAGTCGGAGAACATGGCTGTGCCGCCCCGGCGGACCCCCGCATAGGCAAGCAGCGGCAGCGCCGCTGCCAGCAGGAGAATCACACCCCGGCGGACCCACCCCGGCTTTTTCAGCGCTCTCACCTTATACAGCAGCACCAGCAGCACAATCGGAATCAGCATCCCCAGAATCCAGAAGATGTGGTCTGCCATGGTGGTAAACATTTCCCGCCAGAACTGGCTGACAGCGTCGGCGCCCAGTCCAATCTGGGACACGGAGTAAGGAGTTCCGAAAATAAAGCAGTATACAAGCTGGCTTCCGTATACGAAAATCATCACAACCGAGAGCAGAATGCTGACGGGAAATACCGCCCGCCCCGGAAGAAAGCCTACCAGCAGGGCAATCAGGAGGGCAATCCCCGCCGTGAAGCCCAGGGCAAACCGGAAGCTTCCCCGAAAATTGCCGTACATGCCCGCGTGCACCAGGGTCTCCCAATAGAGCATGGCAAAAAGCCAATAGAGTGCCAGGCCCCATTTGGAAAAGCGGTTCCCACGCCCGGGTTTCTTTTCTTCCGGATGGGCAAGGTATTTACCGCCGGAGGACTGCTCTTTTGCCGGTTCCTCCGCGGGAGGCTCCCCGGCTTCCTCACCGGGCATACAGCCGAAAACGGGCGCGATGAAAAAATAACGAAAGATCTTCCTCATGTTTTTTGAAATGCCTCAACTTTTCGATTCCAGGTTTTTTCAGCGGTCCTCTGCCGGTTTTGCCAGATTGTTGGTGTCCACAGTGCCCCGGAAAACCACATATTTATCGTACAGAAATTCCGTAACGAAATTCACGACCATATTCAGTCCCGTGACCAGATACTCGTTCCAGCCCAGGTTTGCCAGGAAATTGCCGCCCAGGGTGCTCAGGGGGGTAAACACGCAGTAATACGCCGCCACCAGAGCCATAGCCTTGGGCACATTTCCCGCCGAACGGAAAGTATAGCGGCGGTTAAAGGTAAAGTTCCACAGGACGGACAGCACCAGCGCAATGAGATAGCAGGGCCAGTAAGGAAGGGCTGTCAGCTCCGTCAGCAGGGAGAAGGATACGATCTCAATGATGCCGGCGCTGATGGAAAACAGGGTGAACTTCACAGCGCGAAGGAGTTCTTTCCGGTCCATAGTCCCTCCTTAGTAGGCAACGCCCCAGTAGACCATCTTCTTAGCGGGCTTGCCGCAGCAGGGGCAGGTATCCGCCAGATGCTCCTGCTGGAAGGGGATGCACCGGGAGGACATGCCGGCAACCTCTTTCATCTTCAGCTCGCACTCCAGATCGCCGCACCACATGGTCTTGATATAGCCGCCGTTTTCCTCCTGCAGGCGCTTTGCCTCCTCCAGAGAGTAAGCGGTATAGATATGCTCGTCCAGATTCTTTTTTGCCTTGTCATACATCTGCTGCTGCACAACTTTCAGCTGCTCAGCAATGGCGGACTCCAGATCCTCCAGCTTCACAAAGATCTTTTCCCGGTCGGTTCGGCGGACAATGACGCACTGGCCGTTTTCCAGATCTCTGGGGCCGCACTCCACCCGCAGGGGCACGCCTTTCATTTCATATTCCGCGCATTTCCAGCCCATGGAGCTGTCGGAATCGTCCATCTTCACCCGCAGGCCGGTTTCTTTCAGACGGTCCCGGATGGCAGCGGCACCCTCCAGAACACCTGCTTTGTGCTGGGCAACAGGAAGCACCACCACCTGCACAGGCGCAATCATCGGCGGCAGAACCAGTCCGTTGTTGTCGCCATGGGTCATGATAATGCCGCCGATCAGGCGGGTTGACACGCCCCAGGAGGTCTCGAAAGGATTGACCTTTTGGTTATTCTTATCGGTAAATTCAATATCAAAAGCCTTGGCAAAGCCGTCGCCGAAGTAGTGGGAGGTGCCGGCCTGCAGCGCCTTGCGGTCATGCATCATGCACTCGATGGTATAGGTCGCCTCGGCGCCGTTGAACTTTTCCTTGTCGGTCTTCTGGCCCCGGGTCACAGGCATGGCAAGCACATTCTCGCAGAAGTCGGCATACACGTTCAGCATGGTCTCGGTGAAAGCCTTGGCCTCCTCAGCGGTGGCGTGAATGGTGTGCCCTTCCTGCCACAAAAATTCCCGGTGGCGCAGGAAAGGCCGGGAAGTCTTCTCCCAGCGCAGGACGCTGCACCATTGGTTATACTTCATGGGAAGATCCCGGTGGGACTGAAGCACATGGGCAAAATGCTCGCAGAAAAGGGTCTCAGAGGTGGGGCGGATGGCATAACGCTCCTCCAGCTTGTCCATACCGCCATGGGTGACCCACGCGCACTCCGGGGCAAACCCTGCCACATGGTCTTTCTCTTTCTGCAGAAGGCTCTCCGGAATCAGCAGGGGCATATAAACATTTTCAACGCCCTGTTTTTTGAATTCCTTGTCCAGAATATTCTGAATATTTTCCCAGATGGCATACCCGTAGGGGCGGTAAATAAACACGCCCTTGATGGATGAATAGTCGATCAGCTGCGCCTTGGTGCACACATCGGTAAACCACTGGGCGAAATCGACCTCCATATCGGTGATTTGCTCCACCATTTTATCCTTTGCCATTTTATATCCTCTCCCTTGATCGGTTTTGTTGGAAAGACTAGATTTCCAGTATTGAAATTCCCATATATTGTACCATATCTGTCAAGAGTTTGCACCGGAAAACCGGGGAATTATTTCAGAAAGCGTGGATTCATTCCGTATGCGCCGGGCCGAAGATGATTTATTCAGCGTTTCCTCCGCAAAGCCGTTGTATTCCGGGGAAAAATCTGGTATACTGAAACTACTATACAGAAAGCGGAGGTTTTCCCCATGAAATCCATCCGGGATATTTATAAGATCGGCAAGGGCCCCAGTTCCTCCCACACCATGGGACCGGAGCGGGCCGCGAAGCTTTTCCGAAGCGAGCACCCAGAGGCGGAAGCTTTCCGGGTAATCCTTTACGGCTCCCTGAGCAAAACCGGCGTGGGCCACGGCACGGACCGGGTACTCCGGCAGGTCCTGTCTCCCCTGCCTACGGAAATCGTCTTTTCGGAGGAAGTGCTTCCGGACAGCCACCCCAATACCATGGACTTTATCGCCCTGCGGGGCGGAGAAGAAACTGCTTCTCTTCGGGTGGAATCCGTGGGCGGCGGCGACATCCGCATCCCCGGCCGGAAAGAGAAAGAAGAAGCGGAGGAAGTCTACATTGAGCACTCCTTTGCCGAAATTGCGGATTTCTGCAAGTGGCGCTATATCCAAACCCTCAGCGACTATGTGGAGCTGAACGAGGGGCCGGAGATCTGGGACTTCCTGATGGATGTGTGGCAGGTCATGAAGAATGCCATTGATGAGGGCCTCCACGCCAGCGGCACCCTCCCCGGCGGCCTGGGGGTTCAGCGGAAAGCAAAATACCTCTATGAGCAGACCCCGGAGCACTACGAGCCATCTCTGCGGGAATTCCAGCTCATTGCCGCCTACGCCTACGCGGTCGCGGAGCAGAATGCGGACAACGGCACCATCGTTACCGCCCCCACCTGCGGAGCCTGCGGTGTCCTTCCGGCAGTGCTGAAATACGCCCAGGAGACCAAACATTTCACCGACGAGGAAATCTGCCGGGGCCTTGCCGCCGCCGGCATCATCGGCAACCTCACCAAGAGCAATGCCTCCATTTCCGGCGCGGAGTGCGGCTGTCAGGCGGAGATCGGCACCGCCTGCTCCATGGCCGCTGCCGCCCTGGCGGAATTGTATAAACAAAATCTGGATCAGGTGGAGTATGCCGCGGAGGTTGCTATGGAGCACCACCTGGGACTGACCTGCGACCCCATCTGCGGGCTGGTGCAGATTCCCTGCATCGAGCGCAACGCCGTCGCCGCCATGCGGGCCATGAA
>CAZVDH010000014.1:0-28064 GCA_964625595.1 uncultured Oscillospiraceae bacterium | reverse complement strand
AATTCCAATATGTCAGTGTGCTTACTAAAGCCGATAGCCTGAATTCCAATTTGTCGTTCTGTTGAGTTATGCCGATAATCACTTATATAATATAAAAAACGATAACCAAAACAAAGCTTTTTCGGAAAGAGAGAAACCATGAAACGTCTTTTTATTTTTCTTCTGGCAGTTGTGTTCCTCCTGAATTTGTCAGGCTGTCATCGGCAGGATCTGTTGCCTTCTGGTACCCCAACCAACCGGGCTGTGAACACCGAAGCGGAAACTGTCCCGGTGACGGCGGAAACGGAAGCGCCGGAGGTGACGAAGCAGGAGCTTGCCGAAGAAACAGCCTCGCAAACAACGGAACCATCCATTCAGCAGCCTGCTATTTTCCCGGAACCCGAGGATGAAGCGTTTGTCCGGGTGACCGACTTCATCCCGGCGATCAGGCAGGCTCTTGCCTATGCCACGGTCAATAACTTCACCGGGTATCGGATCTACGATTTTACCGACGCTTATTTACGGTACGGTACTGTGAAAAAGCTGATTTGGGTTTGCGAAGAACTGGGGCAGCAGGGCATCGGCCTGATAATTTGGGATGGCTTCCGCCCGGTATCCGCGCAGGCAAAGCTGTGGGAGATATGCCCGGATCCCGCTTTTGTTTCCAACCCCACAACGGGTAAGCGGTCCCATTGCCGGGGCAACACGGTGGATGTGACCCTGTATGACCTGGAAACAGGCGAGAAGCTTCCGATGCCAACCGGATTTGATAATTTTACCGCTTATGCTGACCGGGATTACGGGGACTGTTCTGCTGAAGCGGCTGCCAATGCCCGGCTGCTGGAACAGACTATGGAGAAGCACGGCTTCAAACCTTACTTTGCCGAATGGTGGCATTTTACGGACACCGAGGATTATCCCGTTGACGAATTTTTTGATCCGGCGATTCCTGCTGAATGGTCAGCAAACTGCAATGAGTACATAAGCCTGCGGGATGCCCCCGGCGGCAACCGGACCGCAAAGATCCTGAAAGGGGAAACAATGCAGCTGCACAGCTGGGACGGCAAATACGCTGCGGTCAGCTACGCCGGACGCACCGGTTATGTACTCACCGATTACATTATGCCGGCGGATGACACCTACCTTACGGAGTGCCTTAACACAGTGGTTCCCACCAATGCTTATTCCTATGAGAAGATGCTTTCGGATCTGGAAACGCTGGAAAACCGATACCCGGATGTGGTGACGGTTGCGTCCATCGGAACCAGTGAACTGGGCAGGGATATTCCGGTGATCCGTATTGGGGATTTGAATGCCAGATACCATGTGCTGCTCCAGGGGGCCATCCATGGCCGGGAGCATCTCGCCGCCTGGCTGCTGACAGCTATGGCCGATTACTGGCTTGACCATGGGATCGGGGACTACGGCGATGTGTGCTATCACATAATCCCTATGACGAACCCTGACGGCGTGGTCATTTCCCAGATCGGAACACTCACGGAAGCCCAGCACCAAATCTATCTCAGCGATCAGAAAAACGGCTACACATCCGAAAGTGAAAGTGCTTATGCCGAAATGTGGAAAGCCAACGGTGAGGGCGTTGATATTAACCGCAATTTCCCCGCTGGCTGGGAGTATCTCGATGGGCGGGCCGGACCATCCTCCCAGCAGTATCCGGGGACAGCGCCGTTTTCCTGTTCTGAGGCTTCTGCCCTCCGGGACTACACACTGCGGTATGCCTTTGATGTTACCATCAGTTATCATGCTTCCGGGAGCCTCATTTACTATGCGTACGGCGATAAGGAGCCTGTGAACAGCGAATCCAAGTCTCTTGCGGAAGCAGTCAAAGAGGTCACCGGATACGCTTTAGCAGACAGCAGCGGCGTTGACGGGGCTGGCTATAAAGATTGGGTCATGGATAAGCTGCAGATCCCATCCCTGACCATCGAGATCGGCTGCGGGGATGCACCACTTGCCGAGCGTGAGATCTACAGTGCTTTCGTGCGTAACTGCCGTGTGCTGCCTGCTGTTGCCCGGTGGCTCCAAATGCGGTAGAAAGACGCAATTACCGGCGCTTTCTTGACAGAACTCCCCGGGGCGAAAAGCCCCGGGGAGAATGTTATTCAGTGATGGTTATTTCGCCCTTTGCCGCCGGGTCGTCCCGGATGATTTCCCCAACGGCGGGGACGGTGATGTGCCCGGAGTAGGGGTTCTTGATGCTGACGACAGGGGTTGTGATGGTGGCCTCTACGTCGGAGCGCTCAAAGCTCAGGTCGGTGTCCGCCATCTCGCAGTCAATGAGCCGCAGATTCTTGCAGTAGCACAGGGGCTGGGTGCCGATGATCCGGCAGTGATCCAGGGTCAGACCGTCGGAATACCAGGCCAGGTACTCGCCCTTTACGGTGCAGTTCCGCACGGTGACATTCTGCCCATGCCAGAAAGCGTCCTTGGTGTCGAAGACACAGTTTTCAAAGAGGGCGTTTTTGATGTACTGAAAGGAATATTTCCCAGTAAAGCGGACATTGCGGAAAACAATATCCTCCGAACGCATCATAAAATACTCGCTGACGGCGGTGGAATCCTCCATGCGGATGCCCCGGGTGGACCAGCCGAACTCCGGGGAGACAATATCGCAGTCCCGGACGGTCACGTCTGCGCACTCCCGCAGAGCCTTGATGCCGTGCATTTTTGTTCCCGTGATGGTGATGTGCCGGGAGTACCACAGGGCGGCCCGGCAGTTGGGAGTCATCTCCCCGTTTTCGATCACAAGGTGATCGTCATGCCAGAATGGGTAGCGCAGGTTATAAAAACAGTCCTCCGCCCGGATATGGTTGCACTCCTTAAAGGCGCTTTCACCATCGGCGGGACCGTCGAAAGCGCAGTGCCGCACGGTAAGATCGTGGCTTCCGTAAAGGGCCCGCTCCTGGTCAAAGGTTTGGTTTTCAATGATTTCCATAGAATCCTCCGGTAAAAA
This sequence comes from uncultured Oscillospiraceae bacterium, assembly GCA_964625595.1. Lineage (GTDB taxonomy): Bacteria > Bacillota > Clostridia > Oscillospirales > Oscillospiraceae > Faecousia. The sequence goes on along the minus strand of CAZVDH010000014.1, from coordinate 25,111 downwards.
CAGCTTGCTGTTATTCTGAATGGGCAGAACGAATGCCACCCGGGAGAGCCGTAGTCAGTATGACTTATTATACAGAATACAAGCGGTTTCGTCAATCCTTTTTCCCCGCCGGCACCCGGCGCAAAAAAGACCCGCACCGGGTTTGCGGTGCGGATTATTTGTACTTATCGGATTAGCCTGGCAAAGCGGAAAATGATCGTTTAGCGCACTGGCGCGGGAGCGCCCCAAGGCTCCCTTGTGCAAAGGGAGCTGTCGCGAAGCGACTGAGGGATTGTGCAGTAAAACGTTTAATACTGACAACGAATCAGCGAAAAGGGACTGTAAAGGACACTGTCCGTTCTGACGATAGGTAGTTGTGGAAGTCCGCCGTTACAACCCCTCAGTCAGCTACGCTGACAGTTACATTAAGGTATGATTGCCCCCGGCAATCATTGATATTTTGATTCACTGCGTGCACCACCACCCCTTACACAGGGGAGCCCTTGCCGTGTACCGCATCGGACCGCATACCATACAAGGTAAAGTTGTCAGCTAAACGATCATTTTGCTGTTTTATATCGTCTTATTCCACCCGAAGCATCCGATAGCCCACGCCGATGTGGGTCTGGATGTACTGGGGAGCGCCGGGGCCCTGCTCCAGCTTTTTCCGGAGGGTCGCCATGAAAACCCGCAGGGAGGCGATGTCGCTGTCGTCGCTGTGGCCCCATACCTTTTGGGTGATATAGGTGTGGGTGAGGACTTTTCCCACATTTCTTGCCAGCAGGCAAAGCAGCTTATATTCCATGGGGGTCAGGTGGAGGGGCTCGCCGCTAAGATAGGCGCAGCCCGCGGGCAGGTCGATGGTCAGCTCCCCGTTGACAAAAATGGGGGAGGACTGCTCCTGCATCAGGGCAAGCCGCCGCTGGGTGACCCGGAGCCGGGCCAGCAGCTCCTCCACGGAGAAAGGCTTGGTCAGATAGTCGTCGGCACCGGCATCCAGAGCCTCTATTTTATCGGTGTCGTCGCTTCTGGCGCTGATGACGATGATGGGCATATTGCTCCAGGTGCGGATGCGCTGGATGACCTCCACGCCGTCCATATCAGGCAGGCCCAGATCCAGCAGTACTACATCCGGGTTGTGGGAGGAAGCCTCCAGAATGGCCCCGCTGCCGGAGGCGGCGGTGAGAAAACGGTATTCGTGCAGACGCAGGGTGGTGGTGATCAGGTTCCTCACGGAGGGATCGTCCTCCACCACCAGGATCAGGGGTTTATTCATGCATTGTCACCTCTCCTCTCGGCAGGGTAAAGGAAAAGACCGCGCCGTGGGGCGTATTGTCCTCCACCGTCAGAGTTCCCCCGTGGGCCGCGGCAATGGACCGGCACAGGCTCAGCCCGAGCCCTAAGCTCCGGCGGCTGTCGCCCAAACGGTTGGAACCGGTGTAGAACATATCGAAGATTTTTGGCTTCTGGTCGTCGGGAATTCCGGGACCGTCATCCGCCACGCTCAGCTCCACCCGGTCCCCCGCAGCCTGGGTGCGGATGCGGATATGGGAGCCCGGCGGGGTGTACTTTATCGCGTTGTCAACCAGGTTCATAATCACCTGGATGATAAGCTTGCTGTCGCCCTTTACGAGAAGCAGGTCTTCCGAAGCTTCCACGGTAATGGTATGCTCGCTGGCCCGCCGGTCTACATGGCGCAGGGCCTCCGCCACGATTTCATCCACCAGCTCGGTGGAGGTATGCAGCTGCATTTTGCCGTCCTCCAGCCGGGTCACTGCCAGCAGGTTTTCCACCAGACTGATGAGCCACATGGCGTCGTCATAAATATCGGTGTAGATCTGCTGCTTGGCGTCCTCGTCAATGGAAGCGCCGTTGGACATCAGGTTGCTGGCATTGCCGGAAATGGAGGTCAGGGGCGTGCGCAGATCATGGGAAATGGAGCGCAGCAGGTTTGCCCGAAGCTGCTCGCTCTGGGCCAGGAGGGCGGACTGCTCTTTTTCCCGGGCGATCCGCTTGTTGTCCATGGCCAGGGCGCATTCGCCCAGCACGGACAGCACCATGCTGCTTTCGAAGCCCTCCAGGGCGTCTCCTGCCGTCCGGATAGCAACGGCACCGTAAACCCGGTCCCCGGAACGGATGGGAAGACAGATAGCGTCGGAGGTCTCTTTCCTGGGACACCATATAAGGACCGCGCCCAATGCGGTGCGGACTTCCTCCGTAACGGGCCAGGCTCCTGCCTGCCCCTCGGGCCAGAACAGCCTGCCGTCTTCCGGACTGCTGCCCGCCGGACAAACCCGCACCGGACGGTTCAGGAGCCGGGCAAGCTGTCCGCCGATACCCGGGAGAATGTCAGCCTGGGTGGGGGCTTTCTGTAAAAGCTGGCTGGTCTCAAACAGCACCTGGCTGCGGAAAGCGGAGCGGGCGGCTTCTCCGGCGTGATCCCGGAGCTTGCCCGCCAGGGTGCCGGTGAGCATGGCGGCCAGGAACATGATGGCAAAGGTGACCGGGTAGCCTTTATCATAGACCCGGAAAGTAAACCGGGGATTGGTAAACAGGTAGTTGAAAATAAAAACGCTGATAATGGAGGCGATCAGGCTGCACACCCAGCCGCTTGTCACCATGGAGGTGATGAGCACCGCCAGAAGATAGGCGGTGATGATATTGGCCTCGGTAAAGCCCAGGCCGTAGAACAGCCATCCGATGAGCGTAGCAAGCAGCAGGATGAGGAGCGTTTTGGCAAGATCCCGCCATGACAGGGTCAGTCCCCAGGGCACGCCGTGAGGGGGAGAATCGTTGCGGTTTGTTTTTCGTTCCATGGCGGCGCCCCCCCCTTTTGCGGAAAGTTATTTCTTGTTCCGGATTCCGGCATTTAGTACACAGATAAATTGGAATTTGAAGGGCTGTTGGGACAGTGGCGAGCGGTGCCGATGCGGTACACGTCCTTGCCCCCCCGCACTTGTGAGGGGGGTGGTACCAGTGCGCACACTGGTACCGGGGGGAGTTCGTCACCCACATATCTTTCATAAAAAGATACGAAAAAAAGGACGTAAAACACAGAAAGATAAATCTGTTTGACGCGCTGCTGCCGGGAATTCGTACTCCCCCCGTCCCTGCGCTAGCGCAGGGACACCCCCCCTCACAAGTGCGGGGGGGCAAGGCGTCTAACCACCCGCGCGCTTTAACTGCGCGCCAAATTCCAATTTTCCGCTTTGCTGTTTTTATCCGATGCGCGTTTTCTTTATTATAGCACAATTTCCCGCCGGAATCAAACGGCGGGGGGAACTTCCTGGGAATCTTCCGAATCCTCCGGTTCCTCCGGACGGAAATACCGGTCAAAGAAGCCGCCGATCCACACCGCGCCCAGAAAGACAAACAGAAAAGACAGTATTGCCGCCGCGATCAGAATCCAGGTCTCCATATGCGCATCCCATCCTTTCCTGTACCCTGTGCGCGCCGGGTTTCAGATACGAAACGCTTTTTGCAGCGCACGGTTTTCTCCCAGCACCAGCACCGTATCTCCCTCCAAAAACTGGGTATCCGGTGTGACGGTGAGGTGCAGCTTTCCGCTGCGTTTGACACCGAGAATATTAATGCCGTATTTCCGGCGGATGTCAATTTTTCCCACGGTTTTGCCCGCCCAGGCATCGGGCAGGTCCAGCTCCACAATGGCGTGGTCGTTATCCAGGGCGATGTAGTCGAGAATGTGGTTGGAGGTAAACCGGATGGCGGTCCATTTTGCCAGCTGCTTTTCCGGGTACACCACCTCGTCAGCGCCGTTCCGCAGGAGAAACTTGGCCTGGCCGTCCCGTTCCGCCCGGGCCACCACCAGCTTGCCACCCAGCTCTTTCAGAAGACAGGTGGTTTCCAGGGAGCTTTGGAAGTCGTTGCCGATGGCGACGATGCACACATCAAAGTCCCGGACCCCCAGGGAGGAAAGAAAGACCTCGTTGGTGCTGTCTCCGATCTGCCCGTTGGTAGCGTAGGGCAGCACTTCATTCAGCCGCTCCTCGTTGGAATCCACCACCATGACCTGGTGGCCCAGATTGTACAGCTCCATGGCAATGTGCTTGCCGAACCGGCCCAGGCCGATAAGCAAAATTGATTTCATTACGATTCTCCTTTGGTTTATCCTACGGTGAACTTGTCCAGGGGCAGGCGTCCCATCTGCACCTTTCTGCCGGAGGTGGCGGCGTAGATAAAGGTCAGACCGCCCACCCGGCCCAGATACATCAGGGCAATGAGAATACATCTGGACGCGGTCCCCAGAGTGGGGGTGATGCCCAGGGTCAGCCCCACGGTAGCGATGGCTGAGGCGGTTTCAAACAGGCAGGTAAGAATGGGGAGGTTTTCCAGGGCGCTGATGGCCATGGCGCCGAGAGCGCTCAGTCCCACATAGAGCACAGCCAGGGTGGCGGCTGTGGATACCGCTTCCTGAGAGATCCGCCGTCCGAAGAAGTGGACGCTGTCCCGGCGGCGGAAAACGGCGGAGGCGCAGCCCAGGAGGGCGGCAAAGGTGGTGGTTTTCATACCGCCGGCGGTGGAGCCGGGGGAGCCGCCGATCAGCATCAGAAGAATGATGAGAAACTGAGCCGACTGGGTGAGGGCCGTGAGGTCCGCGGTATTGAAGCCGGCGGTCCTGGGGGTCACCGCCTGAAAGAGAGCCGAGAGTATCCGCTGCCCGGCAGGCATTCCGTCAAATTCCAGATAGAGCCATACCGCGGGAATGAGGATCAGCAGGGTGGAGGAAAGCAGGATCACCTTGCTCTGCATCCGGTAGCGCTTCAGGTGAATGCCGTGGGTGCGCACATCGTCCCAGGTCAGAAAGCCGATGCCGCCGGTGATGATGAGGGCCATGACGGTGATGCTGATGATGGGATCGGCGGCGTAGGCGGTCAGGGAGGAATACTGTCCCCGTATGCCCATGAGGTCCAGTCCCGCGTTGCAGAAAGCGGATACCGAGTGAAACAGGGCCATCCACAGTCCCCTGGGGAGCCCAAAATCCCGGCAGAATACGGGAGCCATCACCGCCGCGCCCAGCAGTTCCGTGATAAAGGTCACTTTCAGAATGAAGCAGGTCAGCCGGACGATACCGCCCATTTTCGGGGCGGCAACGGCTTCCTGTATGGTGGAGCGCTGCATCAGACCGATCCGCCGTCCGGAGAGAATGGCAAGGAGCGCCGCCACGGTGATAACGCCCAATCCGCCGATCTGGATCAGCAGAAGAATGACCGCCTGCCCGAAAATGGACCAGTAGGTGCCGGTGTCCTGGACCACCAGCCCCGTGACGCAGACGGAGGTGGCGGCGGTGAACAGCGCGTCCAGAAAGGGGGCGGATTTCCCGGAGGCAGTGGAAAAAGGCAGCATCAGCAGCCCGGTTCCTCCCAGAATGACCCCCGCGAAGCCCAGCACAATGCTCTGAAAGGAATTGAGCCTTATCCATTTCCGATTTCCCAAGGACAGCCCTCCCGTCGAATATTGTCCCTATTATAGGAAACGGGGGATAAAGGAGGTATAAAGATTTGCCGCCTCACATTAAGACCGCATAAAGGTTCCCCGCGTAAGCAGGCGTTTTTGCGCGGCAGCGGCTGGGAAACGCCGGATAAAGGATCGTTTGCCGGCAGTGCCGGCGGACAAGTCGTGCGCAGGATATGTGTAATCGTTTCTTCCCTGACCCGCTCGGTATCGTTTTTGCGGTAAATGATCGTTTAGCGAACTAGGGTACGATGGTTCAACTGGTGCGGGAGCGCCCTCGCCCCCCGCATTTATGAGGGGAGTGGTACCAGTGCGCACACTGGTACCGGGGGGAGCTCGTATAAGCGGCTGCGTTTCAATTTATGTGTCATTCCGAACCAGTTCGCAAACTGGTGTGGGAATCTCCCTCGTCATTGTGACCGCTTTCTTCTAAATATGGGGATTGCCACGCCAATGTGCGCTACATTATCGCAATGACCGGGAATTCGTACTCCCCCCGCCACCAGTTTGCGAACTGGTGGCACCCCCCTCACAAGTGCGGGGGGCAAGGCGTCTAACCACCCGCACACCATTTGGGGCAAGTGCGCGAAACGATCATTTATCACAGGAAATTCAGGCAGGACGGAATAGTAACGTGCAGACATAACAATCCCCGGCTGCCCTGGGGCAGCCGGGTTTGTAAGATTATTCTGTTTCCGTTTTGGAGGGGCGCTTTCCCCGGCTTCTTCTGCGGCGGCGGGGCCGGGCGGCATCCTCAGGATCCGCCTTTTCCGCCCTCCGGGCATAGGCCTCGGCGGCCTCGGAGGCGGCCTCGTAGGTGAGCCTGCTCACCCGAATCAGTCCGTCGGGCTGCTGGGACAGCCGCACCCGGATCAGAAACTTTCCGTGCTCAGGGCAGGCGGCCATATCCATATACCGCCGTCCCGGCTGGGCAAACCACCGGGAGCCCAGCATCTGCCGGGAGCAGATGGGACACAGGTTTTCGCTGCCTGCCATGGCGGACAGGGCGGCGGACTTGTCGGCGTAATCCCGGAACACCTGGCGGCTGATGCAGCCGGGAAGCTCTCCGCCGTGAAAGCCGTTTTCATGGCTTTTCATGGCTTTTCCATATTCCTCCGCCCCCTGCTTCAGGTCCAGCCTGGCGCAGATCAGGGCGGTGTGGTAGGCGTCCCCCAGGGCGTCATGGGCAGGGCGGGTGGCCTCGATGCCAAAGGCCTCCATGGCGGTTTTCAGGGCCTTTTGAGAGGAAGAGCCGTCGGTCTGGGCGTTGAAGATCATCTGGGCGTTATACCAGTTGTCTGTCCAGTCCTCGTCAAGGCTGTAAAGCCGCAGGTTTTCCCGGAGGATCCCGATGTCGTCAAAGCCCCAGGTCAGGAAGATGACTTCCCCGCCGCACCAATCCCGGAACTGTTGGATAGCCTCGGGGAAGGGGATCCCCTCCTCCCGCAGGCGGCTTTCCTTGATGCCGGTGAGCTTGCTCACCCGGCGGTTCAGGCGGCGGTAGAATCTGGGCTTCACCATGACCTGAAATTCATCCGCGACGCGCTGATCCTCCGTCAGACGCACCGCGCCCATCTGGATGATCTCTCCCCGGATTTGAACCGGGAGCACCTTTTTGGACGAGGGTGACCCCGGCCAGGGCTGGTTCCATTCCATATCCAAAACAATGTAATCCATGTATCGTACCTTCTGTTTCCCATATTGCCCTTATCATATCACATGGGAGGGGCTTCTGTAAACAGGGAAATTCGTCTGAATGCTTAAGGGGTTAACGCAGCGGCACGACAAATTGGAATTTAATTGACAATTGACAATGAACAATTGACAATTAAGGAATCCCTTCGGGATGATTTAAAATAAAAAGAATTTGGATGAAAAACAATAGAAATTATTTCTAAATTGTCCCGTAGGGACACAATAATTGTCAACTGTCAATTGTCAATTCGGCGAAGCCAGCAAATTCCAATTTATCTGTATGCTGTGTAACAGCCGATAAACATATACGCCTTTTCTGATACGCCGGAGCCGCGGAATCCGGGCACGGAAAAAGAAAACGGGCAGCCGGTTGGGGCTGCCCGTGAAAAACAGTATCAGAGCTGGTCGGCAACCAAAGACAGAGCGTCCTCGTCGGCAACCAGGGTAAAGTCGGGATGGAACTGGAGAATGGAGCCGGGAGCCTGGGGACGGATGGGGCCGAAGAAGCAGTCCTTCACCGCCTGAGCCTTATTTTTGCCGCTCACAACCAGCAGCACCCGCTTGGCCTTCATGATGCCGCCGATGCCCATGGTGTAGGCAAACTTGGGAACGTCATCCCGGGAAGCAAAGAAGCGGGCGTTGGCGTCGATGGTGGCCTTTGTCAGGGCAATCTTGTTGGTGGGCGTTACGAACGCGTCGGCGGGCTCATTGAAGCCGATGTGACCGTTGGGGCCCAGGCCCAGCAGCTGCAGGTCCGCGCCGCCGAAGGCGTCGATCACGGCGTCGTACCGGGCGCACTCGGCTTCCGCGTCGGGATTCATGCCGTTGGGGATGTTGCAGCCCGACTGATCGATATTCACATGGTCAAAGAGGTTGGTGCGCATAAAATAAGCGTAGCTCTGATCGTGGTCCTTGGGAAGGCCCACATACTCGTCCAGGTTCACGGTTTTCACCTGGGAGAAGTCCAGCTCGCCGCTTTCATACTTGGCGATCAGCTCCTTGTAGGTTCCTACGGGGCTGCTTCCGGTGGCCAGACCCAGCACACAGTCGGGCTTTAACTGGATCACGGAGGCAATGATGTTGGCAGCCTTCCGGCTGACATCCTGGTAGTCCTTTGCGCGAATCAGTCTCATGATAATCCTCCTTATTAATATATATACCGCGGTAGTTATTCTGTAAAAAATTATAGCATTCTTTCCCGGTTTTGTACAGACACATTTCCCCTTTTTCTGTACACACAACGATTCAATTTCAATCTGGCCTTATTTTATTGTTTAATTCTGGCTCTATCTTTATTGCCAGATGGCGCTATAATAAGGAAAAAATTCCGGGAGGGATTGTATATGAAAAAGAATCAAATACCCGCCGCTGTTGGCGCTTTGCTGCTGATCGCCGGACTGGTCCTGGTTTTCGTGACCCGGGGGGCCGCTGTTGCGGAAAATGCCGGTGCCGGGGACAAAATGCTGTTTGCCCTCAGCCTGATCCTCACGGTTGTGGGCCTTGTGACCGGGATCGTGGGACTGCTTCCCCGGCGTGCGTCCACAAACGTACGGCAGTTGGCCCTGGCCGGGCTCTTTGCCGCCCTTTGCTACATCGGCTTCACGTTCTGCAAGATCGACATTCCTGTGGGAACGGAAAAGACCGCTTTCCATCTGGGAAATGTTTTCTGCGTGCTGGCGGCGCTGCTGCTGGGCGGCTTCTGGGGCGGTATGGCAGGCGCCGTGGGTATGACCATCGCCGACCTGACCACGGCCTATGTGACCTCCGCGCCCAAGACCTTTGTGCTGAAGCTGTGCATCGGCCTGATTGCCGGCTTTGTTGCCCACAAGGTGTTTAAAATCAACGAGGAAAGGGAACGGAAAGTCCCCCTGGCGGTTTCCGTTTACCTGTCCTGCGCGGCGGGCATGGCTTTTAATATTGTGGCCGATCCCGTTGTAGGATATTTCTATAAGACCTATGTGCTGGGGGTTCCCCAGGAGGCAGCTGCCATCTGGGCCAAGATCGGCGCCATCACCACCTGCGTCAACGCGGTGGTTGCCGTGGTCGTGGCGGGCACGCTGTATCTGGCCCTGCGCCCCGCACTGAAGCGGTCCCACCTCATGCCCCAGTAAGAGAGGCCGCGCCAAGTGCCGTTCCCGACGATAAACCGGTTCTTGCTTTCCGGGTTGTGGTGGTGCGCATAAGATAGTTTTGCATCCGTATCGGTTTTGATACGGATGCATTTCTTTATAGCTCCGGGGGCCGTTTATTCAAATATCTCCGGGATAATTAGGCCGGTCCCTTAACCATGGAGATTGTTTTCTACATAGATCATCATTTTGTTGTGTTGATAACAATGTTCGATCAAAGCAACCAAAGGCGCCAACCCAACAAAAGACGGCTTTTTAAAAACAAAGGGCAGTACGATCGACAAAACCAGAATGATAAAAAGAATCACGAAAAGGGAAACATGCTCTGTGCGCCATTTCTTCTTAAAATACGCCTTTTTTTCTTCACATGAAAACGCGCTTTCTTTTGCGGCGGCGATTACATTTTCATCTGCTTTCTGCCTGAAATCCCCGTCAGAAAGTCTTTCCCCGGACAGCAATTCATTGATACTTATCTTAAATTCTCTTGTCAATAATTGGAACATTTCAATGTCCGGCATGTAATTGCCATTTTCCCATCGGGAAACAGTTTTGTTGGTAACACCCAGCTTTTCGCCCAATGCTTCCTGGGTAAGTCCTTCTCCCCGGCGAAGTTCGGCAATAAATTTTCCTATTTTGACTTGATCCATAATGCTCACCTCCGGAGGTATTATATATTATCTGCTGCGGAAAGTCTTTACCATAAACAGCGAATCCGGAGAAATTTCTATTCCTTCAAATTCACCGGAGAATGCAAAGAAAATACACCTGCATCATCAAGCGTTCATCAGAAGAAGCGCCCAAACAATTTGTGTTCAGGCACTGTTTGATAACGTATTTTTTATTGTCCTGCGCATAGGCTTACCCGGGAGGGATGTCCATGGTGATGAGCTGGATTTTTACGGGGATGCTGTTTGGAAGCGTCCTTTTTGCCGCCCTGTCCGGCCATGGCGGCGCGCTGTCCGCTGCGGCGGTGGAGGGGGCTCAGGCGGGAGTGACACTGGCCCTTTCCATTACCGGGGCGGTGTGCCTGTGGTCCGGGGTGGGAAAGCTGATGGAAAAAATCGGTGTGACAGCTTTCCTTTCCCGTCTGCTTTCTCCGGTGCTGGGGCGGATTTTTCCCAGCACAAAAAAAGATGCCCGGCTGGCAGGCAGCCTGAGCGCCAATGTCTGCGCCAATTTTCTGGGGCTGGGCAACGCGGCGACCCCCATGGGCATTGCTGCCGTCCGGCGGCTGAAAGACCCCGAGGAGCCCACCCTTGCTACCGATGAAATGTGCAGGCTTATCGTGCTCAATACCGCTTCCATCCAGTTTCTGCCCACCAATGTGGCGGCTGTGCGCAGCGCCCTGGGGTGCCAGTCCCCCTTTGACATTCTCCCGGCGGTGTGGGTCAGCAGTCTGCTCTCCGCCTCCCTGGGGGTTCTCGCGGCCTGGTGCCTGGGAAAGGTGTGGACGCGATGACGGACTATCTTGTGCCGGGAATTCTGCTTCTGACCTCGGTATTGGCTCTGGGGAAGCGGGAGAACGGCTATGCCGTCATGCTGGAGGGAGCGGGGGAGGGCCTGAAGCTGATCGTGTCCATCCTGCCGTCCCTGGTGCTGCTTTTGACGGCGGTACATATGCTTCGGGCCAGCGGTGCGGCGGAATACTTAGGAAAGGTGCTGGAACCGGTATTTTCCTTTCTGGGCATCCCGCCGGCGTGCGCCCTGCTGGTGCTGATCCGGCCCATCAGCGGCAGCGCCGCTCTGGCGGTGGGCACCGACCTGATGGCGTCCTATGGGGTGGATTCCCTGGTGGGCCGCACGGCGGCGGTGATGCTGGGCTCCACGGAGACTACCTTTTATACCATCAGCGTCTATTTCGGGGCGGCGGGGATCCGGAAGACCCGGTACACCCTCCCCGCCGCGCTGTTTGCGGATTTTGTGGGCTTCCTCGCCGCCTCCTGGACGGTTCGGATGTTTTTCCCGGAGTAAGAGAATCCGGTCAGGCTTCTCCCCCCAGGGCGGCGGCGTAGACGGCGTTTTTGGGAAGATTCAGCTCCTGGGCGGCCTGCTTTACCGCGTCTTTCCGGGATAGGCCCGCTTCCATGAGGGAGCGCACCCGGGCGGCGGCATCGGCGGAGGAGGGCGTTTCCCGGGGCTTTTCCGGAGCGCCGGCGACCACAAGTACGAATTCCCCCTTGGGGGGTGTTTCCCGGTACCGTTCCAGGGCCTGTCCCAGAGTAGTCCGCACCACTTCCTCGTGGAGCTTGGTCAGCTCCCGGCACAGGCTCACGGGACGGTCGCTTCCAAAGACCTGGGCCATATCCTCCAGGGTGTTCACCAGCTTGTGGGGGGCCTCGTAGAAGATCATGGTTCTGCGTTCGTCCTGCAGGGCGTCCAGGTGCTCGAACCGGCTTTTCTTCGCGGTGGAGAGGAAGCCCTCAAAACAAAACCTGCCGGTGAGCTGCCCGGAGATGCTCAGGGCGGTGATGGCGGCGCAGGGGCCGGGGATGGCGGTGACGGTGATCCCTGCTTCGGCACACTGCTTTACCAGCTCCTCTCCGGGGTCAGAAATGGCGGGACTGCCCGCGTCGGAGACCAGGGCGCAGTTTTCCCCCGCCTGGATGCGTTCCACGATCTTCTCCCCCCGAAAGGCCTTATTGTGTTCGTAGTAGCTGATAAGGGGCTTGTGGAGCTCCAGATGGTTTAATAGCTTCAGTGTCACCCGGGTGTCCTCCGCGGCGATGAAGTCGGCATTCGCCAGGGCCTCCCTGGCCCGGGGGGAGATGTCCCCCAGGTTGCCGATGGGAGTGGGAACGAGGGTCAGAATTCCAGCCATGTTAAGCCTCCTGTGACGGTATTCCCGGGCCCGTTCAGGCGTCAACCCTGTCTCCGGGCCCTATATGATAAATTTCCTTGTAAACTTCCGTTTGGTTTCCGGCAGCGTCGTGGAGGGAGATTTCCTCCAGCCGGAGCCCGGGCTTTCCGCCCTTGCGCAGCCGCAGCAGGGCAAGGCTCGCTGGCCCTCCCTCCCGGTGGCGAACCAGGCGGAGGACCTTGGTTTGCAGGTTCCGGGCAGCCCCTGCGGCGATCCACTCAGCCATATTTTCCGGCGGGCAGACAAGAAAGAGGTCGCCCCCATACTGCAGCGCCCAGGCGGCGCTGCGGCACAGGTCCTCCGGAGTGCAGGCCTCCCGGTGCCGGGCGGCGGGGAGGGTGGTGCTCACCGGGCCGCCGGAAAAGTAGGGGGGATTGGCGATACAGCAGGAAAAGCTGCCGGCGGGAAAAAGACCGGGAACCTCCCGCAGGTCGGCGCATATACTCTGCATACGGACTTCCAGTGCGTTGCGCCGGATATTTTCCAGGGCGGCAGCATGGGAATCGCTGCTTAGCTCCACCCCGGTGACGGAGCGGCGGGGATCTTCGGCGCACAGCAGAAGACCCAGGGTCCCGCCGCCGGAGCCCAGGTCCAGCCACCGCTTTCCCTTCGCGCCCCGGCAGAAGTGGGCCAGTGCCATGGAGTCTGTGCTCAGGGGGAACACCCCCTCCGGCAGGTCCAGGGTCATGCCCATGGGAAGAATTTCCATATCGCCCTCCAAAAAATCGGCCTGCGCGGTTTTTCCCGCGCAGGCCGGTCATAGGTTGAGAAGTTACGCTTCCTCAATCGCTTCAGCGGGGCACTGCTCGGCGCAGGAGCCGCAGCTGACACAGACATCGGGATCGATGACGTAGGTCTCATCACCCTCAGAAATTGCCTCAACGGGGCACTGCTCAGCGCAGGAGCCGCACTTTACGCAGGCATCGGTAATTTTGTAAGCCATGGTTTTCCCTCCCAATATGTATAGTTCTATCTGCGTTTTGGTATACGCACCTTTAGTCTAGCATGGATTCGGAAAAAAGCAAGCTTTTTTTGAAAAACTTTCGTATATTTCTTCTGATGGGTGGCGAAAATTTTTCGTTAAAAGGGAGTGATTTCCATGCGCTATGATGTGCGCGCGGCGGATGTGATCCAGCGCGCCGGGAAAATGGCCCGGGACCTGGGCCACAGCTATGTGGGCTCTGCCCATCTTCTGCTGGCACTGTGCGGCTCCGGCGGCAGCAGCGGCCAGCTGCTGCGGTCTTTGGGGGTCAGCCCGGAGCTGACGAGAGCCATGACCCAGCTTCTCTACGGCACGGGGCTTCCGGGCCTGCCCCTGCCCCAGGGGCTCACGGGCTCTGCCCGCCGGATCCTCCGGGGAGCGGCCCAGGAGGCAAGGCAGCGCCGCTGCCGCCAGGTTAAGCCGGAGCATGTGCTGCTGTCGATGGCCCGGCAGGAGCAAAGCGCGGCCGGGGAGCTGCTGAAAATTTACGGCATCAGCGCCGATACGCTGTTTACCCATACGGTGGACTATTTGCGCTGGGAGGAGGGCGCTTCTCCCACGGTAAAAAAGGAGGCGGTCGCTACGAAGCTTTTGGAACAGTTCAGCGAGGATCTGGTACAGAAGGCATCCGGTATGGAGCCGGTGATCGGACGGGACAGGGAGATCGACATGGTCGTGGGGATCCTCTGCCGGAAGAACAAGAACAATCCGGCGCTGGTAGGAGAACCGGGGGTGGGTAAGACCGCCATTGCCGAGGGGCTGGCCCAGCGGATGGCCCTGGGGGATGTGCCGCCCCAGCTCAAGGACAAACGGCTGGTAAGCCTCAATATGGCAAGCCTGGTGGCAGGCACCAAGTACCGGGGCGAATTTGAAGAGAGGCTCCGGGATGTGCTGGCGGAGGTCAAGCGCAGCGGGGATGTCATCCTCTTTGTGGATGAGATGCACACCATCGTGGGCGCCGGCGCGGCGGAGGGGGCCATCGATGCCGCCAATATCTTTAAGCCCGCCCTGGGCCGGGGGGAGCTGCAGATGCTGGGGGCCACCACCCGGGAGGAATACCGCCGGTATATTGAAAAGGACGCGGCGCTGGGACGCCGGTTCCGACCGGTGGCGGTGGAGGAGCCGGGAAAGGAGACTACCCTTGCCATTCTGCGTGCGCTGAAGCCCGGTCTGGAGCGGCACCACCATCTGCGGATCTCCGAAGAAGCGCTGAAAGAGGCGGTGCGGCTGTCCGTGCGGTATCTTCCGGATCTGTACCTGCCGGATAAGGCCATCGACCTGCTGGACGAGGGGGCCGCCAGGGCCAGAATGGAGGAAATGCAGATCTCCAAGGGGGGCGCGGCTCGGAAAGCTTTGGAAGAGGAGCTCCACGACGCGGTGCGGGAGCGGCGGTATGAAAAGGCGGCGGAACTGCGGGACAGGATGCAGACCCTGATGGCAAAGTCCGCCGAGGGCCGCCGGGCAAGGACCGTCACCGGGGCGGACATTGCCTGGGTGGTGTCCGCCCGGACGGGGATCCCGGTGGGGCGGCTCACCGCCGGGGAGCGGGAGCGGCTTCTGGAGCTGGAGAGCCTGCTTTCCGGTCATGTCATGGGCCAGCAAAAGGCAGTGGAGGCCGTGGCGGAAGCGGTGCGCCGGGGCTATTCCGGTATCCGGGACGCGGAGCGGCCCATTGCCTGCCTGCTGTTTACAGGGCCCACCGGGGTGGGAAAAACAGAGCTGTGCCGGGCTTTGGCTGCGGAGGTCTACGGCAGCAAGGAAGCCATGATCCGCCTGGATATGACGGAGTATATGGAAAAGCAGTCGGTGTCCCGGCTCATCGGCGCGCCTCCGGGGTATGTGGGCTACGAGGAGGGCGGCAAGCTGACGGAGGCGGTGCGCCGCAGGCCCTATTCTTTGGTACTGCTGGACGAGATCGAAAAGGCCCACCCGGAGGTGCTGGGGGTTCTGCTGCAGATCATGGAGGAGGGCGTTCTGACGGACTCCACCGGCCGCCGGGTCAGCTTCAAGAATACGATTGTGGTCATGACCTCCAATGTGGGCAGCGAGATCCGGGGCGACGGACTGGGCTTCTGCGCGTCAGGAAAGGAGGACCAGATGTCCGAAACCCTCCGCCAGGTCTTTACCCCGGAGTTCCTGGGCCGCCTGGACAGCACTGTCCGCTTTGAACCCCTGACGGCAGAGGCTATGGAGGCCATTGCCGGGAAGTACCTGCGCCAGCTTACGGAGCGGGCGGCGGGCCTGGGGGTGCAGGTGACATTCCCAACCGAGCTTGCCCGGGGCTTTGCGGAGCGGTGCCGGGGTCGTGACGGGGCGCGGCAGCTTCGCCGGATGATTCAGACGGAGGTGGAGGGGGCGCTGGCCGGGTATCTTCTCCGGTGCAGCCGGAAGCCCGCCAGGGTCAAAGCCAGACTGGAGAACGGAAAAGTGACCTTTTCACCCTGATTTTATAGAACAACCGTTCGAAAAATACAGGAAAAATCTTCCATTTTCCCTGGAAACAGAAAATTATCCACAAAAAAGATTGATTTTTTGGGGACGAAGTATTATACTGTCTGTAATTGGAGCAAAAGGGAAGCAAAGTGGAGGAAAAGGGAAAGGAGGTGCGCCCATGATCGGCAAGTACAGCGCAAAGCTGGATGATAAGAACCGGCTGTTTGTCCCGTCCAAGCTTCGTGATGAGCTGGGGGCGTGCTTCTATGTGACCCTGGGCGTAAACTGCGGCCACCGCTGCCTGACGGTTTACACGGATACCGAGTGGCAGCGGCTCAGCGACAACTATAATGCCCTGAGCATTTCCCAGCGTTCCGGCGCTACCAGTCTGATTTTTATGAATGCCACCGTGTGCAATCCCGATAAACAGTTCCGTTTTCCCCTGACCGAGAACCTGCTGCGCTATGCAGGCATTGACCGGGATGTGATGATCGTGGGCCGGGCGGGCCAGGCGGAGATCTGGGCCGAGTCGGAATTTGCCCGGTTCGAGGAAGAGAATCTGAGCCCGGAGAAGCTGCTTGCTTCCCTGGAGGCAATCGGCCTATGAGTGCGTTTCATCATGTTTCCGTGCTTCTTGACGCGAGCATCGATGCCCTGAATATCCGCCCCGATGGAGTCTATGTGGACGGCACTCTGGGCGGCGGCGGACACTCCCGGGAGATAGCCGGCCGTCTTACCACCGGGCACCTGATCGGGATTGACCGGGATGAGACGGCCCTGGCGGCAGCGGGGGAGCGTCTGGCACCCTTTCAGGACCGGGTGACCCTGGTCCACAGTAATTTCTGTGAAATGGATTCCGTGATCCGCTCCCTGGGATATTTGGGGGTGGACGGCGTGCTGCTGGACCTGGGGGTTTCCTCTCCTCAGCTGGACGAAAGCAGCCGGGGCTTTTCCTATATGGCGGATGCCCCTTTGGATATGCGTATGGACCGGGGAGATACCCTCACTGCCTATCAGGTGGTGAATGAATGGTCCTATGAGGAACTGAAACGAATCCTGTTTGACTACGGCGAGGAACGGTATGCCCCCCTGATCGCCGGGGCGATCTGCCGCCGCCGGGAGCAAAAGCCCATTGCCACCACGCTGGAGCTGGTGGACATCATCCGGGGAAGTGTTCCCCCGGCGGCCCTGCGGGAAAAGCAGCACCCGGCCAAGCGCAGCTTCCAGGCCATCCGCATTGCGGTCAATGACGAGCTGGGCGCGGTGTCAAAAGCCATGGAGGCGGCGATACCCATGCTGAACCCCGGCGGACGGCTGGCGGTGATCACGTTCCACTCTTTGGAGGACCGGATCGTGAAGTCTGCTATGGCGGAGGCGGCCCGGGGCTGTACCTGCCCGCCCAGCTTCCCCGTGTGCGTGTGCGGAAAGAAGCCGAAAGTGAAGCTGATCTCTCGTAAGCCCATTTTACCGGGGACGGAAGAACTGGAGGAAAACCCGAGAGCCAGAAGCGCCAAGCTCCGGGTGTGCGAAAAACTATGAAAGAAGGATGCCTATGGAACGGAAACCCGAAATTCAATATGTAGGGCAGTTCTATGTCCAGGGCAGCGCGGCGCCCCAGGTCGGGGGAAAGCAAAAGAAGAAAGCCACCCTGCCAAAGCTGAGGCGGGAGAAGCTGCAGAAGGTCTATGTGGACCCTGTGGCCCTGTGCGGCATGACGGTGGCGGTTGTAATGCTGGTGGTGCTGGTTATCGGCGCTTTCCGGCTGCAGCAGAGCTGGGAGCAGTATAATCAGACATCCGACTACCTTTCCCAGCTTCGCCGGGAAAACGCCCAGCTTGAACACAGTTACCGCACCTGCTTTGACCTGGAAAAGGTACGCAGCTCGGCGGAGGGCCTGGGCATGATCCCCCGGGAGGAAGCCCAGAACGCCACGGTATGGGTAAGTGTGCCCGTGCCTGAGGCGGAGCCGACACTGTGGGATGACATTCTGTGGTTCCTGCGGGGACTGTTTGCAAAGTAGGCATATACCATATCCCAGGCATAAACCAAGACGCTTTCCAATATGAATAGGATAACAGCTGCAGGTGGGCGGCGAGGGATTCCCTTGCTGCCCATTGTGGCCATTTAGCACGATTCATTGGAAAGGGCCGGTGGGCTATGGGAAAAAAGGAACGTTCATCCGGAAGCCGGGTGCGCCTGGACAGCGGGCAGCACCGCAGGATTCTACTTACGGGGCTGCTGCTGGGAATTTTGGCCTTTGTGCCGGCGGCTGTCCGGCTGTACAATCTGATGGTGCTCGATTACAGCTATTACGCGGAGCTGGCGCTGCGGAATCAGACCCGAACGACCCCCGTTACGGCGGACCGGGGCACCATCTACGACTGCAATATGAATATTCTGGCATCTTCCGTAAATGTGGAAAATATCTATCTGGACCCCCACGAACTGAAGCAGTCCAAGGCGGATGTGGATGCCATTGCGGATTTTCTGGCTCCGCTTCTTGACAAGGATCCCCAGTGGATCCGGGAGCAGGCGGCGGATACCACCAAGCGGTACAAGCAGGTGGGCAGCCGGGTGGAAGAGGAAGTGGCGGGGCAGATTCGCGCCTACATCAATGAAAATGATATTTCGGGCATTCATATCGAGCCAACCTCCCGCCGGGTCTATCCTTTCGGGACGCTGGCCGCCCAGGTGATCGGCTTTACCAATAATTCCAATGAAGGCTCCGAGGGAATCGAGGCAAGCTATGACGCTTTTCTTTCCGGTAAAACCGGAAAGGTCATTACCACCAAGGGCAACAATGAAATGGATATGCCCTTTTCCTATGAAAACTACCTGGCCTCCCAGCCGGGGTGCAGTGTGGTGCTGACCCTGGACGCCACGGTGCAGCAGTGTCTGGAAAACCAGCTGCAAACCGCTATCGCCAAATACGATGTGCAAAACGGCGCATTCGGCCTGGTGATGAACTGCAAGACCGGGGCGATCCTGGCCATGGCCACCCTGGGAAGCTATGACCCCAACCACTATCAGGAGATTGCGGACTCGGCGGAACGGGCCCGCCTGGAGGCGCTGAAAGAAAGCGGGGACGAAAGCGCCTATCAGCAGGCGCTATCCGCCGCCCGGCTGAAGCAGTGGCGAAACCGGGTGCTCTCCGACGGCTACGAGCCCGGCTCTACGTTCAAGGTGCTGACCATGGCGGCGGCCCTGGACTGCGGGGCCATTGACCTGAACACCAATTTCTACTGCCGGGGCGCGGAGCAGATCCCCGGGCGCTCCCAGCTGCTTCACTGCTGGCGCTCCGCCGGCCACGGCGCGGAAAAGACACCCCAGGCATTGCAGAATTCCTGCAATATTGCCTTTGCCCATATCGCCCTGAAGCTGGGCGGGGAGCGGTTCTATGAATATGTGCAGCGGTTTGGGGTGCTGGAAAAGACCGGCATCGACCTGGCGGGGGAGAGCAAGGGCGTTTTTTTTGACAAGGCCCTGGTGACGGATACGGACAAGTGGGGCACGGCCTCCCTGACCTCCGGCTCTTTCGGACAGACCTTTAAGCTGACCCCTTTGCAGCTTGTCCGGGCCATTGCCTCCGTGGTAAACGGGGGCGAGCTGGTGGAGCCGTATATTGTCTCGGAGGTGATCTCCGCCGACGGGAATACGGTTTTGCGGCAGGAGCCTACGGTGGTTCGCCAGACCATCCAGGAATCCACCTCCGAAACCATGCGGGAGCTGATCCGCTCCGTGGTCACGGAGGGTACCGCCAAGAATGCCAACGTACCGGGCTACGCTATCGGCGGAAAGACCGGCACCAGTGAGAAGATCGATGTATTTGATGAAAACGGCCAGCGGGTCCAGGATAAGATCGTCTCCTTTGTGGGTATAGCCCCCATGGAGGACCCGGATTACATTGTCCTGGCGGCGCTGGACACCCCCTCCCGGGCCACGGGGATCTATATTTCCGGCGGTGCGATGGCGGCCCCCACAGTGGGCGCAATTCTGGGGGACATTCTGCCCTACCTGGGAGTGAAAAAAACGGTGCTCCCGGAGGACGCGGCCCGGGAGGTCGTGATCGAGGATTATACCGGAAAGACCGGGAAAGAAGCGGAGAAAGCCCTGAAAGGGCTGGGCCTTTCGGCATTTCTTTCCGGCAGCGCCGAAACCGTCACCGCCCAGATCCCGGCGGCGGGCAGCGCGGTGCCGGTTGGCAGTCAGGTGCTGCTGTACCTGGGGGAGGAAGCGCCGGACACAGCTGTCCAGGTGCCGGACTTTTCCGGTATGAACCGGCAGCAGGCTGCCGACGCGGCGGACAAAGCGGGGGTATATATCCGCTGTACCGGAAACCCGGACGCGGATACGAATGTGGTGGTGACGGCCCAGGACCGGCCCGCGGGGGATTCGGTTCCCCGGGGAAGTACCATCACCCTGCAATTTACGGATATTGGTGCCCGGGATTAGGGCAGGAGGTACTTATGAAGCTGAAAGATTTACTGCGGGAGGTTCCGGTGACGGAGCTTCACGCGGACCCGGAAAAGGAAATCGGGGAAGTTTTCTATGACTCCAGAAAGGTGACACCCGGCAGCCTTTTTGTGGCGGTATCCGGATTTGCTTCCGACGGCAACCGGTTCATTCCCATGGCGCTCCAAAAAGGGGCCGCCGTGGTAGTCACGGCCTGCCGTCCCCAGGAGGAGATTCCCTATGTGCTGGTGGAGTCCGACCGCCTGGCCCTGGCTCTGATTGCCGCCAACTACTTTGGGCGTCCGGCAGAGCGGATGCAGGTGATCGGTGTGACCGGCACCAACGGCAAGACCTCCGTGACGCTCCTTTTTAAACAGGTGCTGGAAAAATGCCTGGGAGCAAAGGTGGGCCTTGTGGGCACCATGGGCAACCTGATCGGCGGCAAAGTGATTCCCACTGAGCGCACCACCCCGGAAAGCTTTGAGCTGCAGGCCCTTTTTGCCCGGATGGTGGACGAGGGCTGCACCTACGCCGTCATGGAGGTATCCAGCCACGCCGTGGCACTGGAGCGGATCGGAGGTATCCGGTTTGCCGCCGCCGCCTTTACCAACCTGACGGAGGACCACCTGGATTTCCACAAGACCATGGATGCCTACTGTGACGCCAAGGCGGAGCTGTTCCGCCGGTGCGACCGGGCGGTGGTCAATATCGATGACAGCTACGCGGAAAGGATTCTTGCCGCCTGCGCCTGCCCCGTGATCACCACCTCCGTGACGGGAAACGGGGACCTGACAGCCCGGGATGTGGCGCTTCACGCCGAGGGCATCGGCTTTACCGCGGTAATGAAAGGGGAGGCGGTTCCCGTAAAGCTGGGAATCCCCGGCAGGTTTACGGTGTACAACGCCCTGACGGTGCTGGGCCTGGGGGTGAGCCTGGGAATTCCCCTGGGCCGCTGCGCCGCCGCCCTGGCAGATGCCCGTGGGGTCAAGGGCCGGGTGGAGGTGGTTCCCACCCCCGAAACCCCTTATTCCGTCCTCATTGACTACGCCCACACCCCGGACGGCCTGGAAAATGTTCTGAAATCCGTCCAGGATTTCTGCAAGGGCCGGGTGATCGCCGTCTTTGGCTGCGGCGGGGACCGGGATCCCCTGAAACGGCCCATTATGGGAGAAATCGGCGTCAAATACTCGGATTTCGCCGTTATCACCTCGGATAATCCCAGAACGGAATCGCCAATGGCCATCATCGAGGACATCCTGGCAGGGGTAAAAAAAGAATTTGGACCATATATTGTGATGGAAGACCGCCGCACGGCCATCAGATATGCTATGGACATTGCGGAAAAAGATGATATAATTGTACTGGCCGGAAAGGGCCATGAGACCTATCAGGATATTGGCGGCCGCAAGATTCACCTGGATGAGCGGGAGGAGGTTGCGGCCCACCTGGAAGAATTGAGGAAACGCAATGGGTAAAATCACGCTGAGACAGGCCGCCCAGTGGTGCGGCGGCTATGTAGAGGAAAAATACGCGGACGTGACGTTCCTGGGAGCCAGCAACGATACCCGGGAGCTCCATCCCGGGCAGCTCTTCATTGCCCTGCAGGGGACCCGGGACGGCAATAACTTTGTCCCCGCCGCCATGGCAGCCGGCGCAGCGGCGGCGCTGTGTACCCGGAGGATGGGGGATTATCCCGCGATTTACGTTTCGGACACCCGGATCGCTTTGGGAGACATTGCCCGGGGGGAACGGCAGCGCATCGGCATGAAGGTGGTGGGCATCACCGGTTCCGTGGGCAAGAGCACCACCAAGGAAATGGTTGCCCAGGTTCTGAGCGGAACTTACCGCACGGAGAAAACTCCGGTCAATCATAACAATGATATCGGTATGCCCATGGCGATTCTGGGTATGCCGGAGGACACCCAGGTGGCGGTGCTGGAAATGGGGATGAACCACTTCCGGGAAATGGCCTACCTGTCCTCCATTGCCCGGCCCGACGTGGCCCTGATCCTGAACATCGGCACCATGCACATTGAAAACCTGGGCACGATGGAGGGAATCCGACAGGCCAAGCTGGAGATCGTGGAGGGGATGGGCCCTGACGGACAGCTGGTCCTCAACGGAGACGATACTATGCTGCGCAATCTATCCGACGCCCTCCGGCAGAGAATTACCTATTTTGGCAGTGATTCCGGCTGCGCCGTCCGCTGTCTGGATGCCCGGCAGGAGGATGAAAAGCTGTGCTTCCAAGTGGAGACCCAGGATGTCTCTTTTCCGGTGGAGATCCATTTGGAGGGACTGCACTTTGTCCCCGATGCCATGGCTGCGGTGAGTGTGGGACTGCTTCTGGGGGTTCCGCCGGAAACCATCGCGGAGGAGCTGCGGCAGTTCCGGAACCTTTCCGGGCGGCAGGAGATCATTCAGGCCGGGGGCTATACCATTATCAAGGACTGCTATAACGCCGGGCCTGAGTCCATGGCGGCGGCGCTGCAGGTGCTGGGCACCAAGCCGGGACGGCGGATCGCGGTGCTGGGCGATATGCTGGAGCTGGGCACCTGCGCCCAGGCGGAGCACTACCGGGTGGGAAGATTGTCCGTGGGCAACGCGGATATGGTGCTGGCCTACGGGCCCAACGCACCCCGGGTGCGCAGCGGCTGCATCACCGGCGGAATGCCCGATGCCCGGTGCCGTTCTTTCCAGGACAAGGATGAGCTGCTTTCTACACTTCGGCGGTTTGCCAAGCCGGGGGATGTCATCCTGTTCAAGGGCAGCCACGGCATGCATATGGAAACGGTACTGGAGGCCTTTTTGGCGGATAAGATATAAACGCATTGGAGGCAAAAGCATATGACAAGAATTTTACTTTCAGCGGTGGGCTCCTTTCTGGTGGCTAGTCTATTGAACAGACTGATGATTCCGGTGCTGCGGGCACTGAAAGCGGGGCAGTCCATCCGGGAGGTGGGCCCCACCTGGCACAATAATAAAAGCGGCACTCCCATCATGGGCGGACTGATGTTTATCGCGGCGGCAGCCCTGTGCCTGCTGGTAAATCTGCCGGCCATGGGAGATACCACCGTGTTCTATGTGCTGCTCATGTCCGCCTGCTTCGGCTTTGTGGGCTTCCTGGACGATTTTGCCAAGGTAAAGCACCACCGGAATCTGGGCCTTACCTCCCTGCAGAAGATTCTGCTGCAGATGGCTTTTGCCGCGCTGTTTGTGTATCTCATGTATAAGAAAGGCAGCCTTACCAGCATGCTGTACATTCCTTTCTTCAACATCATTATCCATATTCATCCCATTGTCTATGTGGCATTCTCCATGTTCATCGTGGTGGGCTGTGTCAATTCCGTGAACCTGACCGACGGCATCGACGGTCTCAGCGCTTCGGTGACCATTCCCGTGATGGCGTTTTTTGCCGCCGCGGCCTTTGCCATGGGAAAATGGGAGATCGCTATTCTGCCTGCCTCCCTCATCGGCGGCCTGGCAGCCTACCTGTGCTATAACTGGCATCCGGCCAAACTTTTTATGGGCGATACCGGGTCGCTGTTCCTGGGAGGAGCGGTGTGCGCCCTGGCCATTGCCCTGGATATGCCTTTGGTACTGATCTTCGTGGGCTTTGTGTATATTGTGGAAACTCTGTCCGTCATTCTTCAGGTGGGCTACTTCAAGCTGACCCACGGAAAGCGGCTGTTCAAAATGTCTCCCATCCACCACCATTTTGAGATGTGCGGCTGGAAAGAGGAAAAAATCGTCCTGGTGTTCGCCGGCGTCAGCGCCCTGATGTGCGTTGTGGGCTGGCTGAGCGTCCGGGGCCTCATTGGCAGGTAAACCGGTTTTTTGTTGAACCTGAATTAGCCTGAAAGGAGCGCCTATGGCAGCACAGAGCGTTGTGCGTGCCAAAGAGGACCGCCGCTTATGGGGTAAACCCGCGGCGCAGACTGTGGATCTTCCTTTTCTTGCCCTGGTGCTGCTGCTCCTGACCCTGGGACTTGTGATGCTGTATTCGGCAAGCTACGCCCAGAGCGAGTACGACACCGGCTACGCCATTTCCACCCGGTACCTGCAAAAGCAGGCGGTGTGCGCCGCCATCGGCCTTGCGGCAATGTTCTTTTTCAGCCGGATCCCGGCAGTGCTTTGGTACCGCCTGGCCTGGCCGCTGTACGCGGTCAGCATTGTTCTGCTTCTCAGTGTGCTGGTCATCGGCGAGGAGGTCAACGGCGCGAAACGCTGGATCAATCTGGCGGGGCTGCAGTTTCAGCCCTCGGAAATCGCGAAATTTACCATGATCCTGCTCTTTGCCCGGCTGACCCGGGGGTTTGGGACCAGGGCAAAGCAGTTTCGCTACGGCGTGCTGGGCTTTGGCCTTGCCCTGATGGGAATTCTGGTGCCCCTGGCGCTGGAAAAGCATCTGAGCGCCATTATGCTCATGGGCATGGTGGCGGTGGTGATGATGTTCGTCGCCGGGACCAATCCCAAGTGGCTTTTGGCAGGAGCCGGGGGCGCGGCGGTGTTCCTGGTGGTCTACGTCAGCCTGATGGGCTACGCCGGGGACCGGATCACGGCTTGGCTCCATCCGGAGCTGGACCCGGGGGACACGGGCTACCAGATCCTCCAATCCCTCTATGCCATCGGCTCCGGCGGGCTTTTCGGCCTGGGCTACGGGAAGAGCCGGCAGAAATATCTGTACCTTCCTTTCCAATATAACGACTATATCTTCGCGGTCATCTGCGAGGAACTGGGATTTGTGGGAGCGCTGGGAATCATGGCTCTGTTTGCCATGCTGATTCTCCGGGGCTACTGGATCGCTCTGCGGGCGCGCAGCCGGTTTTCCACGGTGTTGGCGGCGGGGCTTACCACCCTCATCGCGGTGCAGACAGTGCTGAACCTGTGCGTCGTGACGAATCTGCTTCCCTCCACCGGCATTGCCCTGCCCTTTTTCTCCTACGGCGGCACCGCCCTGGCGGTAAACTTAGGGGAAATGGGGATCGTGCTGAGCATTTCCCGGGAAAGAAATGAAATAAAACGAGATTAAGGCTATTGGCTTTCGAAAGCAAACTGACAAATTGGAATTTGCCGGCTTCGCCGAATTGACAATTGACAATTGACAGTTGA
>CAZVDH010000013.1:0-28086 GCA_964625595.1 uncultured Oscillospiraceae bacterium | reverse complement strand
TACCAGTGTGCGCACTGGTACCACCCCCCTCATAAATGCGGGGGGCAAGGACGCGTACCGCATCGAAACCGCTTTTCACTGGACAAACGGCTCTGAAAATTCCAATTTGCCGTACTACTGCATCAAGCCGATAAGAACAAACATTTCTATGCGAAACGGCAGCGGCCTTTTGGGCCGCTGCCGTTTCGCAGTATCAAAGAGAAGAATCACAGGTTAAAGTACCGGGCGGCGTTTCGGTAGCACACGCCTTCCACGATTTTCTTGAGAGCCGCTTCGTCGTTGGGATACTCGCCGTTTTCCACCCAGGTACCGATAAGGTTGCACAGGATCCGGCGGAAGTAATCGTGCCGGGCGTAGCTCAGGAAAGAGCGGGAGTCGGTGAGCATGCCCACAAAGGTGCCCAGAAGAGATAGGTTTGCCAGGGACTTCATCTGCTCTTCCATGCCGGACTTGGTGTCGTTGAACCACCAGGCGGAGCCGTGCTGAATCTTTCCGGGAATCTCGTCGGACTGGAAGCAGCCGAGCAGCGTGTCAAGCTGCTGGTTGTCGGCGGGATTCAGGGAGTAGAGGATGGTCTTGGGGCAGACCCCCTGGCTGTCCAGAGCGGACAGCAGCCGGGCAATGTCGCCGCCGCAGGTGTTCTGGGCGATCATATCGAAGCCGGTGTCCGGGCCCAACCGGGCGTTCATGCCCTCGTTGACACCCCGCAGGCAGGAGTAATGCAGCTGCATGACCACGTTCAGACGGTGGTACTCCCGGCCCAGGTGCAGCAGGACGGCGGTCTGGTAGCCCTCGGCCTCTTCCAGAGTAACGGGAGCGCCGGAAAGGGCCTTTTGCAGGGCGGCATCGGCTGCCTCGGCAGATACGGGCCGGAACGGAATGTAGTCCAGGCCGTGGTCGCTGGCCCGGCAGCCATGGGCGGTAAAGAACTCCAGCCGCTTGGTCAGAGCGCCGCAGACCTCCGCGACGGTGCTGAGCTTTTCCTTACCCACGGAGGCCGCCAGCTTTTCCATGTAGGCGGCAAAGCCGGGCTTCGCGATATTGAGGGCCTTGTCCGGGCGGAAAGAGGGGCAGACCTGGAACTGGATGGTATCGTCGGCGGCGATTTTCTCGTGCCATTCCAGGGTGTCGATGGGGTCGTCGGTGGTGCCGATGAAAGCAACATTCGACTGCTCGATAAGGCCCCGGACGGTGAGGTTGGGGTCGTTGTGCAGCTTTTCCCCGGTCAGCTCCCATACCTCGTCCACGGTGGCGGGGGAGAGGTAGCCCTCGTAGCCGAAGAACTTCCGCAGCTCCAGATTGCACCAGTGGTACATGGGGTTGCCGATGGCCAGCTCCAGAGCCTCGGAGAATTTCCGCAGCCGCTCCATGGGGGGCTGGTTTCCGGTGATGTAGCTTTCGCTGACACCGGCGGAGCGCATGACACGCCATTTATAGTGGTCGCCGAAGTAGGAGCCGTCGGGCTGCCGGCCGCCCAGCCACACCTCCACCAGGTCGTTAAACCGGCGGTTCTCGTAGATCTCCCGGGGAGAAATGTGGCAGTGGTAGTCAACCAGGGGCATGGGCTCGGCATAGTCGTGAAACAGATGCTTGGCGGTTTCGGTTTCCAGCAGGAAATCCTTGTCCATGAATTTTTTCATTGGTAGCATCCCTCCAAAATGAGTTTACAGCACAACGCCGTCTTTGAAAATGGAGATCTCCCGGAAGCCCTTTTCCTCGGTCCGGGTCTGCTTTCCGGAGGCGACAGCCAGCACCAGCGCCATGAGCGCTTCGGCAGCCTCGTCCAGGGTGGCCTTGCCGTCAGCGACAACACCGGCGTTAAAGTCAATCCAACCGGACTTCTTCTCCGCCAGGGGGGTGTTGGTGGCGATCTTCACCGTGGGCGCGGGGGCGCCAAAGGGGGTACCCCGTCCGGTGGTGAAGAGAATGAGCTGGGCCCCCGCCGCAGTCAGGGCGGTGGCGGACACCAGGTCGTTGCCCGGGCCGCTGAGCATATTGAGCCCCTGGGTGACCACAGGCTCGCCGTAGCCGATCACATCCATGATGGGGGCGGAGCCGCCTTTCTGGACGCAGCCGCAGGACTTGTCCTCCAGGGTGGTGATGCCGCCCTGCTTGTTGCCGGGGCTGGGGTTGTCGTAGACCACCTCGCCGTGGCGGATGAAGTAGTTTTTAAAGCCGTTGATCATGGCGACGGCCTTTTCGAAAACTTCCTGGTTCTGGCAGCGGTCCATGAGGAAGCCCTCGGCGCCGAACATTTCCGGAACCTCGGTGAGAACCGTGGAGCCGCCCATGCCCACCAGCATATCGGAGAACCTGCCCACCACGGGGTTCGCGGTGATGCCGGACAGACCGTCGGAGCCTCCGCACTTCATGCCCACCACCAGCCGGGAGGCGGGAATGGGCTGCCTGTGGAACCGCCCCGCGTAAGCGGCGCACTGGGAAAGAAGCTTTCTTCCGGCTTCCATTTCGTCCGGGACCTCCTGGCAGGTGAGGAACTTCACCCGCTCCGGGTCATAGGGGCCAAGCTCTGCCAGGAACTGCTCCCGGGTCAGGTTTTCACAGCCCAGGCTCAGCACCAGAACGGCGCCGGCGTTGGGGTGCCGGGTGAGGGCAGCCAGGAGCTTGCGGGTCTGGGCGTGGTCCGCGCCGGTTTGGGAGCAGCCAAAGGGGTGGGGGAACGTATAGAGTCCGTCAATGGAGCCGGTGACCAGATCCTGATTCTCCCGGACCAGGGCTTTGGCCACATCGTTGACACAGCCCACCGTGGGGATGATCCAGATCTCATTGCGGATGCCCGCTTTCCCGTCGGGACGGAGGAAGCCCTGGAAGCTGACGGTGTCCCGGGGGGAAACGGGATGGACATTGGGGTGATAGGAATATTCCACCTCGCCGGAGAGGTTCGTCACCATGTTGTGGGTGTGTACCCACATGCCGGGAGCCAGGTCGGCTGTGGCGTGACCGATGGGGAAGCCGTACTTTACCACGTTCTCCCCGGCTTTCACGGCGTCCAGGGCCATTTTGTGTCCCTGGGGGATGTCCTCCAGCGCCGTTACGCCCAAAAAGACCGTGCCACGGGCTACGGGGCGGAGTGTGACCGCCACGTTGTCCTTAGGGTGGATGCGGATAAAATCAGGCATAGCAGGGTCCTCTTACAGGCAGGCGGCGTAGGCCGCCTTGGCGCCCTTTTCCCGGATCAGGGTCAGGTTCTCTACGGTGGCGGCCTCGAAGCCAGGAACCTCCGTCAGGTCTCTGCCCCACATCTGCTGGTTCGTCATGACGGCGTGGACAAGCTGCGCGGGGGTATCCTCCCGGTGATCCCAGTAGAATTCCAGCACCCAGCGGTCATCCTGGCAGGTGTAGCAGTCGCCCTTGGGACGGCGGCAGACCAGCCCCTTGTCGGTAAGCTCCTGAATGTCATTCGAGAAGAAAGCAACATAGGCGGCAAAGCTCATGGTCAGGCAGGTGGGAAGCTTGCCGGTCTTTTCGACATACTCCAGGAAGCTGGGCATATTTCTTGCCCGCCACTTGGAGGTGGAGTTCAGGGAGATGGACATGAGCTCGTGGTTAACAAAGGGGTTATTGAACCGGTCCTGCACGGCTGCGGCAAAGTTTTTGCAGTCTTCCTGGTCAAGAGGCAGGATGGGCACAATCTCATCCAGCAGCATCTTGTTCATGTAGCCCAGGACCACCGGGTCATTCATGCACTCCCGGACGATGTCGTGACCGGCCAGGTATGCGCCCAGGACAAAACCGGTGTGGGCGCCGTTGAGGATGCGGACCTTGCGCTTTTTGTAGGGGGTCATGTCGGGGGTTACGAAGACCTTGTCCTCCAGGCCTGCCTTGCGGAAAGGCAGCACGTCGTTGAGCGCGGTGTCGCCCTCAATGACCCACAGGCCAAAGACCTCGCCCACATCCAGCAGGGGGTCGGCATAGCCGTGCTTCTGCTCCAGCTCCGCGACCTCCTTGGGGTCACGGATCCGGCCGGGAACGATCCGGTCCACCAGGGAGCCGCAGAAGGTGCATTCCTCGTTGACGTACTTCCGGAAGCCGTCCTCCAGACCCCACTGGTCGATGTACTGGTTGACGCATTTGCGCAGCTCCTTGCCGTTGTTGTCAATCAGCTCGCAGGCCAGCATCAGGATGCCCTTCTTGCCTGCCTGATAACGGTGGTACAGCACCTGGGTCAGCTTGCCGGGGAAGGAAGAACAGGGCCGGTCGTTAAGCCGGCAGGCAGGGTCATAGACGATACCGGCCTCGGTGGTGTTGGAGACGATGATTTCCAGATCGTCGCTGGCAGCGACCTCCATGAGCTTCACAAAGTCGTCTCCCTCGTAGGGGTTCAGGCAGCGGGAGACGGAAGAAATGACCCGCTTGTCGTCCACTTTCTGACCGTTCCGGCTGCCGCGCAGGTACAGGGTGTACAGGCCCTCCTGCTCGTTGATCATGTTTGCCAGACCGGGAGCGATGGGCTGCACCAGAACGCACTTGCCGTTCCAGTTTGCCTTTTCGTTGGCAAGGTCAAACCAGTAGTTCACAAATGCCCGCAGGAAATTGCCTTCACCGAACTGGAGCACCTTTTCGGGAGCCTTTTCCAGAATGTAGCCGGTGTAGCCGGACTCTTTCAGAACCGCGTAGTTAAGCTTTTCCATGGGAATCTTTCCTCCTAAATATATAGTTGGGATTACTGGACGAATTGCGCAGCCCGGACCGCCTCCCGGCGGCCCGGGCCAGATTACGGTATCCGGTTACGGCTGCTTTCCGATGTATGCCAGGATGCCGCCGTCAACATAGAGCACCTGGCCGTTTACGAAGTCGCTGGCCTCCGACGCCAGGAACACAGCGGGACCCACCAGGTCTTCCGTGGTGCCCCAGCGGCCGGCAGGGGTCTTGGACACGATGAACTGGTCGAAGGGATGGCGGCTGCCGTCAGCCTGGCGCTCCCGCAGGGCAGAGGTCTGCTGGGTGGCGATGTAGCCGGGGCCGATGCCGTTGCACTGAATATTGAAGCTGCCGTACTCGGAGCAGATGTTCCGGGTCAGCATTTTGAGACCGCCCTTGGCAGCGGCATAGGCGGAGACGGTTTCCCGGCCCAGCTCACTCATCATGGAGCAGATATTGATGATCTTGCCCCGGCCCTTTTCGATCATGCCGGGAATCACGGCCTTGGCGCAGATGAAAGGCGCGATCAGGTCCACATCAATGATCTTGGAGAAGTCCTCCACGGACATATCGCACATAGGCACCCGCTTGATGATGCCGGCGTTGTTCACCAGAACATCGATGACACCCACTTCCTCCCGGATGGTGGCGACGAGGGCCTGGACCGCCTTCTCGTCGGTGACATCGGCCACATAGCCGTGCACCTCCACGCCCTGGGCTTTGTAGGCCTCGATGCCCCGCTGGCGGCTTGCTTCGTTGGAGCAGTTGAAGCACACCTGCGCGCCGGCCTTTGCCAGGGCCACACCGATGGCAAGGCCAATGGAGTGAGCGCCGCCGGTTACCAGGGCCACCCGGCCGGTCAAATCAAAAAGATCCATGATAATAATCCTCCTTGTTATATGGAAAAATAATGCATATGGTTTTCTGGAATAATTCTGCGGGGCAGAGAAGCAAAGCCTCTTTCTCCCCGGGGAAAGCAGGGATGGGACAGGGCTACTTCCCGCCGTTCTTCTGGATAAAATCGGAGGGGGAGCAGCCGTAATACTTTTTAAAAACCCGGGAGAAGTAGAGGGCATCCTTGAAGCCGCAGCTTTCCGCCACCTCGGCAATGGAATGCTCCCGGCCGCCTCCGGCGGTGAGCATGGATTTCGCCTTTTTCATCCTAAGATTGGTCAGGTATTTCAGAGGAGTCAGGCCGATCTTTTCCTGAAACTGCTTGCGCAGATAATCATAGTTGAAAGGCATCTGCCGGATGGCCTGGTCCAGGGCAAAGGCGGGATCGGCGAAATTCTGAATGATGAGGGTGCGGATGTCCTCCACCGGGCCGGTAAATTCCCGGTTGTCCCGGAACAGAATCATATAGCTGGTAATCAGTTCCCCCAGGGCGGCCAGCACCAGCTCCCGGCGTTTCAGGTCGGACAGGTAGTAGAACCGGGCCTGGGCAAAGGCAATGCCCATATGCCCCTGGGCGTCATCGTCCACCATGAAAGCGGTCTTATAGGGAAAGGCGGGAGCGTCCATGGTGAGGTAAATGTTGGAGAAGCCGTCGGGGCTGCAATTGGTATGCATCTCCCTGGGGGGGATGGCCACCGCCTGTCCCTGGTGGTAGTTCACAGTAAGGCCGTTTTCAAAGCGAAAAGTGCCCTCTCCGCCGGTGCAGTACACCAGCTCCCAATAGTCGTGGCTGTGCCAGCGCACGTCAAAGGTCCGGGAAAGCTCCCCCACAAAATGGATCGTGTTCATCCTTGCGTCTCCTCTTTGCTTCGGGTGTTACGCATTGTCATAGGCCCGCTGCATGGCCTCCCGGCAGAAAGCGGCGTTCTGGGGTGTAGTGTTTTCCAGCGTGGCGTAAATAAAGGGCTTTTCGGCTTTCAGGAAAGCCATGATCCGGGAATAGTCCATTTCTCCCAGACCGGCGGCGGCTTCGTGCAGAACGCCGGCCTCATCCCGCCGGTAGTCTTTCAGGTGTACCATGGCCATGTCCTTGCCCAGAAGCTCGATGGCTTCGGCAAAGACCTCGTCTTTCCTGTCCACATTGCTTTCATCCAGCAGATTCACGGGATCAAAGAGCACCTGCAGGTTATGGCTGCCAACCTCATCCAGTACGGTGCGGCACCGCCGGGGATTCCAGACAATGTGCCGGGCTACCGGCTCAATGACCAGGGTGATACCGAAGTTTTCGGCGCAGCGCACCACGGGCTTCAGATTCCGGATGAATGTGGCAAGGGCCTCGTCGCTGCGGCATTCCGGGCAGGCGCGGTAATCCGGGTTGGGAGCGCCGGTCTCGGTGCCCACCATGGAGCAGCCCAGGGCGGCGGCGAAGCGGATATGGGCGTAATACTTTTCCTGGATGGCGGCCAGGGCCGAGGAATCCGGGTGGGCCAGGTTCAGGTAGTTGCCCAGCACCGCGATGTCCAGATCATTCCGGGCACACTGCCGCCGCAGCCATCCGGCGTAGCCCGGGGTCAGGGCGGAGGGCGTGCAGGGGACATCTTTCAGGGATTTGCTCAGGGCAAGGTGAATGCAGGAGAAGCCTTTGTCACGGACAAGGGGGAGCAGCTGTTCAATCGGCAGCTTCTCACCGTCGTGCAGGCGCAGTCCCAGCTGGATCATGTTCGGACCTCCTCTTCCGGCAGGGGCAGATCCGGCAAAAAGGGGGATAAGCTGCCCCGATATTTTCTGTTCTTACAGAATATATTATATATCTGCACGGAACGCTTTGTATATAGATAGAAACTAAATGCACATGGATAAAACGGCTCTGTTTCCCGGCGGGAGCAGGATGCTTCAGGGGAAAAAGCCTTTGTGCATTTGCACAATTCGGATAAGCCGGCTCCGGTCTCAGTCCCGGTCCCCGCGCTCTTCGCCGCACCAGTCCAGCACCGCCCGGCGCATACCGGCAAGATCCAGCACGCCCAGGGCAAAGCCCTTGCGCAGCAGCTCCGGCGGCAGGTATTCGTCATACTTGTCAAAGAGGGGAAGCTCCCCCGGATAGATCAGCTCCATGGGGTCGATGGGTTTTTGAATTTCCTCTTTCAGGACCCGGAAGAAGGTTTCCTCGTCGGCTTTCATGGTAAACTGCATGTAGTAGGGCCGGGCGGAATCCAGATTCCGCAGTCCCAGCTTGTCCGCGCATTTGATTTTCAGGAACCGTTCCAGGGCAAGGAACGGATAGGTTCCAATCCAGGGCAGCAGACACCACATGGTGCCTCCCAGGCAGATCAGGGGCTTTTCCGCCACACCGGAGCGCGACGCCGTGAAGCGGGCCTGCTCCAGTCTTGCCACGGCGTTTTTCATCAGGTAGGGATAGCTTCTTCCCTCTCGGAGAACCCCCCGCATCCTTTGCAGGATCTTCGTGTGCAGATCGCCGGGGCACTGGCCAAAGTAGGCGGGGATGCTGCCCTTTACCTGCTCGCAGTATACAAGGTGCCGCTTCACATCCACATCCAGCACCCGCCAGACATGGCCCGCAATGGCCAGCTTCTCCCCCACAGGAGGCGGCAGCACCACGGTGCCCAGCTCCTGGGACTCATTGCGCACGGTGTATTCCTCGTTTTCCTGGAACACGCCGTAGAATTTAAAGGAGTTTACCACCCGTTCTCCCGCAAGACCCACGATAAGGCCGCCCTGTTCCGTCTTTTGGATATGGTCGGTTTCGATCAGGTGGCGCAGGAGGACCCGGTAGTCATCTTGGGTGATCCGATGAAAATAGTGCAGCCGCAGCACCCGGTCCGCCAGGGCCCCCGGCGACAGCTCCCCGCAGGAAGCCAGGGTCGCCATGGTCTGGTGGTACAGGAGGCTGAAAGGCAGCCGGTCAAGCCTTGGCGGCTCCACCCACCGCTCTTCCAGGTAAAGCTGGACCAGGGCGATGCCCTGCAGCAGCTTCCAGGGGACGGTGGCCGGGAGCATGGCCCGGATCTCCGGTTCATCCTCCCGGATGACGAACCACATTTCCGGCGGGGCCTCCCGCCGGCCTGTGCGGCCCATCCGCTGTAAAAAAGAGGATACGGTCCAGGGAGCGTCGATCTGAAAGGCCCGTTCCAGCCGTCCGATATCGATGCCCAGCTCCAGGGTGGCGGTGGTGACGGTGGTCATGTACTGGGAATCGTCCTTCATAATGCCCTCCGCTGTCTCCCGGAAAGAGGCAGAGAGATTGCCGTGGTGGATAAGGAACCGGTCCGGTTCATGGAGCCGGTCGCAGTACCCCCGCAGGGTGGTGGTGACGGTCTCGCATTCCTCCCGGGAGTTGACGAACACCAGGCACTTTTTCCCCCGGGTGTGCTCGAAGATGTAGCCGATGCCGGGATCGGCGTTTTCCGGGGCGTCGTCGGTCTTTTCTTCCAGTACGGGCAGAGCTTCAATGTCTGTCCGGTCCTCTCCGGCCTGGACATCCTTGACATAAAAGTGCTCCATACTCAGCCGCCATTTCATCCCCCTGGCTTCGATTTTGGGGATGACGGTTTTCCGCCCCGTGCCCATGGAGAGAAAGGCACCGGTGCCCTCCGGGTCGCCGATGGTGGCGGACAGGCCGATCCTACGGGGATTGACCCCGGCAAGCCGTGACAGCCGCTCGATGAGGCACAGGGTCTGACCGCCCCGGTCCCCCCGCAGGAGGGAGTGAACCTCGTCGATGACAACGAACCGCAGGTCCCCAAAGAGTCTGGGGATGGCGGCGTGCTTGTGCAGGAGCATTGCCTCCAGGGATTCCGGGGTGATCTGCAGAATGCCGGCAGGATGCTTCATGAGCTTTTCCTTGTGGCTCCGGGCAACGTCCCCGTGCCAGTGCCACACCGGGATCCCCGCCTCGTCGCACAGCTCGTTCAGCCGGAGAAACTGGTCGTTGATGAGGGCTTTCAGGGGGCCGATGTAGAGGCAGCCGACGGAGGCGGGCATGTCCTCGGAGAACAGGGTGATGATGGGGAAAAAGGCGGCCTCGGTCTTGCCCGACGCGGTGGAGGCGGTGAGCAGGACATTGTCATCGGTATTGAAGATGGCATCCGCCGCGGCCACCTGGATGGCCCGGAGGTTTTCCCAGTGGTTCCGGTAGATATACTCCTGGACAAAGGGGGCGTAGCGGTCAAATGCTTGCATAGGCTAACCTCATGTTACAGCTCAAATTCCGCAAATTCCGTTTCGGAAGCGGCGGAAAGCACATCGTTTTTGGCAAAGGAGAAGTTGTCGGAGCCCAGAAGCGCCCGTACCCTTGTGCCCGGGTTCTGGTACACAATGTCCAGAACTTCAATAAAGTCCCGGATGACCTCCCGGGGGGTGATGTGGGAATCCGCGCCGATCCGGCCGAACTCGATCTCAATAAAATCCACCATGTCCTGCTGGGTCACGATCTGGTTGTATTCGTAGAGCCCAGCGTGAATGTCCGCCAGCTTTTCCACCAGGATCAGCATTTCCTCGTTGGTCAGGGGCTGGAGCCGGATGACCGGGGAGAGCAGGTCCTTGTATCCGGCGGAGAAGTGCCCCTCCGCCAGCCGGGAGCGCAGGGCCTCGTAGCTGTAAACGCCCCGCCGGGGATCCTCCATGCACTGGGGGGTGCCGCAGAGGATGAAGCCTAAGTGCCGGGCCTTGCCCTGCATGGCGTCGTTGTACATGGTGAGGATCTTTTCGTAGTTATACTGCCGGGTGATGGCGTTGGGGATCTTGTAGATATTCACAAGCTCGTCAATTAAGACCAGCAGTCCCGCGTAGCCCGCCTGCTTCAAAAAGCAGGCGAAGAGCTTCAGGTACTCATACCAGTCGTCGTCGGTGATGACGATATTGACCCCCAGCTCCTGCCGGGCGTCGGTTTTGGTGGCGTATTCTCCCCGGAACCACTTGAGGACCTTGGCCTTGGTCTCCTCGTCCCCGGAAAGGTACGCCCGGTAGTAGACGGTGAGCAGCCGGGCAAAGTCAAAGCCATGAACCATCTCGTTCAGGGAGTAAACTGCGGCGGCAATTTTCTTCTCCACCAGTGGCGCAAGGCCGGGGTCCGTGATGCTCAGGCCGGAGGAGACCATGACCTCCTGCTGAACACTGCTGATCCACCGGTCGAGAATCAGGGGCAGGGCACCGCCCTCGGGCTTTGTCTTGGTAGACATGTTCCGGACCAGCTCCTTGTAGGTGGCAAGTCCCTGACCCCGGGTGCCCTGGAGCCGCCGCTCGGGAGAAAGGTCCGCATCCACCACCACAAAGTTCTTTGCCATAACGTAGCTGCGGATGGTCTGCAGCAAAAAGCTTTTGCCGCTGCCGTATTTGCCAACAATGAAGCGGAAAGAAGCGCCGCCGTCGGCAATCAGCTCCACATCGTGGAGCAGGGCGTCAATTTCGTCTTTTCTCCCCACGGTGATATAGGGAAGCCCCACCCGGGGCACAACGCCGCCCTTGAGAGAGTTCATCAGGGTCTGGGCGATTCGTTTCGGTATTTTCATTTCGGTATCATCTCTTTCAGTTCATCCAGATAGTCTTCTATCACGGCAGGCTGGTCTTCCATGGTAAGAACCGTGTCCTGGAAAGTGTCGTATAGCTTTTCGTTCACGCTGTCCACAAGCACGGAAAGGAGCAGCCCCTCCTGCCGGACCCAGCTCAGGCCACCGCCATAGAGCAGGCACCTTACAAAGCGGCACTCCTGCTGCGTCAGAGGGGTGTCATTCGTTTCCGCAGGCGGGGCGGTGTCCGGCGCCGGGGGAATCTCTTCTGCCTGTTCCCCGGAGAAATCTTCTTCCTCGTCCACAATCAGCTTGTCCCGGGTGACGGCGGCATCGGAGCGGATCTTATCCAGTTTCCCGTAGTCCAGGCGGAGCTTTTTTGCCTCCGCCGCCTGCTTTTCAGAAAGAAGCGCCTGAACCTGTTCTTCTATCAGCTTCAGGATCCATTTTGTATCCAGCGCCGCCTTGACCGGGTGGCGGTCGTGATACATGTCCCGCATGACGCTGTCCACGGTTTTGACCAGATCTTCCAGCTTCTGGTTATTCCGGGAAGAAACACTGTATTTTTCCGCGGACCAGAGGCCACGGCGGCAGCGGTAGACGCACAGGGGATCCAGGGTGACCTCCCGGTCCGCGCCCCGGGTCTTGTCCAGAAATACGGCGGTGTCGAACAGGCTGACCTGCTGCACCCGGCGGGGGCCGAAATACTGCTCCACCATGGTCTTTTTGCACCGGGCGGCGTGGTGTCCGTGAATACCCCGCAGCACCCCGGCGATGACGGTGTCCATATCCTGGGGGTGCTGGGCATAGAACCGGGAGCGCCCCAGCCACCGGGGGGCAAAGTACTTGACAGCCTCCAGGATCCGGGGGGTGTCGTACTGCCCGATATTGTCCAGTACAGTCAGGTTCCGGTCAAAAACCGCCTGCTCCGACTCCTGCAGCAGCTCGGCGGGCAGATTATAATACAGAACGTAGTCAAACAGCCAGCGCTTCAGATAGGGAAGAGCGGTGCCGTCCAATTGACCGTAGTCCGCTTCAAAGGCCTTGAGCTTCCGGTAGCCCTCCATGGGGTCTTCCACCCCGATCTGGTTTAAGAGCTCATAAATATAGAGAAAGGCAAAGGCTGCCGTGGTTTTCTGCACCTCACCCCGGCGAAGCTTTGTCCGCCAGGAAAAATAGCCCCGCAGCTCCTGGTCGGTAAGGGACTGGTAGGTGGGGTAGTAGCGCACCGTGTTGCCGGAATAGGCATAATCGTCCTCGTAATTTGCCAGGAGCTTTGCCTGCTTGGTAAAAATGATCTCCCGGGACTGCCAGCTGCCGTAGGTTCCGCTTTCTAAGGACCGGGCGGCCCGGAGCAAGGGGGGAAGCTTGGGGACGGGGGGCTGCACCCGGGGGCGGATGGCTTCGTCCCGGTACACAGTGCCGGCTTCCTCCCGGTTCCCGGCGGCGGGGGTCTGCCGTTGTATCATTGTATAAAACCACTGCGCGGCCTCTTTATTCCGGTTCCCGGACATTGCTCTCACCCGTCTTTCATTCGCCCATATGTTTTATTATATCATACACCATACCCGAAATATAGTCAAGCCAGCCGCTTTATGAATTGTAAATTGACAAAGGACAATTCCATATCGGTTTCACTCAGCAAAACGATAAATTGGGAATTTGGCGGCGAGTCGCCGCTGACAAGTCGTGCGCAAAATATGTGTAGTCGTTTTTGCCCTGCGCCGCTCGGTGTCGTTCTATAGCAGTTTGACAAATTGGAATTTGGCGGGCTAATACCTTCCCCCGGGGGGAAGGTGCCCCGCAGGGGCGGATGAGGAACGGCGACATCTTCTGATGTGGTGCGCAGTCAAATAAGATGGCACAACCCTTCAAATTGTACCTTTTTACGAACTGTTTGCAAAATCGATCTGTTTCGCCGTTCCTCATCAGTCTCGCTTCGCTCGACAGCTTCCCCCCGGGGGAAGCGATTGCGCTTCGCGCCAGTGCGCCAAATTCCAATTTGTCGGGCAATCGGGTTATGACTGTGGGAACGACCTGTGTGTGCAGGGACGGTCATGCTGTGGGCTTTCTGTGCCGTTCTCTGTTTTATTCATTGGGCAGACCCAGAATATCCAGCACCTGGGGCGTGTCGGTATACAGCAGTTCCAGGGAAGCATACCCGTAATCTTTGTCATAGTGGAAATTTCCACAGACCAGCACATCCTCCCCCTGATACCGGGCGGTTTTCAGGGTGTGGGTGCTGTCAGCGCACCGGAGAATCCGGGATTGGGAAAAGGGAGTATAGAACCAGTAGAAAAGGTACCCATCCAAATGCATACCCTCCCAGGGTGATACGGTGGGTTCCTGTTCCGGTACAGCGGAACCCGGCGGCATCAGGAAGATCCGGTTTTGTCTGGCGGTGGCGGCATACTCCTCGGTGCTGACAGCGCGCCCGACCAGGCGGACGCATTGGCCCTCATAGCGCTCCGGATCGCTGATCAGATCGTAAAATTCCACGGGAGTGCTGCTTTGCAGGTGCTTCAGACCCGGATGCAGCGCGGTACAAAGGGCTGCCGGAGTGGTTTCCTCCTCCGACCGGAAGAGCAGCGCCCGGATACTTTCCATGGGAATTGCGGTGGTGAGGCCGTTTTCGGCGGACCCCGCGATCATCCCTACGACCTGCCCGCCGCTATCCAGCAGGGGACTGCCCTGTTCCACGGAAACGGAGGAAGACCACAGAAGAAGCTCCCTGCCGTCCCCGCTTCCGGTGCGCCCTGCAAAGGTGCCCGCCGTACCGGTTAAGCCCAGGCCGGGGACGTTTCCCACCGCTGTCAGGACATCCCCCGTACGGACCGCTTCGGAGCTGCCGCAGGGCAGGGCGGTAAGGCCTGCGGACCCCGACAGCTTCAATATGGCAATATCCTGTTCCGTATCATATGCCAGGACCCGGAGCGTTCCGCTCTGGCTGCCGTCGGACAGTGTCATTTTCGAACAGTAGTCAATGGTATGGAAAGTGGTGACAATCATATTGTCGGAAAAAGCATAAAAACCCCATCCTTGAGAAATTGGTTCTCCCCGGTCATCAAAACCCGTCAGAGCGGTAATGCTCCGCCGGACTGCGGACAGTTCCCGGGAAGCGCCGGGGCTGAGGGTCTCCAACCTCCCGGAGGAGCCGCAGAAGAACCAGACGGCAAGGGCGGCGGCAGAGATGACGCATACCGCGGCGGCGGAGTAGGGCAGAAAGGCACCGGACAGGAGCTTCCGAATCCGGGTTCTGTCCATGCTGCGCACCTCTTTTCCTGCTTAGTTTTTAACGTTAAGGGAACCAACATCAAAGCGACAAATTGGAATTTGGCGGGCTGTTTGGGCAGTGGTGTGCGATGCCGATGCGGTACACGGCAAGGGCTCCCCTGTGTAAGGGGAGCTGGCAGCGAAGCTGACTGAGGGGTTGTAACGGTGGACTTCCATATCTACCCATCGTCAGAACGGACAGTGCCCTTTATGGTCCCTTTTCGCCGATTCGTTGTCAATATTAAAACGTTTTTCTGCACAATCCCTCAGTCGCTGTGCGACAGCTCCCTTTACACAAGGGAGCCTTTGGCGTGTCCCATTTCCCACCCGCACACCATGCAACAAACAGCTCAACAAATTCCAATTTGCCTGTTCCCATTCGACAATTTTCGACATTCTTTTTCCATATTATACCAGCGCCTGACGGGAATAGCAATGCTTCCTATGGCAATAGTGACAAGTTTTTCCTCTTGAATGGGTGTATATTTAACAAATTCGTTTCTTGACAGACCTGCGCAGACGGTGCTAAAATACCCCCAATAAAGCAAGTAGAGGCGCGGCAAACATCAGTAGCGCAAAGCGTAATGCCAGACAGCAGCTTTGCGGGAAAGGGAATGCCGCCGAAGGGTCGGGGTGTGTCTGTGCCGCGATGCCTGGGCCGGGGGAGAAGATCTGCCGGACTGCCGCGTGTTTCATGCGGAGAGCTATGAGCGGAATGATCCCATATACAGGATACTTCAGCCATAGCCGTATTTCGGTTATGGCTGTTTTTATTGCCGGGCATCTCTAATACGAATATGCGATTAAAATCAGACAGTCTTTCCGGTCTGAATCGCGCTAAAATGCGTTCTCGTCCTTGATGGGCGGAAAGCCCATCTGCGTCCTCGGCCTTTTTTATCACGATTTATTCTCGGAAATCCATGTCTACTTTCAATCGCATATTCGTATAAAAACTGCCCTTTTGGGTTTTGGACGGATCTTTTGCCCTGATAATGCGTTTTGAAAATCCCGCAATACACCAAGTATTCCGGAATTTCCAAACCTTTTATCAGGACCAAATCTCTCGTCCAAAACCGCAAAAAGCAGTTTTAGAGGTTGCCTGCCATCAACACACAAAAGGAGAGAGTATTATGAAGAAGATTTTTGCCCTGGTTTTGGCCGCCTGCCTGGTGTTTACGCTGACCGCCTGCTCCGGCTCCAAGACCGCGTCCAACGGAAGCGGGATCCCCGGCCTGGAGGACGGTGTATTCACTGTGGGTATGGAGTGCGCCTACGCTCCCTACAACTGGACCCAGACCGATGACTCCAACGGTGCCGTGCCCATCTCCAATGTCCCCGGCGCCTATGCCAACGGCTATGACGTGATGATCGCCAAGAAGATCTGCGAGGCCAACGGCTGGGAGCTGGAGATCGTATCCAGCGCCTGGGATTCCCTGACCCCCGCCGTGCAGTCCCGCACCATGGATGCCAACATTGCCGGCCAGTCCATGACCGCCGACCGGATGGCCGAGGTGGATATGGCAGGGCCCTACTACTACGCCACCATCGTCTGCGTCACCACCAAGGACAGCCCCTTTGCCTCCGCCCAATCCATCCAGGACCTGGCCGGCGGCAAGTGCACCGCCCAGTCCGGCACCATCTGGTACGACTCCTGCCTGCCTCAGATCGATGGTGTTGAGCTTCTTGCCCCTGCGGACACGGCGCCTGCCATGATCATGTCCCTGCAGACCGGCACCGTGGACTTCATCTGCACCGATATGCCCACCGCTATGGGCGCGGTTGCCAAGGATGACAGCCTGGTGATTCTGGACTTCTCCGGCACCGACGGGGACTTCCAGTTTGCTACCGAGGAAGAGCGGGCCGAGAACGTGAACATCGGCATCTCCGTGCTGAAAGGCAACACCGAGCTGAAAGACGCCATTGACAAGGTTCTGTCCACCATGACCGTTGAGGACTTCAACGCGCTTATGGACGAGGCCATCGCCGTCCAGCCCGAAATCTAAAGTTTTCCTTTCCGTCATCCGGCGAAAACGCCGGATGACGGAAGCTGTTTCTTTGAAAGGAGCAAACCCCATGGATAAGCTGATCGAGCTGGGCCGGGACATGGCTAAGCTTTGGAGCAACTACCGAGGAATGTACCTGGGCGGTGTGAAGAATACCCTGATTCTGGCCCTGGTGGCCACGGTTATTGGCTGTGCCATTGGCCTTATCTGCGGCATCCTCAACACCATTCCCTATTCCAAAAGCGATTCCCTGCCGAAACGCTTCGTGCTGAAGCTGATTCGGATTCTGGTGCGGATCTATGTGGAGGTGTTCCGGGGAACCCCTATGGTCCTGCAGGC
The DNA here is from genome assembly GCA_964625595.1 of uncultured Oscillospiraceae bacterium. Lineage (GTDB taxonomy): Bacteria > Bacillota > Clostridia > Oscillospirales > Oscillospiraceae > Faecousia. The sequence goes on along the minus strand of CAZVDH010000013.1, from coordinate 11,396 downwards.
GGTGTTCATTTTTTACGGACTGCCCTACTTTACCGACAACACCATGCGCTTTAACAGCGTGTGGGCGGCGGCCATCCTGATCGTGTCCATCAACACCGGCGCTTACATGGCTGAGTCCGTCCGGGGCGGCATCATCTCCATTGATCCGGGTCAGACCGAGGGCGCCAAGGCCATTGGCATGACCCATGTGCAGACCATGCTCTATGTGATCCTGCCCCAGGCCCTGCGGAATATCCTGCCCCAGATCGGCAACAACTTTATTATCAATGTGAAAGATACCTCCGTCATGTTCATTATCTCCTTTACGGAGTTCTTTGCGTTCCACCGCTACATCACCGGCGTGAACAATATGTACTTCCCTTCCGCCGCCATTGAAATGATCGGCTATCTGACCATGACCCTGGTTGCCTCTTTCCTGCTGCGTTGGGTGGAGAAGAAAATGGACGGAAACGACAGCTATGAGCTGGTGCAGACCGACCAGCTCACCATGACTGCGGGAACCTACAATCATCCCGACAAGGGCTCTCCGTATGATGAACGGAGCCGGGAATTCAATGAAACCAGAGGAGGCCGCTGAAGATGGGAAACGAGATTCTGCAGGTCAATCACCTGTCCAAATCCTTTGGCAGCCACGAGGTGCTGCGGGACATTGACTTCACGGTAAACAAGGGGGATGTGACCTGCATCATCGGCGCCTCCGGCTCCGGAAAGTCCACCCTCCTGCGGTGCATTAATCTTTTGGAGACCCCCACCTCCGGGGACATCCTCTTTCACGGAAAGAAGGTGGGCGGCAGGGGAGGCCGGGCATCGGAGTACCGAACCCATGTGGGCATGGTGTTCCAGTCCTTTAACCTGTTTTCCAACATGACCGTGCTGGAAAACTGTATGGTTGGGCAGACAAAGGTGCTGAAAAAGAGCCGGGCGGAAGCCGAGGCCAATGCCATGAAGTACCTGGAAAAGGTGGGCATGGCCCCCTATATCCATGCCCGGCCCCGGCAGATTTCCGGCGGTCAGAAGCAGCGGGTGGCCATTGCCCGGGCACTGGCCATGAACCCGGAGCTGCTGCTCTTCGACGAGCCCACCTCCGCCCTGGATCCGGAAATGGTGGGGGAGGTGCTCTCCGTTATGCGGGACCTTGCCCGGGAGGGCACGACCATGATCGTTGTGACCCATGAAATGGCCTTTGCCAGAGATGTGAGCAACCATGTGGTGTTCATGGCGGACGGCGTGATCTGCGAGGAGGGCGACCCCGGGCAGATCTTCGAGAACCCCCGGCAGGCAAGAACCAAGGAATTTTTAAGCCGCTTCCTGGAAGGATAAGTTTTAATGCGCTTTTCGGTTTTGCTCAGCAAGTATACAAATTGGAATTTGGCGGGCAGTTAAGGTGTGCGGGCGGTTAGACGCCTTGCCCCCCGCGTTTACGAGGGGGGTGCCACCAGTTCGCAAACTGGTGGCGGGGGGAGTACGAATTTCTGAAAGCGTCAAATAATTGATTTTTCTCTGTTTGCGGCCTTATTTTTCACTCTTATTTGTGAAAAATATGCGGATGACAGGCTCCCCCCGTCCCTGCGCTAGCGCAGGGACACCCCCCTCATAAGTGCGGGGGGCAAGGCGTCTAACCACCCGCGCGCTTTAACTTCGCGCCAAATTCCCATTTGTCGTTTAGCTGATGAAAGCCGATATGCACAATTTTAATCAGCCGGATGGAAAAAATCCATCCGGCTGTTTATTGTTTCGAAATAGCCTTTCATTGGAAAGAAAACCCGGTTTTCCGCCTGCGGAATGTTGAAAAATGCATAAATCAAGCGACAAAAACACCGGCAGCTATGTGAAAAATGACAAAACAGTAATTTGACATTTGCCGCGAAAGTGTGCTATACTGCATACAGAAGATATTCCGTGGGACAGGCCGCGTTTTCCCCGTGGGGGCGGCGTCTTTTCCCTGGGTAGCTCTTAGCCGTCGTGGGCCGGCGGCTGCGGAATATATGAAAGTTGAGGAGGTTAAATCAATATGATGAGATTCCTGCAAAAGCTGGGCAAGTCCCTGATGCTGCCGGTGGCCGCGCTTCCTATCTGCGGTATTCTGACCGGCCTGGGCTATGCTCTGGCTCCCGCATTCATGGGCGCGGAAGGCGCGACTTCCGGCTTCGCCTATGTGCTCGGCGTATTCCTGATCAAGGCCGGCTGTGCCCTGATCGACAACATTGCCCTGCTGTTCGTTATCGGCGTCGGCGTGGGCATGGCGGACGACGGCGACGGCACCGCCGCTCTGGCCGCTCTGGTTTCCTGGCTGATGATCACCACCCTGCTGAGTACCGGAACGGTTTCCATCCTGTTCCCCAAGCTGGTGGAGTCTCAGACCAATGTCATTGCTTTCAACAAGATCCAGAACCCCTTCATTGCCATCCTGTCCGGCCTGATCGGCGCTATCTGCTACAACAAGTTCAAGGGCGCACGGCTGCCTGATGTGCTTGCTTTCTTCAGCGGCAAGCGCTGCGTTGCCATCGTCACCGGCGTGGTGTCCATCATCGTTTCCGCCATCCTGCTGATCGTATGGCCCGTCGTCTTCGGCGCGCTGGTCGCTCTGGGCCAGGGCATCTCCAAGCTGGGCGCTGTCGGTGTCGGCATCTACGCGTTCCTGAACCGTCTGCTGATCCCCACCGGTCTGCACCACGCTCTGAACAACGTGTTCTGGTTTGACACCATCGGCCTGGGCGACCTGTCCCACTTCTGGGCAGGCGAGACCTCCGCGGATGTCTCCTGGAGCCTGGGTATGTACATGGCCGGTTTCTTCCCCTGCATGATGTTCGGTATCCCCGGCGCCGCTCTGGCTATGATCCAGACTGCGAAGACAAACAAGCGCAAGGTCACCATCGGTATCATCGGCTCCGCCGCTCTGGTCGCGTTCCTGCTGGGCCTGACTGAGCCTTTCGAGTTCGCGTTCATGTTCCTGGCTCCCGTGCTGTACCTGATCTACGCTCTGCTGTACGGTGTGTTTGCTGCCGTCACTGTGGCGCTTGGCTTCCGCGGCGGCTTCTGCTTCTCCGCCGGCGCCATCGACCTGGTTCTGTCCGCACAGATGCCCGCTGCCGCGAAGACCTGGCTGATCCTCCCCATCGGTGTGGTTGCTTTCGTCGTATTCTACCTGGTGTTCCTGTTTGCCATCAAGAAGTGGAATCTGAAGACTCCCGGCCGTGAAGACGATCAGGAAGAGGAGCTGAAGATCGAACTGGCTTCCGATGACTTCACCACCATGGCCTCCATCATTCTGGAAGGCTGCGGCGGCAAGGAGAACATTGTCTCCATCGACAACTGCATCACCCGTCTGCGTCTGGAGGTCAAGGACCGCCTGCTGGTTGACGAGAAGAAGATCAAATCTTCCGGCGCCGCCGGCGTTATCCGTCCCGGCAAGACCAGCGTGCAGGTCATTATCGGCACCAAGGTTCAGTTCGTTGCGGATGAGTTCAAGAAACTCTGCAAGTAAGGAAAATCTTTGCGTCAATCTCTCCGGGGGGACTGCGTTTCCCCCGGGAACCTACTGATTAATACGGTGAGACCTGATTTCTGCTGGGGCCCACACAGCAAGCATTTGTCCCCGGTCACGAAAGTGACCGGGGGCGTTTTTTAGTGAAGAGTGAAGAGTGAAGAGTGAATAGTGAAGAAGTGGTGACGGAGGTCCGTATGGTGTCAAGGGTACAGGTGCATGGATATTCAGTTATCCGCGCGCTGGTAGCCGCAGCGCATGGTGAGGCTGGCCTGCCGGAGAACCTTGCTGAGCGTATCGTTTGCTTCCTTTTTCGCCATATCGGCAAGGGCCTGGTTGGCTTCGTCGATGGAGTCAAAGCTGCCGCTTTCCAGCATTTTTTTGTCGTACTCCCGGATAAGGGTGTGCCCTCCGTTTGCCACCGCAGCCTGATACCGCTCGATAAGCTGAATGCAGGAGCCGTAATGGGCATCGGCCATGGCACCGATGAGGCGGTTCGTCCAGTAGAAAGTATCGGTGGATACCTCCATGGACACTTTGCTCAGGTAGGCCGGCATTTTGTCTGTATTGGCATACACGGGCAGGGCGGCGTTGAAGGGGTTGGCGCCGAAGCAGATCCACTCCAGAGCAGAGATCTCGTCGGGCATGTACCCCCGAAGCTGCAAAATTGCCATGACCCCGGTGCGGCTGATGCCGATGGGGCGGTATTTGGCTTTTGTTTCCGGGGAGGCCTTGCCGTAGGGATTGTAGGGGGTGCCCTGGTAGTAGGAAGACAGGATGTACTTTACGTCTTCCACCGTGATTTTGCTCTCGGGAACCAGGGACCAGGGAATGTCGTCGCTTTCGGGGGTAAATTCCGCCTGGGGGCCGTCCCAGCGGATGGTCCTGGGATTGAAGTAGCGGCCCATGAACCAGGCCCGGGGGGTGTTGTACACATGGTCGGCGTCACTGTGGGAGCCGAAAGCCAGCCTGGGGTTGAAGCTGCCGTCCAAGTTCAGGTCCAGGTGGTTGTCCCGGATAAACTCCCGCAGATCGGCAGAGCAGAGAAAGTTTTTCTTCTCCCCGAAAGCGTCGTCAAAGTCGAAATGATCCAGACCGAACTGGTTGGGCATGATGACATACCGGTCATCGGGCACCCGGCAGGCGATCCAGTGATGGCCGCCGATGGTTTCCATCCACCAGATTTCGTCCTTGTCGGAAAAAGCGATGCCGTTGGGTTCGTAGGTGCCGTACTGTTCCAAAAGCATGCCCAGCCGCTCCACGCCCTCCCTGGCGCTGCGGATATAGGGCAGAACGATGCAGACCAGGTCTTCCTCGCCGATGCCGCCGGGGATGTCCTTTCCCCGGGCAGTCTTCCGGGGCTGGAAGCGCACAAAGGGGTCGGCGCAGAGGACCCGGGGATTGGTGGTGATGGTCTCTGTTGCGGTCATGGCGACGTTGGCGGCGTTGATGCCGTTGGCGGCCCAGATGCCCTTGGACAGATCCACACTGGGGGTGGAGGTATAGCGCAGAGGGTCATCCGGAAGCGTGATTTCCAGATGGCTGATCTTGCACTTGTATTTTCTTGGCTGATCCTTGGGCAGCACCACCGTCAGCCTTTTTTCATCGAAGAATCCGTCGTCGTTCCGGGCGATCATTGTGGAGCCGTCAAAGCTTGCTTTTTTGCCCACCAGAATTGTTGTACACGCCATAATGTAAGTTCCTTGCCTTTCTGCTTTTTATGGCCCGGGGAACCGGGCGCTTGCCTGCTCCAGGGGAGCAGGCTTTTGCCTTATTATAGCACACCGGCGGAAAAAAGCTACTGTCAGCGATGGCGGACCGGGCAGTTTTTTCCGGCTTTGGCTCTGCCGGGCTGGTCTTCGCCGCCGTTTTCCATCAAAACACGCGGCGAGGCGGCCCGGCTGGTTTTCCCGCCCGCGGAAAACAAAAGGAAAGAAGTCGGAAAATGTATAAATATGTAATTTATTCGTATACTTTTCATTTTGGAGAATTTCCCAGGGGATTACGCAAATTTTTCGGCAATTTCCGGAGAACAGTCAAAAAAGTTGGAATTTTTTGAAAACCACTCTGAACGGGAATGTTTCGAAACTATACGGAAACTTCATGCAAATATACCAATTTTTTCGCATTCCCGATAAATAGTTACTGATAACTCTATAATATTTTATTTATTTTACAAAGAATTTACTTGAAATTTACCGAGATTCCGATATTTTGGAAACACTGCCAATTTTTACAGGTCTGGGTTGTGCATGCTAAACAAATCACTAAAAATAGATGTTTTTTACTTGACTTTTTTGTGCAATTGTTCTATACTACTATTGTAATTTGATTGCAATAGATGCATTTAAATTGCATATCACCGAGCAAGGTGAAAAACGAAAAGGAGTGTCAAAAATGAAAAGAATCATCGCAATTGTTCTGGCAATCACCATGGTAGCGTGCATGTTCGCCGGCTGCGGCAAGAAAGATGACGGCAAGGTTAAGATCGCTGTGGTTCTGAAGACGCTGAACTCCGAGTATTGGGGCAAGGTCAAGGACGGCTGCGACGCCGCCGCCAAGGACCTGGGCATTGAGGTCGCTGTTCTCGGCGCACAGACCGAGGCGGATATTGACGAGCAGTGCACCATCATTGAGCAGCAGATCGCTTCCGGCATTTCCGCCATCGTCTGCGCCCCCAACGACGGCACCGCTGCCGCCGCGAAGCTGAAAGCCGCGGTTGACAAGAAGATTCCCGTTGTTTTCGTGGATACCGATGCGGACCTGGAGGGCAAGACCGCTTTCGTCGGCACCTATAACGAAGATGCCGCTGCCATCGGCGGTACTTACGTTGCCGAGCAGATCCCCGGCGCCAAGGTCGCCATCATCTACGGCCAGGAAGGTGAGAACACCTCCAACATGCGCCGTTCCGGCTACAAGAAGGGCCTGGAAGCCGGCGGTGCCTCCGTCATCGTTGAGATGTCCGGTGACAACACCACCTCCGGTGCCCAGCAGGCCATGGAAGCCATCCTGGGCTCCAACCCCGAAGTGCAGGCTGTCTGCTGCCACAATGATGACTCCGCGCTGGGCGCCCTGCAGGCCTGCAAGGCTGCCGGTCGCACCGACATCATGATCATCGGCTTCGACGGCAACCAGTCCGCCATCGACGAGATCAAGGCCGGCAATCTGGCCGGTACCGTCGCCCAGCAGCCCTACGACATGGGCTACCAGGCTGTGAAAGCCGCTTATGAGGCCGCCCAGGGCAACGCCGTTGAGGCCGGTATCTCTGTCGCTGCCAAGTTGATCACCAAGGAGAACGCGGGCTGATACATAGTTAGTACGCATCTATCGCCGGAGGGCAGGGTTCTTCCTGCCCTCCGATGGTATAACTGCGGACGGTGTTGACCGTCCGATGGAAGGGAAGCGAGGAAGCAGGATGAGCCAGAGCGAATACATTGTTGAGCTGCGGGGGATCACCAAGAAATTCCCCGGTGTCGTGGCTCTGCGCAATATGTCCATCGCCATCCGTCCCGGTGAGATCCACGGACTGATCGGCGAGAACGGCGCGGGGAAATCCACGCTTATCAAGGTCCTCACCGGCGTGCATAAGCCGGATGAGGGAGAAATTTATGTTCGTGGGGAGCCTAAAAAGTTTGCTTCCCCCATTGATTCGCGGGAAGCAGGCATTGCCTGCGTTTATCAGGAATTGAATATAGTAAAGCTGTTGTCTGTGACGGACAACATCTTTATGGGCCATACAATCAAGAAAAAGAACGGACTTCTGGACTACGAGCAGATGGATTCCGAAGCCCGGATGGCGCTGGATGCTCTGGGCCATCCCGAGGTGGATGTCCATACGGAAGCCGGCAAGCTGGGCATGGGCCTGCAGCAGATGGTGGAAATCGCGAAAGCCCTTTCCCTGAACGCCAAACTCATTATCATGGACGAGCCCACCTCGTCCCTCGGCGAGCGGGAAGTGGAGCAGCTGATGGAAACCGTGCGAACCCTGAAAGAAAAGGGGATCGCCATTCTGTTTGTTTCCCACAAGCTGGAGGAGCTGTTCGAGCTGTGCGACCGGGTCACCGTCATCCGGGACGGCGAGCATATCTGTACGGATGATACCTGTAATTTCACCAACGAAACCCTGATTCAGGCCATGGTGGGCCGGTCCCTTGCCAACCTCTACCCCAAGGAATTCGGCACCAAGGGCGAGGTGTTCCTGGAAGCCAGAAACCTGTGCAGCGCCGGTGTGCTTTACGATGTAAGCTTTCAGGCGTATTCCGGCCAGATACTGGGCTTCGCGGGCCTTGTGGGCGCGGGCCGTACGGAGACCATGCGGGCTCTCTTCGGCGCGGACCCGTTAGACAGCGGGGAAATTTATGTCCGGGGCACCAAGGTGAAAATCCGCTCTCCCAAGGACGCCATCCGCAAGAAGATCGCGTTCCTGACCGAGGACCGGAAAGGCCAGGGTCTGGTGCTTTCCCAGGCGGTGAATACAAACCTGATCCTTGCCAACATGAAAGGCTTTAAGAAGCGCTTCCTGCTGGACCACCATAGGATCGAGGAAACCAGCCAGCAGAATATCAAGGATCTGCGGATCAAGACACCCACTACCGCGGAGGTGGTCAGCCAGCTTTCCGGCGGCAACCAGCAGAAAGTGGTTATCGGCAAATGGCTGAACTCCGATTCCGAGATTTTTATTTTTGATGAACCGACCCGCGGCATTGACGTCGGCGCGAAGATCGAGGTCTATAATGTCATGAACGCCCTGGTCAAGGCGGGAAAATGCGTTATCATGGTCTCCTCCGAGCTGCCGGAAATCCTGGCTATGTCGGACACCGTGGTGGTTATGCGGGAAGGCCGGGTCATGGCAACCGTGGAACGTGACAGCAAATATTTCAATCAGGAATCCATCATGAAAGCCGCTTGGGGAGGAAAATTAGATGAATAAGACTGCGGAAATAAAAGCCAACGGAAAGAAAAGCTCCTTATCGACCGTTCTTTCCAAAATGGGCACGCTGCTGGCCCTTGCCATCCTGCTTATCTTCTTCGGCATAGCGTCCAACAGCTTCCTGACCGTCGGCAATCTGATGATCCTGCTGAAGCAGGCGTCCATTAACTGCCTGATTGCCTCCGGTATGCTGATCTGCCTGATCACCGGCGGTATCGACCTGTCCGTGGGCTACAATACCGTCCTGTGCTCCTGCGTTGTGGGCGTTCTGGTCCAGAGGTTCGGCATTACGAATCCCGTTGCCCTGATCCTGGGCGGCGTTCTGGCTTCCACCCTGGTGGGCTTTGTCAACGGCACACTGCTTACCCGGTTGGAGCTGCCCCATCCTTTTGTGTCCACCCTGGGCATGAAGAACATGATTTGGGGCATTGCCCTGCTGATTACCTCATCCACGCCCATCGGCCTCACCAACAAGAACATTGATGCCGTTCTGTTCCTGGGCGACAAGACCCTGTTCGGATTCGGCTTCCCGGTGAGCTTCCTGCTGGTGCTGATCGTTTACTGCTGCTTCCATGTGTTCCTGAACAAGACTGCCCTGGGCCGTCAGATCTACTGCGTGGGAGGCAACCCCGAGGCGGCCCGGCTGTCCGGCATCCGCAGCAAGAATGTGCTGACCTTTGTGTACACCCTCTCCGGCTTTATGTGCGGTCTTGCGGGCATCGTCCTGTGCGGCCGTATCGGCACCGCCTCTCCCACTGAGGGCGCTACCTTTGATACCGAGGCAATCGCTGCCTGTATCATCGGCGGCGCGTCCTTCTCCGGCGGCAAAGGCACCATCTGGGGCACCCTGATCGGCGCTCTGCTGATGGCCACCATCCGCAACGGCCTGAACTCCATGCAGGCGCCCAAGGCACTGCAGTATGTGGTCATCGGTGCTGTGATCGTGGCTGCCGTTACCCTGGACGTTGTGAGAAACAAGATGGAAGCCAAGGCCCGCCGTCTTGCCGCGAAATAAACCTGTTTTGAGTTAAAACAAAACGGGGCAGTGCCTGCTGGGTACTGCCCCGTTTCCCTTTGAAAAAGAACTTCGGTGCGCCGAAAAAGCGGTTGACGAGTTCCTGCCCATTTACTATAATGACGGTAAACGACTGCAGGGAGGAAAACGGCGATGATCGGTATGGAAAACAGAACCCTCCATTCTCAGAATCTGACCTTTCGCCTGCTCCGGCAGGAGGACAAGCCCTTTCTCTATCCCATTTTACAGGAAACGGAGACCACATGCCCGGCAGGCTTTCCTCCTGTGCAGACGGAGGAAGCATTTGCGCGTTTCTGGAATGACCTGACACAATACAATACCGCCGTGGCCATTCTGCTGGAAGACAGGTGCATCGGCTACTACCATGTGCATAAATACAGGACGGACGATCCGGCGCTGAAAGACAAGCAGTGTGTCGGGATCGGCTTCCTTATAGGAAGGGACTACTGCCGCCGGGGCTTCGGAACGGAAACTCTGCTGACCATGGATGCGTTTTTGCTGGAACGGTTCGACTGTATTTTCGCGGATTTCTTTTTGGAAAACACTGCCTCCCGGAAAACCATAGAAAAATGCGGCTTTCGTTTCTTTGAAAACTACGAGATGTTCTTTGCGGAATTGGGCGAGCAGAAACGGGTCGTTTCCAATGTGCTGACCCGGCAGCTGACCGCCGCCTGGAAACCGGAGGGGCAGTCCGGGACGGGGGTTCTCACCGTCACCATCCGGAAAGCGGTTTCCGGAGACGAAAAGGTGCTGGCGTTCATTCAGACCCAGTCGTGGAAAGCGGCATTCCGGGATATGATCCCTGCCGATACCCTGGCCCGGCTGACGGACTGTCAAAAAGCGGAGGAAATGTACGCCCGGGTCCTGGAGAAACCGGAAATCCGGGTGGCGCTGGAATCAGTTGACGGCGGGCCCCACGGCATTATCGCCTGGAGTAAGAACCGGTTTGACTTGGGAGACGACACGGCAGAGCTAATCTGCATTCACAGCCTGCCGAATATGTGGGGCCGGGGCTTTGGCTCCGCCATGCTGGAACGGGCGTTGGGAGAAATGACCCGGGCGGGCTTTCACCGGGTGATCCTGTGGGTGTTTGCGGAAAACGGCCGGGCAAGACGCTTTTACGAAAAGCACGGCTTTTCTCTCACCGGAAATACCCAGACCGCCTATGGGGCGGAGGAAGTCATGTATGAAAAGCGGCTGATTCCGGAAGAAGATGCTGCGGGCAGGATATAAAAAAGGAAACAGGAAAGGAAGAGAATCATGAAAAAAGTACTGGTTGTTGTGGATATGCAGAAAGACTTTGTGGACGGCGCCCTGGGCTCCAAGGAGGCTGCCGCCATTGTTCCCAATGTGGCACAGAAGATCCGGACCTTTGACGGGGATGGGATCATCGTGACCTATGACACCCACTATGATAACTACATGGAGACTCTGGAGGGGAAAAAGCTTCCGGTGGTCCACTGCATCGAGGGCACGCCCGGTCACGCTCTGGACGGGGAGGTCCAAAAGGCTCTGGAGGGAAAGCCCTATACAAAGGTGCTGAAGAACACTTTTGGTTCCTTTGATGTGCCCTGTATTCTGGGGGAAAGCTATCCCGGGGAAGCCCTTGAAATAGAGATCGTTGGCCTGTGTACGGACATCTGTGTGGTGTCCAACGCCCTGATTCTCCGGGCGGCCTACCCCAACGCGAAGATCACGGTGGATGCCCGGTGCTGCGCAGGGGTGTCCCCCGCGACCCATCAGGCGGCCCTTGCCACCATGGGCTGCTGCCAGATCGATGTGACCGGAGAATAAACAAATGGGCTTATCTTAACCCAGCAGTGCGGAAAATTGGAATTTGCAGAGAGGAGCGCGCGCCCCGAACAACACTGTCATTCCGAACCAGTCTGCGGACCAATGTCATTAAGTTAAGGAAATAGATCAAAATTTGAAGTACTGTATTGGAA
>CAZVDH010000012.1:0-29359 GCA_964625595.1 uncultured Oscillospiraceae bacterium | reverse complement strand
CAAATAGGCGTAGGCACTCATACATAACCAATATCTTTAAGTGCGGGAAACGGGGAAATCCTATCCGGATATTGATACATTACAAAAAATCGCTACGGAATTGGACGTTGAATTGACGTGGCTGCTATACGGAAAACCTGTGTCACCTAGAAAAAAAGATAGTTTTAAAAGTACCGTAATTTCTGCTGCCATTTTTGTTGCGATATCGATACTTACATACATTCTTCATTTATATACTTATGATTTGAGACTGAATGAGCTGGTTGTTATGCCGAATGTTGTGATTCGACTTGTCCTTGTGCCGTTTTGCAATGTGCTTCTTGGTGCAGTCCTATTACAAAGCCTTGACTGCTTTTTGGGTATCATACGACCCAAAAAAGCGGTTCAAAAAGCGGGTAGAATTGTTACGCTTTGTGCCTTAGGTGTTAACTTGATTGTTGTTCTTCCGTATATTTGTTGGTGCATGTACATTTTATGCCAAATCACTATTGGAAGTGGAAACGTATCAGCATATTTTCCGAGTGTTCCAGTGTACGAAGATGTAGCCATGGCGTTTCTTTCCTTAATGTATAAAGCCCCTTATATATATGCTTTTGTGGGTATTGCACTGTGGTTATTCTACCCGAGCATCACCAGATTTACCAATGTGCAAATATGATAAACTATATTAGGACGGATCAAATCCGGCGAAAATCAACCAAACAGAATCAAAGCTATAGATACAGGAAAACCCCGGAAAACCTTGATTTTCCGGGGTTTTTGAGCATTTTCGATTGTAAAAATCCAGCTGATTATCTCTTGCTGAACTGCGGAGCGCGACGGGCTGCCTTCAAGCCGTACTTCTTTCTTTCCTTCATTCTGGGGTCGCGGGTCATGAAGCCGGCGGCTTTCAGCGCGGGACGGTTCTCGGGGTTCATAACCACCAGAGCACGGGAAATGCCGTGACGGATGGCGCCGGCCTGGCCGGACACGCCGCCGCCGGCAACGCTCACCACCACGTCCACCTTACCCAGAGTATCGGTGGTAGCCATGGGCTGACGGACGATCAGCTTCAGGGTCTCGAGACCGAAGTACTCGTCGATGTCCCGGCCGTTAATGATGATGGAGCCGGTGCCGTTCTCATATACACGGACCCGGGCCACGCTGGACTTCCGGCGGCCGGTACCGTAAAAATACTTCTTCTTGCTCTCGTACATACTATGTTACCTCCAAAATCAGTCCAAAGTCCAAGCTTCAGGCTTCTGGGCAGCATGGGGATGCTCAGCGCCCTTGTACAGGTGCAGGCGGGAGAAGCAGCTGCGGCCCAGGGAGTTCTTGGGCAGCATGCCCTTCACAGCGACTTCCATGGCGTAGTCGGAGCGGTTCTCCATCATGGTGCGGGCCTTGGTCTCTTTCAGGCCGCCGATCCAGCCGGACACACGGTAGTAGGACTTGTTGTCCAGCTTCTTGCCGGTGAGGACAGCCTTGTCGGTGTTGATGATAATGACATTGTCGCCGCAGTCAACGTTCGGGGTGAAGTCGACCTTGTGCTTGCCGCGCAGCAGGTTGGCAGCGATGACGGCGGTACGGCCCAGGGGCTTTCCGGCGGCATCGAGGACATACCACTTGCGCTCCACGGTCTCCTTCTTAGCGAGGGTAGTGGACATATTCGTTCCTCCAATTAGGTTAAATTATTTTGACTTTTTCCTTTGTTTGAAGTACAATGTCTTCAAATCGCCAGATTTTTATATCATATTCCCGGAAGAATGTCAACTTCTTTTTTCGCGAATTTTATAAAATCCGGCATTTGCTCTTGTTTACTCTGTTTTTCTTCCAAATGCTTTCAAATGCTCACTTTCTATTTTGGAGTTGATTTGTTATGATTCAGCGTCTGACCGGTCTTCTGCGCCGGTGCGCGGAGGATTACCACATGATTGAGCCCGGGGACCGGGTGGGTGTGGGCGTCTCCGGGGGCAAGGATTCCCTGGTGCTTCTGGTCCTGCTGGCAGAGCTTAAAAAGTATGTTTCCTTTCATCTGGAGGCAATCACCATCGATATGGGTCTGGGAATGGACTATTCCGGCATCGAAACCCTGTGCCGGGAGCTGGATGTACCCTACACCATCGTAAAAACCGAAATCGGGCCCATTATCTTTGACTACCGGAAAGAGAAAAATCCCTGCTCTATGTGCGCCAAAATGCGCCGTGGGGCCCTGAACCAGGCACTGCTGGACCGGAATCTTTCAAAGCTTGCCCTGGGCCACCACTATGACGACGCGGTGGAGACATTCCTCATGTCCCTGCTTTACGAGGGGCGGATCAGCTGCTTTCAGCCGGTGACGAAGCTGGACCGGACGGGAATCACCCAGATCCGGCCCATGCTGTACATCCACGAGAAAACCGTGGACAATTTCGCCCGGAATTCGCACCTGCCTATACTTCAAAACCGCTGCCCCGCAGACAAGCACACCAAGCGGGAGGAAATCAAGGAGCTGGTGTATACCCTGAGCCAGACCTACCCAGACCTCAAGGAGCGGGTATTCGGCGCCATGCAGCGCTTTCCTCTGCCGGAGTGGGAACCCACCGGGCGGTACAAGCGGCCCAGGGATGATGAATAACCCATCCGCCTCCTGGGAATACTTCCCACATAAGGAGGCGGAAAAAAATGGTAAAAGGTATTTCCCGGCAGGTGATCGTGGTGCACGCCCCCGATCCCAAGCTGTTTGAACAGGCGATTTTCATTCTGAAAGACGAGGCCGTGAAAGAGGGCATCACCGACGAGGCCCTGATGAAGGAGGCCGAGCAGGCGATCCGGGGCGGGAGGCCTGCGGGGAAACGGAAATTTTACCTTTACGGCGCAGTCTGGGCTGCCGGCGGCGCGACAATCACCGGCCTTGTCTGGCTGGTTACTGCCCTGCTGGGCGGATAAAGAACATTTATAGAAAGAGAAACACTATGAAGCTTGGCAAATTATCCATTGACCATCCCCTGTTTCTGGCTCCCATGGCGGGGGTAACGGACTACGCGTTCCGGACAGTCTGTGCCGGGCTGGGTGCCAACGTCACCGTGACGGAAATGGTCTCCTCCCGGGCTCTCCAGTATCGGGACAAAAAAAGCGCCGCCCTGCTGCGGAAAAACGGCGGCAGCATCTGCGGCGCCCAGATTTTCGGAAACGATCCGGATGTGATGGCGGAGGCAGCCCAACTGGCCCTGGAAATCTCCGGCTGCGATTTTCTGGATATTAATATGGGCTGTCCTATGCCGAAAGTCGCAAACAACGGCGACGGCTGCGGTTTGATGCGCACCCCGGAGCTGGCGGGGAAAATCGTTTCGGCCGTCAGCCGGGCGGTGAGCGTTCCGGTGACGGTAAAGTGCCGCTTAGGCTGGGACAGGGGCAGCATCAATGCACCGGAGCTGGCAAAGCGGCTGGAAGATAACGGCGCCGCCATGATTACGGTCCACGGGCGGACCCGAAGCATGCTCTACTCCGGGGTGGCCGACTGGGACGAGATCCGGAAAGTCAAGGAAGCGGTGTCCATTCCCGTCATTGCCAACGGGGACATCACCGGAGCGGAAACCGCCCTGCGGTGCCTGAACCGCACCGGAGCGGACGGCCTGATGGTGGGACGGTCCAGCTTTGGGGATCCCTGGGTATTTCAGGAGATCGCCGCCGCCCTCCGGGGGGAGGAAATCCCCAAGCGTCCCGTACTCAAGGACCGGGTTGCCGTGGCGGTGGAACAGTTCCGGCTGGCAGAACAGGATCACGGGGAGCACATTGCGTGCCTGGAAGCCAGAAAACACTTTGCCTGGTACTTAAAGGGTGTTCCTCACAGCGGTTTCTTCAAAAATCAGATCTCAAGCCTCTCCACCATGGAAGACATCTACCGGATCGCGGAGGAGATTGTCCGGGATCTGGGCTAATTCCGGCGTATAAAAACCGACCCGTTTCATATCCTAAATCCAAGAGGTGAGGATATGAAACGGGTTTTTGCGTGCTTTCTGCTGCTTTCTCTGTTGGTGCTGCCCGCCAGCGCGGAGCCCATAAAGTGGGTGGATTTTAAGGTATCCAAGGAAGCCATGGAGTACGCTTTAAATCAGGACATTGCCACGCTGGACCAGGAAAAGCATACCGGCTGGATTGAGATTCTGGCCCTGGCCGCCTGCCGCACCGGCGGAAGCTGCGGCCTTGCTTCCGTCAGGCAGGCAGCCAAGGACCTGCAGGGGGACAAATCGCCGGAAGAGCTGCTGGGTTCGCTGTACAAATACTATGCCTATTATTATGAAGCCTATTCCGCCGTGCTGGGCGGACTGGTAGGAAGCTACGCCATCGAAAAGGATGGGGCACTTGTCCCCTGTTACGGTCTGAAAGCCTTCTCCCCCATCGCCGCCGGGTATGGCTACAGCCACTGCGACGACTTCGGCGTGGGGCGCTCTTTCGGCTTCCGCCGGAAGCACCTGGGCAACGACCTCATGGGCTCCCTGGGCACGCCCATTGTGGCGGTGGAGGGCGGCGTAGTGGAGGCCATGGGCTGGAACCGGTACGGCGGCTGGCGGATCGGCATCCGCTCCTTTGACAGCCGCCGGTATTACTATTATGCCCACCTGAAAAAGGATGCGCCCTTTGCACCGGGACTTGCGGTAGGCGATACGGTCAGCGCCGGGGATCTCATCGGCTTCATGGGCCGCACCGGCTACTCCGACAAGGAGAACACCAATAACATTGAAACCGTCCACCTCCATTTTGGTATGGAACTGGTATTTGACGAAAGCCAGAAAGAATGCAACAGCGAGATCTGGGTGGACGTATACCAGATCGTCCGGCTCCTGTCCTCCCACCGCAGCAGCCTCCAAAAAGGCGAAAACGGCTGGCAGCGGGTCTATCCCTATGTGGATCTGGATCTGGAAGATTTTCCGAAAGAGTAATCCCGCCGGAGCCCTGCTCCGCCCCTCTGCCCGGGACTTTCCCGGGGCAGAGAAAAATTTTTTCAGTCTTTCCTCTTTACAAATCCGGAAAACCCTGCTATAATACTCAGGCTATCAGAAATGCGCCAGTGGCTCAATGGATAGAGCATCGGATTCCGGTTCCGAGGGTTGGGGGTTCGAGTCCCTTCTGGCGTACCAAGGCAAGATAATCCGAACCTTATCTCAGTAGGAGAGGGGTTCGGATTATTTTTATACTTGGGACTCGAACGATAAAATGCAAGTGTCCGGTGGACACTTGCTCGGCGGCGGCTCGACGACGCCGACACCATAATGTATCGAGTCCCTTCTGGCGTACCAAAAAACGGGTTATCCCATACGGGATAACCCGTTTTTTGGTACGCCGGCAGGGACGTGAAAGAGCGGCCCGGCCGCAGGCCGGGCAAAGAAGTGTCCGGTGGACACTTCTTTGGCTCGTGGGAGAGTCCCCTTGCTTTGAAGAGGAATCACTTCTGTTCAGACTATCAGTTTTGAGCAGCCGATAGCCTGAATTCCTGTCTTACTCGAATATCGCCTTGGACAGGTCCATGGGATACCCAATGGGATTGTCAATATCCACTTCATTGCCGGAAAAGACGGTGAACGCGAAATCCAGCGGCATCGTTCCCGGCAGACGGGAAAACTGCACGCCGATGCCGTTGTCCTGGATGGTACAGTCCGGGAACCCGGTATTAAAGAACGAGTAATTGGCAGTATCGTACCGGAAACCGATGCCGTTATTCCGGAACACACAGTTCTCCACGCCGATCATGCCGCCATCGCTGACCAATGCGCCAATGTCCCAACCGGAAAAGGAGCAGCCGACAATCATGGCAGATGCCGTGGAAGAAAGGCCGGTGCCCCCGCTGCCCACAAAGTCCAGGTCATGCAGGTCCACTTTGGAGGGTATATCCGTGCGGATGGTCAGCGACCCGGCAAAAACAGTGCGTCCGCTGCCATCACA
The DNA here is from genome assembly GCA_964625595.1 of uncultured Oscillospiraceae bacterium. Taxonomy (GTDB): domain Bacteria; phylum Bacillota; class Clostridia; order Oscillospirales; family Oscillospiraceae; genus Faecousia. The sequence continues at coordinate 23,458 of CAZVDH010000012.1, read as the reverse complement.
GGAGCCGTAGAGGTTCACAGCTCTCGTGACCAGCATCAGATCGCCCGTATAGGTGACCGGCGGCAGATAGATGTCCACAATGGTCTGCGCCGGGACCTCCCGGTTGATCCGGTCCAGCAGAGCTCTCAGGTCCTCCATGGTGTCCATGGGCGCGTCCTCCGTCGTGAAAACCTGGTGATACAATGGAATCACTTCAAAGGTTTGCTTTACACGGATGGTATCGCCGTTTTTCATTCTCAGCGTCCAGACAAGCTCGTTCGTCCCGCTGGCTCCGGTAAAAATTACATCACATTCCCGGGCCGCGGGAGAATAAACTGTGTCGTAAATCGGGCTGGAAATCTGCAAAGCGCCGTTCTCATTGGGAAACGCCTCCAAAGCGCAGCTTTCCACCTTGGAAAAGAAGTTCTCGGTCTCCACCAGTACGCCGTTTTGGAAAACACCCAGCAGCGCCGGGAGACAGGAGTATTCGTCAGTGGATAAGCTGATGCTCCGTTTCTCTTCCGGTACCCGGTTGGCAAGATCGCTGGAAATGCTGCTTACCAGAATCTCATATTCTCCGTCAGCGTCGGTGTAGATCACCCTGGCAACGCCCTCATAGGTTTGTGGGCGATGGATAACGATGCAGGCAAGCACCGCAAGCACCAGAAAAGCCCCGATGCCCGCCCCGATCAATAGCTTTTTCCGCCACGGGCGCGGAGGTTTCACTTCTGTTTTCTCCACCTGGCTTTGGGCGCATTGGGGGCAGAAAGATGCACCCTCCGGCAGCTCCGCGCCGCAATTGCTGCATTTCTTATGCATAAGATATGTCCTTTCAAAGCCCCGTCAAAGGACGGAGCATTTTTTGTGTCTTTTCCGCCTGTTTCAGCAATGGATCGCTGCCTTATTATATAAGCGAACGATGGGTTTGTAAAGCCGGGAAAACCCTGAACGGCGCCTCTTGCTTGCTGTGGCTTTCATCCGTACCCGGAGCAGGACCCGCACGCTTCGATAAAAATATCATACAGCATGGACTTCCAAAAAGCAATTAACCGGCCGCATAATATCGGAATTTTTTCAATTGCATTCTTACCCGCATGGGTCAAATCTTTCCCCGGCTTGCATGCAAGGTCATTGCGTTAAGAGCGGGGGGATGTTTTGCAGGCAGAGGGAGCGTCTATTCCTTACGGTAGATCACAAGAACGTTCTCAATTGACTGAAATGGCACATAGCCGTTTTCCTCCAGAAGCCTTACCAGGTTCACAAAACCGTCGTTCTCTCCGCCCTGGGCATACTGTCTGTAATCGTCATCAGCGGATACATGCAAAACCACATACTGGGTTTCCAGCAGGTGCTGGGGGGAAGAATACCGCACATCGTACAGGGTTTCCCGCTGAGATAGGAAAGAAGTATAGAATGTTGTAGCGGTCACGGAAGCGCCCTCCGGAATTTCTGACAGGGTATCCCGGATATTCTGATAGTAATCATAATACCGGACAGCCTGTACCGGATAGGAAATTGCCTTTGGAACTACGGCCTTGCAGAAGCAGACCAGGCTGACGGCAGCAGCGGCGGCAAGAACGGTTACCCGCTGCCAGTCCACCTTTATATCCGCCAAATTCACCGCAGTCGGATACACCAGAAACGCAGCGGAACCAAAGGAGTACTGGAAGAAAATATTGTGCTGGTAGGAATAGTCGGACATGAGATTTACCAGGATGTAGGGAATCAGCAAAATGAAGCGTTCATACCGTCTTGTGAGAAGCGGCAGTCCCAGAAGCGGCAGCAGGGTCAGGGCAATAAATTGCAGCTTTTCTGGGTCTGCGCATTCATAGACCGCTTTCATTGGATTCAGAATCACCGATTTGATCACGGTCAGCAGTGAGGACGAACCGTCATACAGGAAGTTGCTATATCGATAAGTCATCACCCCGTCCCCGCTTCTCGTCAGGTATCCTGTGACCAGGAAAAACCAACCGAGGGAAACGGCAAGCATTGTGATACCTGTTGCGAGATCCCCCATATCCGGTCTCCGGAACCGTATCGCCGTTTTGACGATGAGCCACAGGGCAATGACAGCTACATAAACGGCTGCATCCTCCTTGACTGTCAGTGTCAGGATTGCGGCAGCCCAGGTGACAGCCCTGTTCTTTTTGTCGATGCCGTAGAGCAGCCACAGGATGAAAGGTGTGAGGAAGCAGTTTTCGTGAATGTCATAGCCGGTGCCGCCGGAGAACGCCGGGTACAATAGAAGCATTGCGCAGACCAGTGTGCGCTGCGGACCGTTCAGACCGTGGTGCTTTCCGATTTTCCAAAGTGGGATCACTGCCGATGTAATCACCGCAGCTTGAAGCACCTGCAAGGTGGCAGGAGTAGGAAGCAGAGCGTAGAAAGGCAGCATTAGATAGTAGACCGGCGACACGTGGACGGCAAAGTGGGAGAGTAACCCGTCCCGCTCCACCGTGGTCATGGGCAGGCCGGATTTTCTCATATTGTAAAACATCTGGCAGAAGATGCCAAAATCAAAGGTCGGCGTACGGAAGCTGTAAACCCGCCCCACTGTCCAGGCGCTGACGAACAAGAAGAATCCCCCCGACAAGCCTACAGTAATCCACAGCCAGATTTTGCGCGCTTTCTTTGGCTGGGGGACAGGCTCCGGACTGCTGTCCCAGCCCCAGATGCCGTATCCAATAAGAACTGCCAGGAGCAGCACACAAACGGCAAGAAATGCCCAGGTAAAAGATGCCCGCAGAGCGGCAGCGGACAGGATGCAGAAAACGCCAACCATGGCCCAGCGCTCAGCCCAGGCAGTGTCTGCCAAGCGGGAAATTCCGGTCAATAGAACAGAACATCCGCAGGCTACCGCAATAACCCGGACGAAAGACATCTGCGCCAGTCCGTCCATCGTTTCAAGGCCCCGCAGCGAACCCGGCAGGCACAGGTATTCCAGCGCCACCGCAAGGAGCCAGGAAAGGATTATTTGACGAACAAATTCAGAAGCATTTCTCTTTTGCAGAGGCAGAGATTTTTGTCTAAGCATAACAGCACCCCCTGTTACCTAACATGGTACAGGGGGTGTCTTTCAAAAGAGCCGACAGAATTCTTACAAGTTTCTTTCAGTTTCGGGCAGCTCCACAATTTGTCAAATTGGAATTTAGGTTATCGGCTTTAATAAGCTGATCGTGAAATTGTAAATTGGCGGGCCAATACCTTCCCCCGGGGGGAAGGTGCCCCGCAGGGGCGGATGAGGAACGGCGACATTTTCTGATATGGGACGCAGGCAAATAAGAACGTACAGCTTTTCAAATCGTACTTTTTTACGAACCGCATGGAAAATCGCTCTGTTTCGCCGTTCCTCATCAGTCTCGCTGCGCTCGACAGCTTCCCCCCGGGGGAAGCGATTGCGCTTCGCGCCAGTGCGCCAAATTCCAATATGTCAGTGTGCTTACTAAAGCCGATAGCAAGGATTGGAATTTTTCGCTATTTCCATCCATCGACATTGCTTCCTGTTTCATAGGACTTTGCAGTCAAATACGGATAGTTGCTAGAATCTTCCCCGTGCTTTTTTCCCCACGCACACATAGGAACACCCAAAATGGCCTCAAATTCCATTTGCCATAGGTCACTAACTTTGCCAGCTTTCGCTTTCTCATAGTACTCCTCGCCGTTAATCAATGCACAGCACCGAGAATACAGAAAGCTATCATCCGAGTGGGTATAGTATCTGCGAGCTCTCTTGAAGTTCTTTTTTGTATCCAATTCAAATAGCAACTCTGCCATAATCTCATCAAAAGAAAATATAGTTTCGTCTGGCTGTTGCGACAAATACGCTATCAAGGGACTCAACACCTTTTCGTCATCGCCCATTGCGTCCCAATCACAAATATCCATAATTATTTCAAAAAACTGTTTTCTGTTCATATACTATCTCCTATGAAATTCAAGTTTTGTAAACTATTCGACATATTAAAGTTGGTTAGATGGTATAATCATATCACACATCTATGGTACAGGGGATGCCTTTCATAAGATCGGTATAATTCCTACAAGTTTCTTTCCGTTTTGGGAAGCTCCACAATGGCGCTGAATTGGTCGCCATCTACAGCTACATGGAATTTGCCGCCCACGGATTCCGTATAGGTCTGGGCAATGGCAAGCCCCAGGCCGCTGCCTTTTGTTGACCGGGCTTTGTCGCCCCGGGCGAAGCGCTGCATGATTTCCTCCGGCTTAAAATCCATCTCGTAGGAGGCTGTGTTCACCATGCGAATAAGGTAACTGTATTTCGATTCCTTGACTTCCAGATAGATCCGGGTGCCTGCAAGGGCGTATTTGATGGCATTGCCCAGGAGGTTGGCAAATACCTGGTGGAGCCTCCCTCCGTCCGTTACAACGGGAATGGAATCGGCGGGGTAACCGCGCCGGACGGACAGCCCCGCCTGCTTCAGTTCATCGTCAAACAGGCCGACGGTCTGTTCCAGCAGGCGGATAAGGTCAATTTTCTCTTTCTTCGCTTCGATGATGCCGCTGGAAACCTTGGTCAGCTCAAACAGGGCTTCCACGAGATCGCCCATATAGCCCGCCTTTTGGTGCAGACGGCGAAGCTGCTCCCTGCCCTCCGGCGACAGGTTTTCCTTTTGCAGGAGTTCACTGTAGCCGAGAATGGCAGTCAAGGGAGTACGCAGATCGTGGGAAACATTGGAAATCAGCTCCACCTTGAACCGTTCGCTGGTAACGGCGGTACGGACCGCTTCCTCATGCTGGGCCTGGACCTCCAGAAGCTGGGCTTCCGTCCGGGCGAAAGCGCCGTCTCCAACCACAATCGGCTTTCCCTGCTGAAAATTGTCCAGCTGGACTTTGAAATGCTCCAAATCAGTGCCGTACTTCCATAAGCAAAGAAGTCCAAAACCTGCTGCCGCTAGAAATCCCAAAAGGGAAACTGTGCGTAGGCTTCCGTATCTTGCATACCAAATCAAATGATAACCGATTCCGGTCAACGCCAGGATAATCCAGCACACAAAAACAAGCAAAGACAGCTGCGGCTTGGGCGAGCGCTTCGCAGCGCGGTGCGTCAGGCACCAGGAAAGGCGGAACTTTGCCCGCGCCCATCCCCACAGCTCCCGCGCGAAAACCAGAACACCAAAGGAAATGATGATATTTGCGTAAGCGGTCAATACCCTGAGGGTAGAACTCCACAAAATGTAGTCCCTATTCCCCAAAGAATGATATATTGCACCGCCAATGGCCAGAAGCATGCTGACACCATCAGGCCCCAGAACCGGTGCCGTTTGCCGTAGGCCGAAAACCCCGGTTATCCCGGCAGCGGCAGATAGAAAGCAGAGCAGAACACCAAGGAATTTACTACCCCGATTGGGCCGCACCGCTTCAACCTCAGCAGGGGTCGTTTCACTGGCCTCACTGCTTTCCGTGTCCGGCGTTGGCCATTCCGTGGCAGCATAGGTAGTCATGAAAGATGTTTCCGCGACACCGGTTCCCGGGACTTCCCGCACCATCCCATATCCAAAGGTCCAGCAGGCCGCTGCCAGCAGGAGCAGAATACAGGCAATGATATTACGGCGCTTCAAAGACATAACCGATCCCCCAAACCACTTTCAGATATTCCGGCTTCTTCGGATTGATTTCCAGCTTCTCCCGGATGCGGCTGATGTGCACCATGACGGTATTTTCCACGGCATAGGCATCGCTTTCCCAGACCCGCTCGTAGATCTCCTCCGCAGAGTACACCCGCCCCGGATTGGCCATCAGCACTTGCAGAATCTTAAACTCCGTGGCGGTCAGGCGAACCGCCTCCCCCCGGACGATCAATTGCTTTTTTGCTGTGTCCAGCACAATATTGCCGACCTGAATCCGGTCCTCTGCCTTGGTTTCCCGAATGGAGCCCAGGGTGTCATACCGGCGAAGCAGAGCTTTCACCCGCGCAAGCAGCTCCTGCTGGTAAAAGGGCTTTACCAGGTAATCGTCCGCCCCGGCTTCCAGCCCCAACACCCGGTCCGAGCCCTCCGCCTTGGCCGACAGCATCAGGATGGGTACATTGCTCCCCTGCCGGATGCGCATGGTGGCGATAATGCCGTTGCACTGGGGCATCATCACATCCATGATAATAAGGTGCGGGTGCCTGGTATTCGCAATCCGGCAGGCCGATTCCCCGTCATGGGCGGTGATTACCTGGAAGCCCGCCTGTTTCAGCGCGGTTTCGATAATATTCACAATGGAGAAGTCGTCGTCCACCACTAAAATCTCATAGGTATCCGCCATAAAAATTCCTCGCAATAAAAATGTCGGTTTGCTACAGTGTACCACATTTGGGAAGCAAAAGGGTGACAGGCTCCCGCCTTTTGCCAATCGTTTGAAAAATGTGCCGATCCACGAAAAACCGGCCGCCGTCCAAAGGGCAGCGGCCGGTGAAACGTATGGAATTACCCGTTCAGCATATCCAGGGTGCAGGTCTGGGCAATGGACTTGCGGATCTCCGCCCGGAGGGGCAGAACCGCGGAGGGAGTCACGCTGAGCTCGTCCACGCCAATGGCGAGGAACGTGGGCAGCAGGCTGATGTCCGCGCCCAGCTCGCCGCAGATGCCGATCCAGATGCCCGCCTTGTGGGCAGCATCGGCAGCCATCTTCAGCGCCCGGAGCACAGCGGGATGGTGGGGGTCAAAGAACTTACCCAGGTCGTTGCACTGACGGTCGCAGGCCAGGGTGTACTGGGTCAGGTCGTTGGTGCCCACGGAGAAGAAGTCCACCAGCTGGGCCAGCTCTTCCGCCATGAACACGGAAGCGGGGGTCTCGATCATAATGCCGATCTCGGTATCCGGATTGAAAGGAATACCCTCCTCCGTGAGCTCCTTCATCACGCTCTGGCAGGCCCGGCGGCACTCCTTTACCTCCCAGACGGAGGCGATCATGGGGAACATGATGGCGACCTTGCCGTAGGCGGAAGCCCGGTACAGGGCACGGAGCTGTGTGCGGAAGACCTCCGGACGGTTCAGGCAGATCCGAACGGCCCGCAGGCCCATAGCGGGGTTCTCTTCCTTGTTCAGGTTGAAGTAGCCCACCTGCTTGTCCGCGCCGATGTCCAGGGTGCGGATGATGACCCGCTTGCCGTTCATGGCCAGAGCCACGGACTTGTAGGCCTCAAACTGGGCTTCCTCGGTGGGATAGTCCTCGGAAGCCAGGTACAAAAACTCGGAGCGGAACAGGCCGATGCCCTGACCGTCGTTGGCAATGACGGAGGCAACGTCCTCGGGAGACCCGATATTGCAGTAGAGCTTGATCTTCCTGCCGTCCAGGGTCACATCCTCCTGGCCCTTAAGCTGCTGGTACAGCGCTTTCATCTTCTGCTGCTTCTCGTACTTCTCCCGCATGGCCGCCAGGGTCATGGCATCGGGATCCAGCACCAGCTTGCCGGTCTCGCCGTCAATATAGGCAAGGCGGCCGTGGTACTCCGGCTTCAGAGCGTCGCCCAGGCCGCAGATGGCGGGGATTCCCATGGTTCTGGCCAGAATGGCGGTATGGCTGTTGCCGGAGCCGCCCTGGGTCACAAAGCCAAGGATCTTGGACTTATCCAGCTGCAGGGTCTCGGAGGGGGCCAGATCGTCCGCCGCCAGAATCACCGGCTCCTCGGAGTCGATACCGCCCTCCACAATGCCCATGAGGTTATTGAGAAGCCGCTGGGTCACATCCTTAATGTCGGCGGCTCTGGCCTGCATGTAGGCGTCATCCATGGCGGCGAACATGGCGGCAAACTGCTCGCCTGCCATCATCACGGCGTACTCCGCATTGCACTGCTCTTCCTCCATGGTGCTCAAAATGGCATCCACATAATCCTCGTCCTCGACGAACATGGCGTGGGTCTCAAACAGGATGGCGGTTTCATCGCCGGCTTCCTCCCGGCAGTTCTCCGCCAGAACCTCCAACTGGGCGATGGCTTTCTGCTGAGCCTCAGCCAGACGGGCTTTCTCCGTTTCCACATCCGCGGAAAGCTTCTCGATCTTCTTCTCGGTACGCTGGTAGAAATAAATGTTTCCCTTGAGGACACCCTTGGAAACACCCTTACCCTGAATTACAATCATAGTGATCCTCCTGTCAGAAGTTGACATCCGGCAACGCCGGAATGTCCGGCAGCATTGCACACATTCCGGCCCCAAAGCCGGAAACCCCGTCAGGGTGCGGCCCCGACGGGGATGTTGTTATCCGGATTACAGATTCTCCTGGAAGAACTTCTCCAGAGCCGCAATGGCGGCGTCCTCGGAAGCGCCGTTGGCGCTCACGGTGACCTCGTCGCCGGTCTTAACGCCAAGGCCCATCAGCATCATGAGCTGGGTCATCTTGACCGTCTTCTCGCCCTTGGTCAGGGTGATGGCGGTATCGGGGTAGGTCTTGGCCATCTTCGCCAGCAGGCCGGCAGGACGGGCATGGATGCCCATGGGGTCTTTCACGGTAAAGTTAAAGGTTTTCATGATGGTTCCTCCATAAGTGAATGTATTTTGATTAACGGTTTGATAACCTTTATCAACTACTTTTTTGCCTGCCCGTAATAGGCGTTGGGACCATGTTTCCGCATAAAATGCTTGTCCCGGATACAGTCCGGCGCGGGGCTGACCTGGGGATTTATCAGCTCGGTGAACATGCTCATCTTCGCTACTTCCTCCAGGACCACGCTGTGGTATACCGCCTGGGCGGCATCAGCGCCCCAGGTGAAAGGGCCGTGATTGCGGCAGATGACCGCGGGAACATAGCGGGGGTCGATGCCCCGGCTGCGGAAAGTCTCCACAATGATCCTGCCTGTATTTGTCTCGTAATCCGCGTCAATTTCCTCGGGGGTCAGGTTCCGGGCGCAGGGAACGCTGCCGTAGAAATAGTCGGCATGGGTGGTGCCGTAGCAGGGAATGTCCCGTCCCGCCTGGGCCCAGGCCACCGCGTAAGGGCTGTGGGTATGTACGATGCCGCCGATCTGCGGAAATTCCCTGTACAGTACCAGGTGGGTCCTGGTGTCGGAGGATGGGTTCAGCGCTCCCTCCACCTTGTTTCCCTTCAGGTCCATGACCACCAGATCCTCCGGCCGTAATTCGTCATACGCAACGCCGGAGGGCTTAATGACGAAGAGACCCCGTTCCCGGTCAATGCCGCTGACATTGCCCCAGGTGTAGGTCACCAGATTCCGCCGGGGTAGCTCCATATTGGCCTCATATACCCTGCGTTTCAGTTCTTCCAGCATGACTTTCGTCCTCCTTCTCCTTAGCAGCCGGTGCCGCCCGCAGTCAAGAGAGTGAAACGGGAAACGAAAGCTGTCTGATTACGGATTTACAGCCTATATTATAGCCGATAAGCACATAAAGTGCAATAGGAAAAGGCTGAAAAATCCCTCTTTTTTTCCGTGTGATTTCCCGGAAAAAGTTCGGTATTGCGGAGAAAACGCAACATAGTCCAAATTATTTTGTTTATTTTGCAGTCCTGATTTCAGCAAAAGGAAGCGGGATTTCCCGATGTTTTCCAGCGCAAAAGTTTTGATTCTTCGTTTTTCAAAAAACGCTTTCATGAAGAACGAACAATGGCCGGTGTCAGCAAGGCCGCAGCCGCGGGAGGACTTGCTTTTCCTGTCATTTGGGGCTATAATTCTCTTAAACCGGTCCGGGGGAGGAAATCCTATGATAAAGGCAGTCTTTTTTGATATTGATGACACCCTGTTCGCCTTTGAAAAGGGCCACGCGGCGGCTATGCTTTCCCTCTGCCGTTATGCCTGGGAGCAGCTCGGGATCGCGCCGGAAGCCTTTGCTTCCGCCTACGATGACCAGTACCGCCGGATGGCGGAGGAGATCGGCCCCCAGGCTGCCATCCACAACCGGATGATCCGGTTCCTGCGGATCCTGAAAGAAAACGGGAAGCCCCTCTCCTTTGCCCCGGTGCTGAATGACCTGTACTGGAACGCGGTTCTGGCTACGGGAGGCCCGGAGCCGGGAGCGCCGGAGTGTGTCCGTTCTCTGTATCAAAAGGGCTATATTCTGGGTGTTGCCAGCAATATGACCCTGGACTGGCAGATGCGGAAGCTGGAAACCATCGGCGTTCTTCCCTATTTCCACTGTATCGTCACCAGTGAGGAAGCGGGAACCGAAAAGCCGGACAAGCGGTTTTTTGACCTTTGCACCCGGTATGCCGGATGCCGTCCGTCAGAATGCCTCATGGTGGGGGACAGTCTGGAACTGGACATTCTGGGAGCCGAGAACGCCGGTATGCACGCGCTGTGGTACGCAGAGCCCGATATGCTCACGGCCCACCCGGGCTTTTCCCACTATTCCCAGCTGGAAGACAGGATCGCCGCCCTTGACCGCTGACCGCTTTTCCCATAAAAAACGTGCCCCGGGCCGGAAAACGGCCAGGGCACGCATTTTTTATTCCTCCGCGCTGAGACGGGCGACAAACGCCGCCTTGTCCGCCGCCTTAAAAAAGGCCGAACCGGATACCAGAACATTCGCGCCTGCCGCTTTGCAGATGGGCGCGGTGCGGGCATCCACCCCACCATCCACCTCCAAAAGGCAAGAAGGATTGCACACATCCAGGCGGCGTCTGAGGTATCGGAGCTTATCCATCATGTCCTCCATGAATTTCTGGCCGCCGAAGCCCGGCTCCACCGTCATAATGAGGATCATATCGCAGAAAGTAAGGTAGGGCTCCAGAGCCTCCGCCGGGGTGCCCGGCTTGACGGAGATGCCCGCTTTCACGCCCATAGCCCGGATATTATGCAGCGTCTGCTGAATCCTCTCCGGGGTATCCGCTTCCAGGTGGACCGTCAGGAAGTCCGCACCGGCCTTGCAGAAAGCTTCCGCGTACCGCCCGGGCTCCGAGATCATCAAATGCACATCCAGGGTCAGGTCCGACACCCGCCGCAGGGCTTTCACCACGGGAATGCCAATGGTAATGTTCGGGACAAAATGCCCGTCCATAATATCCACATGGGCCCAGGGTGCCCCGGCATCCCGAATGACACGCATATCCCGCTCCAGATTGGCAAAATCCGCGGACAGGATGGACGGCGCGACAATTGCCATGGTTTTCTCCTCCTTAGCCTCTGTTCTCCGGAAATTATACAATATTTACTGTGATTTTACAAGGATAATTTATCCAGCGCCGTTTTCCCTGCCGTCATCGTTCGGCTTCCTCTTTTTATTTTCGGTTGACCACATAGATGCCCGCCGCCGTCAGACCGGCAGCAAGGATATACTGCCAGGCAAAAGGCTCTCTGAGGAGAATCGACGAAAACATCACCCCAAATACCGGAATGAGGGAGTTGTAGATTGCCACCTTGCTGATGGGGTGATTGGCCAGCAGCATATTGTAGATCCCAAAGCACACCGCCGAAATCAGAATCAGGACAAAGAGGATGGTCACGCCCCAGAGGCTCAGATTCCAGGGCTGCCGGACGCCCACGACAAGTCCAACCAGCAGAAGCATCAATCCTCCCGCCGACATACTATAGCCCGTTGCCGCCATCATGTCCATCTTTTTGGAAATAAACCGGGTCAGAATACCGCCGCCTGCCGCGCAGCAGGCATTGAGCAGGATCATCCCGTCGCCAAGAAAGGAAATGCCCGAAAACAGTCCGCCCCCTGGGGTGATGCTGATGGTCAGGATCCCGCAGAAGCCCAGAAGACAGCCGGCAATCTTTTTTATGCTGAAGGTATCGTCCTCCAGAAACAGTCCGGACAGAATAATCAGGAAAAAGACATTCATGGAGTCCAGAATCGTGGACCGGGAGCTGGGGATATAGGAAAGGCCGATATAGGAAAACAGGTAATGCAGCGCGGTGTTTACCAGTGCGAACAGGGCAAGCCAGGGCGCTTCTTTCCGGGTGACGGTCAGTTTTCTTTTCTGCAGGGCGCTGAAAGCCAGCACCAGCAGTCCCGCCGCGAAAAAGCGGATCCCGGCGAACAGGATTTTACTTCCCAGATCCGCCGAATCGATTCGCAGTTCCCCGTAGCCCAGCTTGATAAAGGGATAGGCCAATGACCAGCCCAGGGCGCAGCAGATTGCCAGCAGCGGCCGCATTTTATCGTTTTTAAAAAGCATTTTTCTTTTCCTCTCTTTTTTCCGTCTTTATTCCGGACCTTTCATCAGCTCTGCCGCTGCCCGGTTTACCTGCCGCTTATGGCCCGCGGGGTCCGAATCCTTATCCGGAATTTCCCGGAACAGGGCACCGGGAATATACTGACTCAGAACCTCTCCGTAGGCAAAGGGATGGCAGAAATCATTCCGGTTTGCAAGGATCATTGTCGGCACGGAAAGGGAACGCAAAGCTTCCAGGGAGGAAATCGGCGCTTTGGCAGGAAGAATGCAGTATTTCTGCCAGTTTTCGCGGTTGAAGTCCTCCTGAAAGGGAACCGTAAAGGCATTGCGCGTGTAGGCGGATGTCCCGGAGACGATCCTCCAGCCCTCGGTTTGCCGGAACGCTTCATAGCCGCCCCGGTGCAGCGTCTGTCCCAGGTCATAGTAGGCTTTTTGCACCGGTTCCGACATGGGCTGATCCGTCCAGGCGTTTCGGATCAGCAGCAGCCTGTCCACCCGCTCAGGAAACCGAACGGCAATGTTTAAGCAGACGGCGGCCCCCATGGAGATGCCCGCGAAGGCGGCTTTATTGAGATGCAGATGGTCCAGCAGGGCAATCACATCCTCCCCCAGCCGGTCAAAGCCGAAGCTTTCCCAGTCAGCGCCGCTGTTTCCATGGCCCTGCTGGTTGAGGGTGATCAGACGGATACCGGGAATCGGCTGATATACCCCCTGTATCTGCCGGATGCTGCCCCCCAGGCCGTGAAGAAACACCAGAGGGTGACCCTGCCCGGACACCTCATATTCCAGATGAATGCCGCAATGGGTAAAGGAATCCATCATGTCATTGCCCTCTTTAAAAATGCCACACTTTTTTCAATCTGGGACTGGGCAAGTCCGTGGAGTACCAGGGGGCCGCCGTAGCCGCACTGCTTCAGCAGCCGGATATAGAGGGGGAAGTCCAGTTCTCCCTCTCCGGCAGCAACAAAGGAAATCTCCCCGCTCAGAGAAAAATCCTTGGCGTGGGCCAGAACGATGTCCTTTCCCAGGGCGTCAAAGGCTTCCTCCAGAATCGACCTCATCCTCGGAACCTGCTCCGGGTGGAACAGATTTGCCCCATCCATGATGATTTTCAGGTTGGGGCTGCCCACATCGTCTAAGTATCGGCGGGCCTTTTCCGGGGTGCAGATAATATTGCTGGCTTCCGTCTCCACACCCAGGATAATTCCGTTATCCTGGGCAAACCGAAGAATCCACTCCGTAGAGCGCATCAGATCCGACCAGGCGGCCTCCGTCAGATTATCCTCGTGCCAGGCCCATTTATTGGTGGGATGCTTGGAGCCGGTGCAGAGGGTGACGATGGGAATTTCCAAAAGGCGCGCAATGCGGCACTGGGTTTCAAACTGCCGGCAGCCCCGCGTCCTTGCGTCCGCATCCGGGTCGATCATGTTAAAGGTCCCGGACAGGGCGTCCAGGATGATCCCGTATTCCTTGGCAAGCTCCCGAACCGTAAGGAGCTTTTCCTCCTCAACGCTTTCGGGCAGGGTCGCCATCCCGGCGGAAGAAAGATTAAACTGGGTATGGCGGATCCCCTGGCGGTTCATTTCCCGGAAAACCGCTTCCAGGGGCATGTTTTCATAGGTTCTGGAAAAAATGCCGATCTCCATATTACAGCGCTCCTTTCACATCTTCCAGGCGGACCCAGGCTCCGCCCTCCTGCACCGACTGGTAGGTGGCAATCAGCGCCCGCATGACCATGATCCCATCCTCCGCGGAAGCGCCGGCCAGGGGCACACCTTTCAGCACACTGTCGGCAAAGCCCTCCAGCTCCCGGCGGTAAAACTGGCCGTCAAAGGCCGCCGGAGAAACGCAGGTGCAGGTCCGGGCGTCAAAGCACTCCACCTCGGAGGACCGGAATTCCCAGGGGTTGTAGGTTTTGGCGTAAACCGTTCCGCCGGTGCCGTAAATCTCACAGCCCTCGTGCCACTTCTGGGCAATGGCAATGGTGAGATCCAGGGTTCCGATGGCGCCGCCGGCAAAATCACAGTCGATGAGCCAGGAGTGAAGCTTATCGGTGTGAACATACCGGGCCGCAACCCGGGTAATGGGCCCCATGAAATACAGCGCCGTATCAAACAGGTGGCTGCCGTGGCCCAGGAGGTAGTAGTGATCCAGAACCGCCTTGGGATTTCCGGCGGGCTTCTTCATTTTATCGCTGGAATACAGCACGGGCATCACATTGTCCGTCAGGGTATAGCGGCCGATGCTGTCGCAGTACCAGCCCTTGTAGGTGGTGACCTGTCCCATTTTTTCTTCCTTGAAGTCTTTGGCAAATTGCAGCCCCGCGTCAAAGCGTTTCATGTGCCCGATCTGCAGAATCAGGCCCTTTTCCTCTGCCAATAATTTCAGCTCCCGGCATTCTTCCAGGGAAACCCCCATGGGCTTTTCCAGCAGCACGTGCTTCCCCGCCAGGATCGCCTGCTTCGCGCAGGGAACGTGGAACTGGTCGCCGATGCCGATGATCACCGCCTCCACCTTGGGATCGGCCAGCATCCGGGCATAATCGTTGTAGATCACGTCCGGATCATAAATGGCCGCCATTTTGTTAAGCAGGTCCTCGGCAACATCGCAGATGGCATACAGGTGAACATTTCTCGCCTTTGTGCTTCCAATCAAGTGGGCCGCCTGACAGATGATGCCGCAGCCCAGTACGCCCACATTCAGGCAGCGCTTCTCTTTCTTTACATTGGTTTTCATAAAAGCCCCTCCAACGGAATCATTCTATTGCTTTTTCTTATTCTGTTCCATTTGTGCCCGGTACTTTTTCCCGACCTCCAGCCGGGACTGGACACTGGAGCCCCGCATGATGGCCGAGGCGCCGAATTTGCTGTTGATGGCGTCATAGGCCTTGTCCAGCCGCCGGGCTTTCTCCCGGTTTTCGTCCGGGAACATAGAAAGCTGGGACTCGGTTTCGTGGGTCAGGTCGGTAAGGGACAGCCCCAGCAGCCGCAGGGGCGTGCGGCCGTCCCACAGCTCCCCAAAGAGCTGCTTACCGGTCTCATAGGCCTCCCGGGAAATATCCGTAGGCTCCGGAAGCTTCCTCTGGTGGGAACGGGTCCGGAAGTCATTGGAGCGGATGGACACCGCGATACAGCCGGCTTTCACACCATCCGCCCGCATCCGGGCAGTGACGCTGTCCGTCAGCGCCAGCAGCACGCCATGGGCCTGCTGCTGTGTGACCACATCCTCTTCCAGAGTTGTGGAAACGCTGTACCCCTTTGCTTCCTCCGGCGCAGCCAGGACCGGGGACGGGTCCACGCCGTTGGCATAGTTATAAATCTGCTGGCCCATTTTCACGCCGACGATCCGCTGGATACGGGAAAGGTCGCTGTTTGCCAGCTCCCCGATGGTTCGTATGCCTGCTTTTTCCAGCTTTTCGGCCGTGGAGGCCCCCACCGTGAACAGGTCCCGCACCGGCAGCGGCCACATTTTCCCGGGAATCTCGCCGGAAAACAGGGTGTGCACCTTATCCGGCTTTTCAAAGTCACTGGCCATTTTTGCAAGGAGCTTATTATCCCCGATGCCCACATTCACGGTAAAGCCCAGCTGGGAGCGGATCTTGTCCTTAATGGTGTGGGCAATGGCAACCGGATCCGGATAGAGCCGGTGGGTCCCGCTCATATCCAGAAAGCACTCGTCAATGGAATACTTCTCCACCACCGGCGCATATTCCCGGCATATGTCCATAAACGCTTTGGAGCACTGTTCATAAAGCCGGAAGTCCGGTTTCGCAAGAAGCAGCCCCGGACATTTGCGCAGCGCCATGGCAATGGGTTCTCCGGTTTTGATCCCGTATTTTTTTGCCGGGATGGATTTGGCAAGGACCACCCCGGTGCGCTTTTCCGGGTCGCCGCCGATGGCGGCAGGGATGAGGCGGATGTCCTCTTCCCCCTTTGCCACCCTCCGGGCCGCCTCCCAGGACAGGAAGGCGCTGTTCACATCCACATGAAAAATCAGCCGTGTCATAGAAGGCTCCTTTCCCGTTTCTTTTATCAGCGATTCATTCGTTCTTAATTGTCTGTGCGAAATGATCGTTTATTGCACTGGCGCGGGAGCGCCCCAAGGCTCCCTTGTGCAAAGGGAGCTGTCGCGAAGCGACTGAGGGATTGTGCAGTAAAACGTTTAATACTGACAACGAATCAGCGAAAAGGGACTGTAAAGGACACTGCCCGTTCTGACGATAGGTAGATGTGGAAGTCCACCGTTACAACCCCTCAGTCAGCTACGCTGACAGCTCCCCTTACACAGGAGAGCCCTTGCCGTGTACCGCATCGGGCCACATACCATACAAGGTAAAGTTGTCAGCTAAACGATCATTTATCTGATGTTTCCTGGACATGACTGAATCGTTACTTTTTCTATTATCGCTCAATCCGGCACATTCGTCAAGTGCGCCGCTTCCTCAAATGGCAGCATAAAATTCAGGAGCGTCGGTTCTTTCCGGCGCTCCTGTGTTTTACAGCTTTCTGATTACCCCGCAGGCAATTTTGGCTCCCGCGTTCCCGCTGGGCTGGGTATGAAAGTCATCCGGGTCGGCGTGGAGGATGACCGTCTTTCCGATCACCTCCCCCACATGAAAGCGCCCGGTCAGCACCTTCATATACGCCTTTCCGCAGTTTCCCAGCAGCGGAGGCAGATCCCCGGCATGGTTTGGATGGGAGTCTGCGCCTGGGTTAAAATGGGTGCCGGAATCGGAAAACCCTTCCCCGCCGCAGCTTCCTCCCTCGTGGATGTGAAACGCGAAAAAGTTCGTTTCCGTCCGGGGAAGACCCCGCACCTCCGCTTCCACCATAACGCCGTCCGGGCGCTGGTTAAATCTAACAATTCCATGTACCGCCCCATAACTGCCGCCGCCAAAGATTCGGGCAATGGCATTGGGATTTGCGCTGTACTTCATTTTATCGCCCCGTGTTCAGACTATGCTCCCGGGGGTGATTCTGTCCTACAGCCGCTCTTCTTCCAGTTTATGAAGCTTCGACCGGAGGAGCGACCCCTGGACAAGCATTCCGGCCAGCAGGAGAACGCACAGCACGCACACCCCGGGCAGGAGCCAGACAGGGGGTTCTTTCTTTTCCTGGGGCTTTCCCTCCTCTACGGGTTTTGCCGCTTCCACAGTAATGTCTACGGGAACCTCCCACTGCTCCCCGTTGCCGTAGGCATCCTCGCAGGAAAAGGTGACTCTGCCGGAGTAGTCCCCCAGGGCATCCTTTGGAGGCGTGAAGCTCAGCTTTGCCTGCCCGGTTGCTCCCGGCTCGATGGTGCCCACAAGCACGCTCTGGCGCTGAATTAACTCCGGAATTTCCAGGGACACCATGGCGTTGCAGATGTCCCCCTTGCCCATATTCATCAAGGGAACGGAAAGGGTGGTCAGTTCTCCCTGAATGGCGGAGGCGGGCATGGTGATCTCCCCCTGTTCCAGGCGGATCTCCTGGGTCACCGGGTAGGCAATGGTTTCCTCCCAGGTCTTTTCTTCCCCAAGAACCTGATAGGTCAGCTTCAAGGACAGGCTGTGAAGCTCCACCGCCGCCTTGCCCTTAACCGTCACCGGAACCTCCACATCGGCAGTTTGCCCGGGAAGCACTTCGCCGAACGCCATCCGGTTGGAGCCGGACATGAGCACCTCCCCGCTGTCATCCGTCACCGTCAGAACGCAGTCCGTCATGGAAAGGGTGGCTGTGGGATTGCTGACCGTCAGACGCAGCACACAATCCTCCCCCACCGTCAGTTCTCCGGCGGCAGTGATTTCCGGGCAGACGGTTTCCGGATTCTCCTGTCCGTCCCGGATCCTGAGCACATAGGGGATGGTTTCAGAAATCTCTGCACCGTTTTCGTTCTTGCCTGTAATCAGGATCTTTGCCGGATAGTCCCCGTTTCGCCTGCTTTGGGAAAGGGGCACGGTGATTTTGACGGGATAGATTCCATTCCGGGCGGATACGGTCACCGTTCCCGGCTGCCCGCGAAACAGCAGCAGATCGGGATCGTCCAGGGTAAGGGTCGCCGTGATTTTCCCCGCCGCGGTTTCGGAGCGGACCGGCAGGCAGATGGTCAGGGTGTCCCGCTGTACCGTCGGGGTGTAGCCCTGGTACCAGGAGATGCCGTCCATGCCGTTTATCACGGCTTTCTCGTCCAATTCAAAATCCGCAGCATATACCGGGCAGCTCAGTGTTAGCAGCAGAGCCGCCAGAATCAGAAATACAGTCCATTTTTTCATAATCAAAGCTCCCTGATATTATCAATAATACTTTCCTTTGTTACCTGCCGGACCCGGCGGCGCAGCATAAAAGCGCAAAGGGCCATACAGGAAACCGTGAAAAGCAAAATCGTGGCAATTCCCCCGGGGTAATACCGGGCCGGAACATTCATGATTGACGAGGTAAAAAGGACGGCCATGACAAGAACCGACAACACCATGCCCAGGGTCAGGCAAATGAACACCTGGCCGCTGTAGCAGCGCAGAATGGTTTTTTCCTCCGCGCCCACCGCCCGGAGCATACCGATCCGCTTCCCGTCGGATTGCAGCTGCCTTGTCACGGTAGATACGATCATGCCCGCCGCCACCGCGAAGAACACAATGGTGATTGCCCCCATCAGCAGCATCAGCTGGAGCTGGATCCGGGCATTTTCCCGGGCGGATTCCATGTAGTTATAGACCCGGGAGCCCTCGGCCCGTCTTGCGATGGCGGTAACGCTCTGGGTCAGATCCGCTTCCATCTCTTCGTCAACCAGCCCATCCAGGTAAATTGTGGTCGTATCCCAGCCGTTTCGGAACAGGCCCATATTGCGAAGCCCTTCCTCCGTGGTCAGCACCGCGCCCCACATTTCTCCAAGGAAGTCCGACCTGCTATCCAGCACGCCGCCGATGGTAACCAGGGCATCCCGTCTGGTGCAGCTTTCATAAAGGCTCTTCCCGTCCTCATCCGTACCCGCCTGGGGGTCGTCGGTATACAGCTGCACAATAGGAAGCTCCTGCCCGGCAAACGCCCAGTCATTTTTCACGGTCATAACGGCTTTTTCTTTATCCCCCTCAGAGGGGTCATCGATCAGCCGGAACCCTTGCGTACCGGGTTCGGGAATCCACCAGATTTGGGGCGCGACCACCAGCACTTCCTGCCCTGCGTTGATGGCGTCCAGGTCAATTTTCCCGGAGCCCAGGGACTGCTCCAGCTGCTCCAGCTTTTCCGGGGTCACCGTCTGCAGCTCGGTCATCACCAGCTCCTGGGAAATTCCCAGGGTGTCTCTTGCCGCGTCATAGGAAGCCAGCTCCCCGGCATACCGCTGCCGTATGGTTTCCAAATCGGCAGTATCTCCAAGGGAACGGGCATGCTCCGTGTATTCTTCCAGCGTCATGAGCGCGTCATTATGATAGTGGCCCGCGTTAAAATAGGATGTCTTATGGTCCAGCAGCACACAGACCCGCAGCTGCCGGTTCACGTTCACTTTCCGGACATAGGGGAGCGCGCGCAGCTGGTTCAGGCTCTGGTCCGACAGGGGCTGCCCGGGCAGGTAGCTCACATAGTCCCGGGCGGAACCATTCCCCTGCATCATAATGGAATATGCCTCCTGGGAGGGCGTAAAGCCGGAAATCCCCTGAAACAATACAATTGAAAGCAGCGCCGCGCAGAAGCACATCAGGGCGGACAGGATAACCGCCCCCAGAAGCCGGGTGGGGTACAGCCGGACGAGACGCTTTGATATGAGCTCCGGCACCCGGAACTGCTTCCGGCTGCGGATATGCCTGGATTTGCGGAGCAGCCCCGTGTCCCGGATCACGCTCATGGGCATCTGACGGGAGGCCCTGCGCAGAGGAATGCTGCCGGAAATCAAGATCACGGCGGCACTGAGGACGATCACCGGGAGAATCAGCAACGGGTTGAACCGAAAGATCATGTTCTCCGGCATCCAAAGCGCCAAGCCCCAAACAAAGAGGCAGGAAAGGGCAATGGAGAAAGGCGCGGCAGTCAGGGCCAGCAGCCAGCTTTCCCTGCCGAACATCCGGCGGATCTGCCGCTTGGTAGCCCCCAGAGCACGGAGAATGCCGATTTCCTCACTGCGGCCCGACAGGATTCCCTCCATGCTCCCGGCGATTCCCACGCAGCAGCTGAGAAGCAGGGCCAAAATCAGGATCCCCGCCATGATGGCGATCATGAACACATCCGAGTTCAGCCCGAACACATACTCGGAGTAATAGCTGTCGATAAGCTTTCCAGAGATAGTTTTCACCTGGAACCGTCCCAGGACATGGTCTTCCATGCGGTTATAAATGGTCCGAAACAGCTCCGCAGAAATCGGCACCGTTAATGTCATCAGCCGGTGGAGGGCCACCCGTCCGCTTGCAAAGGCAGGCTCCGATGGGGAAACCAGGAGCGCCGGAAATCCGGTCACAAAGGTTTGGAAACTATTATTGGTATTTGTCAGAAAGCTGGACTGTTCCGCCAGAAAGCCCACCAGAGTAAAGGTTCTTTCTTCCTCCACGCCGTCCACGGGAACGACTTTCAGCGTCACTTCCTCGCCCAGCTGCCACTGTCCATCCTCCCGGATGGCAAGCATTGCGCTGCGCTCCATGGCGATCTCCCCGGCCTTTTCCGGCAGCCTGCCTTCCAGCACCTGGCGGCCCAGAAGCTCGGCGCCGGTTTCATCATACCAGCCGAGGTAGATGTTCGTATCCTGGATCCCTGCGGATACATACACATGGCCGATGGTGTCAAAATATCCCATCTCGGCAAGGTCGCCGTCCGTGAGTTCCGGGGTGTCCAGCAGAAAGGCGTCCTCATAGCCAAGGCGCTTGTTGTTTCTCTCCATCTGGGCAAGGACTACACCCTGGATGCACAGCACCAGGGTGGTGACCAGAAAGACGGACAGAAAAATCCCGATCAGCAGGCTCAAGTAAGCCTTTTTATTGGCCCGCAGCCGGGCCGCTGCCATACGGCTTAGGGTGAGGGCTTTCATACCGCCACCCCGCTGTCGGCAACGATTTTTCCGTCTTCCAGTTTGATGACCCGGTCGGCCTGCTCCGCCACATGCAGGTCGTGGGTCACCAGCACCAGGGTGATCCCCAGCTCGTGGCTGACGGTGCGCAGGAGGGTCAGCACCTCCCGGCCTGCCTTGCCGTCCAGGTTTCCCGTGGGCTCGTCCGCAAAGAGAATGGCGGGTTTGTTGGCAAGGGCCCGGGCGATGCAGAACCGCTGCTGCTGTCCGCCGCTCATGGCGCTGGGCAGGTGGCTCATCCGGTCCCGAATTCCCAGAAGATCAATGATCCGGTTCAGGTACGCTTCATCCGGCTGCCGGGAGTCCAGCATAACGGGAAGCAGAATATTTTCGTAGCCCGTCAGCTCTTTCACAAGATTGTAGCTTTGGAACACAAAGCCGAACCGCCTCCGGCGCAGGACGGAAAGCTGGTTGTCGTTGTACTTGTAAAGGTCGTTTTCCCGGTAATAGACCGTCCCCTTTGTGGGCTTATCCAACCCGCCCAGCAGGTGCAGCAGTGTGGATTTTCCGCTGCCGCTGGGGCCTGTAATGGCGGTGAAGCTCCCGGAAGCCAGGGAAAGGCTCACATCGTCCAGGGCAAAAACAGAAGCTTCGCCTGTCTGATAGATTTTACTCAAATTATCGCAATGCATAATTTCCATGTGCATTCCTCCTTTGAGAATATCCTAACAAGCGAAGCTTACATGTATCTTGCGGAAAGCTTAAGAATTCGTAAGATTCCCGTCTATGACCGGAAGTGTGATCTCCATTTTCAGTCCTTTCTCCGTATTGGAGGCAGTAATGGTGCCGTGATGGCGGCGGATGATCTCCTTAACAATGGACAGGCCGATCCCCGCCCCCTGGCTGCTTTGGTGCTCAGCCCGGTAAAACCGCTCAAACAGATGGGGCAGGTCCTTTTCCGGGACGCCCCCGCCGTCATCTTCCAGGGTGCAGAAAAAGGCAGCATCGGTTTTTTCCAGAGAAACCCAGATGGTTCCGCCCTCGCAGGTATGCTCGCAGGCGTTCTTCAGCAGATTCAAAAACGCTTCTCCCATCCATTTCCCGTCGCAGCGTATAACCGCTGTCCCTGTGATGCACAGCTTCCTGCCGGGAAAGGCCGTGGCCAGCAAATCCCACTGCCGCCCCACCAGGGCGTTCATATCCTGCTCCCCAAATGTAAAGCTGTATCCGTCGGCGCAGAGCCGCTCCAGGCGGAGAAGCCCCTGAATGAGGTTCTCCATCCGGGATATCTGCTGGAGACTTTCCTCCATGTGGGGCGCGGCATCCATTTCGGTATAGAGCCGTATGGTGGTCAGGGGCGTTTTCAGCTGGTGGGAAATATCGGCAGTCAGCGCGCTGGTGCGGCTGCATTCCTCTTTTTCCAGCTCCCTGGATCGGATCAGACGGTCCTGCAATTCGCAGATCTCGTTTTGCAGCATATCAATGCCGTCTTCCCCCAGGGCCACATCCATGGGTTTTCCCCCGTGGCTTAAAAAGGCTTCCGCTTTCTCACGGAGCTTCCGGACCCGC
The DNA here is from genome assembly GCA_964625595.1 of uncultured Oscillospiraceae bacterium. Taxonomy (GTDB): domain Bacteria; phylum Bacillota; class Clostridia; order Oscillospirales; family Oscillospiraceae; genus Faecousia. The sequence goes on along the minus strand of CAZVDH010000012.1, from coordinate 874 downwards.
CGACCGTCCCGAAGCCTAAGGGCAAGCAGCCATGCGCAGGCGGCCCCCAAAAGGGCGGTCAATAAAATCAGTCCACCCATTGATAGCCCACTCCCCTGACGGTTTTGATCCGCTCACTGCCGATCTTCTCCCGAAGGCGGCTCACATGGACGGAAAGGGTATTGTCGTCTACAAATCTGGCATCCGCGTCCCACAGGGCATCCAGCAGATGCTCCCGGGTGACGATCCCCGGACTGGAAATGAGGCTCTGCAAAATCTTATATTCCGTCAGGGTAAGGTTCAGGGGAACGCCCGACAGGCTCGCCTGCATCTTCTCCGTGTCCAGGCTGATTCCGCCCCGCAATTTTACGGAATCCGGCTTTGGCTGGTTTCGCAGCAGCACCCGGATCCGGCTGAGCAGCTCCTGAAGCCGGAAAGGCTTGGTCACATAGTCGTTTCCCCCGGCGTCCAGGCCTCTCACCACATCGTATTCCTCGTCCTTTGCCGTGAGGAACAGGATGGGCGTGGTGACCCCCTGGCTGCGCCAGAGCCTGCACAGGCTGACCCCGTCCCCGTCGGGGAGACTCACATCCAGCAGTACCAGCTGCACATTGTCAGCAAGCTGCCGCCTTGCCGCGCAGACGGAATCGGCCTGGGCGACGGCGTACCCCTCCCGAAGCAGCAGCTCATTCAGCGCGAAGCGTAACGCCCCATCGTCTTCCACCAACAGAATCTTCATACTGTCCCTCCTTTTGACCGACGTTTTGTAGCATCATATCATATCCAGGACGGTTTTTCAATTCATGACATTCTCTTTGTGGATTAACGCAGCAGTGCGACAAATTGGAATTTGCATAGCTGTTTGGACAGTGGTTTTGCGGTCCGATGCGGTACA
>CAZVDH010000011.1:0-29752 GCA_964625595.1 uncultured Oscillospiraceae bacterium | reverse complement strand
CGTCCCTGCGCTAGCGCAGGGACACCCCCCTCACAAGTGCGGGGGGCAAGGACGCATACCGCATCGGCACCGCTCGCCACTGCCCAAACAGCCCGCCAAATTCCAATTTGGCAGCTTGTTGAGCGAAATGAATGCAGTTTCCGTACTCTGGTCTGGACGACACCGAATCCGTCAGCCGCCGCTCAGCGGCTCCCACAGGTACTGCTCCCAGAGGTAGCTTTCCCGGGAAGCTTCCAGGCCAAAGGCTTCCCGAATGCCGATGCACATCTGCTTGAGCTTGGATTGGAGGATGGAGGAACGGAACAGCTCCCTGTGGCCGGGTGTCATGGCGTATTCCATGATCCGCGCCCGGTCCTCCTTGGCAAAGCTCATGGAGTAGGTGTCAATGAAAGCCTCGCTGCCGGGGATAAGATAACGACTCCCGTCCCGGCTCTGATTGGCGGTGTAGCTGTTGTCGTATGTAAAATCGCTGGGGTTAAAATTGTCCCAGCTGTCGTAGGCATTGGTGCGGCTGATCACCTGAGTGTCGATCATGTGGCACAGCTCGTGATACAGGGTGTACTCCGTGTCCTGGCCGGTGGACAGAGCCAGAAAGCCGCTGGCGTTGTCCCAGTATTGCAGCCCGGCCACAGTTTCCAGAGACTCACCGGCCTGGGTCCCGGTGATGGAGCGGACAAGACAGATGCTCAGGCCGGTGAAATTTTTACTGAGGGTATCGAGGAAGCCGTCGGGGTAATTGGATAGCCGAAGGTCCAGGTCGTCCAGCTCCTCCAGAATCCTGGGCACCAGGTATTCCGGCTCCAGGGAATAGTCCCAGGGCTGGACCTCCACCGCGTCCTGCCAGACAAGCACCTGGATACCCCGGCGGGAGGAGATCTCCCTGGCTCTTGCCTGGCACCGGGCCAGCCCGTCCAGATCGGGAAACTCCGGTGTATAGAATGGCCCTGTGTATACGCTGGTATCTTCCGCGGGGGTGGCAGCCCAATCCCACAGGCACAGAACATCCTCCTGGTGTCGTTCATCGAAAACGCTGAAATAGACCTTGCCCCCGGGGGCGGCATAGGCCTGACTGGGTACACTCACCCGGTTCAGGGTGATTCGGGCAACCCGCTTTCCGGTGTTCAGGTCAAACCGGCTCAGGGTGAGACTGCCGGAATCGGTGTCAAAGAGATAGGAAAGCGCGGCATGCTGCTCCGGCAGATAGGCAAGAAAGGTCTCTTTTTTCGGCAGACTGAGAGCCTGGGCGCTTCCGTCCATGACGCCGAACTGCATTTCCTGAAAGCTGCCGTTGTGGAAAACGGCGTAGTAGCGGTCACTGTCCGAAACCACCTGGGAGCCGTACTGGGTGCTGCCAAGAAGCTTTCCCGTCTCGGTGGAAAAGAACAGGGTGCTCTGGGTGCCGTCATCAAAGGTATCACATTCCAGCACGGTGTCCTTTAAAAGCAGGGCGGAAACGGTGATGTCCCGGGAGGCACGCTCGTTCAGCATACGGCTGATGCCGGACGCGGTATCCAGCACCCGGATGCCCGTGCTTGTGCAGTAGTAGAGCCGGGAACCATCCTCAGACAGCAGCGCAGACCCGATAAGCCCCTCCGGCGCGGGTACCTGCTGAACGGAAGTCAGGGAGGTGTCCAGCCGGATGGTGATGCCCTGCTGGGCATCAAAATAGGAAACTCCGTTTTCCGATACCTGCAGGGATTCGTCATAAAGAAAGTAAGGAGAATCGATCCGGATGCTGGCCTGGTGGCACAGGTCGTCGCCGGAAAGCACGGTCATGGTGGTGCAGGTGTCGCTGCTGCGCATCAGGAGTACCTGGTCCCCCATGGGAAAGAAGCTGGTGGCCCCGGAGGTGCCCAGGGGAAAACACCGCAGAGCGCCAAACGTCTCCCGGGCCAAAGGATAGTCGGGGTCGTATAATCCCGCCGGAGCGGTGGAGCCGGACGGTTCCGCGTCAGGCAGCGTGTCCGCAGGCGTTTTCCCCCGGACGCAGCCCGCCAGCAGCAGACACAGCACAGCCAGCAGGAAAATCCGTTTCATGGTCATTGCCTCCTTGCCAGGGTATAGTCGTCCCCCTGACGGTAGTAGGGGCACTGCTGACTTCGGGAAGAAAGAATGCGGTAAACCTCATCCTCGTCCAGATCCATCATGCAGTAGTATTCATCATACTCTTCATCATAATCATAATACCAGCAAGTGTCGCATTGTGTCGAATCCATGGAGAAAGCCCCCGGTTTTGTAAAAAATTTAAATATTGATTGGCAAATCACGGCAATGGAAAAGAAATTGGAATTTGGCGGGCAGTTAAGGTGCGCGGGTGGATAGACGCCTTGCCCCCCGCGTTTACGAGGGGGGTGCCACCAGTTCGCAAACTGGTGGCGGGGGGAGTACGAATTTCCGAAAGCGTCAAATAATTGGTTTTTCTCTGTTTACGGCCTTATTTTTCACTCTTATTTTTGAAAAATATGCGGATGACGGGCTCCCCCCGGTACCAGTGTGCGCACTGGTACCACCCCCCTCACAAGTGCGGGGGGCAAGGACGTGTACCGCATCGCCCCGTAAACCATTCGCCAAACAGTCCGCCAAATTCCAATTTGTCGTTTTAATGGCTTAACTTGGCAAGTTAATTCTTCCTTCCCAAAGCATCCAGATACCCCTCCACGTCAAAGGGCTTCAGCTTTTCATCCTTTCTCAGATACAAAGGGTGGTGGGGATGGCCTTTCTTGCTGACGGCCCCCGCGCAGTACCACCGGGCGCCGTATTCCTTTCCCACAGCCAGAAAATCCCGGACGCATTCGGGAAGATAGGAACGCTTTTCAATGACCGCGCCCCAGGCAGCCCACACCGCGGGCTGCGCCGACAGGGACAAGATATACCGGAAAGCTTCCAGGTTTTCTTTGTGAAGGAGGCCATTGCAGACCCGCTCCATGGTGTCCGGATCGGTGGCCCGCTGGGCATAGACATTGAACATGAGGAAGCTGTCAAATCCGTTTCCCAGGGCGATGCGCTCTACGGATTTCAGGGTGTTATCCAGGTGGTCCGGCTCCGCGGTGGAGGGATTGACCCCAATGCAGATGAGAGGATGCTCTCCCCGGGTGCCCAGGATGTACCGGTATTCCGAATAAAAGTTGGGGGCATAGAGCCACTTCTTAATATCATAGTCCGGCGAGGGCGTTTCGGCTGCTGCCAGGGCATCCCGGAATGTAAGCAGTGTAAGCTGGTCCGTAGTCCCGTTTGGAATGTGCATCAGGCGTCCTCCTCGTGGGGAAACCACCAGCTCTTGGACGGGTCGTGGAAAGAACAGTCCTCCGGAAGCCTCCCGGTCTGACGGCACCAGGCGGCGAAAGCGTGATCCAGGAATGGATAGACCCCCTCCATGCCGGATTGGAGGGAAAGGGTCTTCCCGTTTTTCAGCCACAGCTCCACAATGACGCTGCCGCCGCTGACGACATAAAGCTGCTGCTTTTCGATGTCACTGTACCGGTACTCCAGACTCTTTCTACCGAAAGAGGATACAAGGAACGTTTCATCGTCATAGAAGATTCCAAAGCTCAGGTAGTACACCGCCATAATGATGCCCAGGAAAAGGACGATAAAGCCGCCCACAAACAGCAGTTTCCCCTGGCTGGTCCCGTTGGAAATGGCAACAATCCCCAGAATGAAGAAAACCACGCCGAAAAGGCCGTAGCGCTTGCTTGCCCGCACAGCCTTGCCGGAACGGTGCTGGGCCTTGCTGCGAAAGAGTTTCGTAAAGGTTCTGTCCACCAGAAAGCATACGGCGAAAACCAAGGCGGCAATAATCAGGATAAAAATAGGATTCATGGCTTCCTCCCGCTATACATACAGTACAAGATCCACCGGAATATCAAAAGGATCGGTGTCCAGGTGGGGCAGCATCTGAAAATCATAACACAGGGCGGCGGTGGGGTGCTCCGGCTCCGCTGCCAGGAACCGGTCATAGAACCCGCCGCCGTAGCCGATCCGGTGTCCGTCCTTGTCAAAGGCCAGACCGGGCATCAGCACCAGGGCATGTTTATCGTTTGCCAGGGGACCGTCGTCCACAGGCTCCGGGATTCCGGAATAGCCTTTTGCCACCCGGGTCAGATCCTGCATCCGAATAAAGCGCATCTCATTTCCATAGACCTTGGGGACGGCGACCTGCTTGCCGTCCCGGAGCGCCTGCTCCAGAATGGGCAGGGTCCGCACCTCCTGGTTGTAGGAAAGGTAGCCATAGATGGTTTCTGCCTGCCGGTAGGCTTCCGTTTCCAGCAGGAGTTCAGCCAGCTTTTCACTGCGGGCGCGGATTTCAGATTCCGTCATCTGCCGCTTTTTCTCCCGGATCATGGTCCGGAGCGCTTTTTTATCCATTTTTTGCCTCTTTTCTTCCATCCCGTTCCGGGCGGAACATCCGGAACCACAGGAAAATGGCGATCTGGCCGGGGATCCCCAGCAGGAATACCTTCCAGGCGTTGAACCGGAGAAACTCCAGCAGGGAAAGAAAGATGCTCAGAAGACCGCCCCACATAATGGCGGAGATCAGCGCCCGGTTCCACCGGAAATCATGCCATGCCGAACGCAGGCTCAGAAGCACAATGGCGTTGGCGGGGATGGCGTAGATAAAGGCGATCCAGCTGTGGGGGATGGAAAGGGTGGACAGGATCACGAATATCAGCAGGGCTACGAACCACACCAGGGTCGAGGACAGGGCGAGAATGATATTTTTATTGGCTTTCCGCTTCAGGGCTTTTTCGGAGACATGGGCCATGGCCCGCTCCAGGGTTCCGGGATGCTCCGGCAGGGCGTTGGGGTCCGCGAGAAGCGCCTCCACGGTGACACCGAACTGCTCCGCAAGCTGCATCAGGGTGATCACATCGGGAATGGATTCCCCCCGCTCCCATTTGGAAATGGCCTTGTCGGAATAGTTGAGCTTTTCCGCCAGCCCTGCCTGGGTCAGCCCGATCCGCTTCCGGCAGGCGGAAATATTCGCCCCGATCTGATACTTTACCTTTTCATCGTCCATGGCGATCCTCCAGAGAATATACTCATGGGCACCTCTAAAAACTGCCCTTTTGGTTTTTGGACGGATCTTTTGCCCTAACAATGCGTTTTGAAAATCCCGCAATACACAAAGTATTCCGGAATTTCCAAAACTTTTGTTAAGACAAAATCTCTCGTCCAAAACCACAAAAAACAGTTTTTAGAGGCTGCTTAATGCCATTCTAGCATAATTTTTATTTCTTTGCAATAAAAAACACCGCCTATTAGCGGGGTATTCGTAAGACAGTAAAATAGGCAAAAGGTGTGACGAAAGTGGTCACGCCTTTTGCCTTAAGAGGATAGCCGGGAAGCGGAGCAGGGGATGCAGTCCCTTGGTCGGAATGCAGTGACATAAAACGCTTCGGACACTTGAAGGTACCCGGGCGTTTTGCCTCACGGAGCGCACATACGGGGTTACCCTGTATGGAAGTGGGCCCTAGCCCTGTTCGGCAAACTGGTATTTTCAAGTGACCCAGAAATTAACTTATCTTACATACCCTTTTTTTCGCGCATAATCTCCAATGATAAAAGCAACTGCTATTATCGACAGAATAAATACAGACAATATATCCCAAACATCAATCGCAGGTTCTCCAAATATTTTTGATAATGTAATATTTATCAAAAGAGTGAACGGGATTGCAAACAAAAAAGTGATTCCTGTTGCCAACAGTTTTCGTTCCTTAAGTCGATAATACAAAATATAAATTAACCGCAGAAAAACAATCGTAATAATTGACATAATTGCACCAATGCTGAATACCTCATTGACTTTTATCAAAACACTTAATATGTACATAAATGGTAAAATAAAAATACTAATGGCAATCATCGCTGCCAAAACGCCTTTCTTACCCAACATTATTACAGGAAAAGATGCTATCCATGTAACCAAAATAGAACTAAGGGAGATAAGTGACCATGTCAGTGTTCCCGAAATAGCAATATCACATATACAACATACTAGAATACCAATAACCATGGTAATTGTATATACTATCGATATTATAGTATTCTTCTTCATATTATTCTCATCTTTTCGTTTCAATTCAATGAGATTTTCGACAACTTTTTCTTCGTAATTATTCGTCTCTATTCTCTCCCCACTTAGTAATTCATTGACCGTAACGTCTAAGATATTGCAAAGTTCTAACATGATGGATGAATCAGGCATACATTTTCCTGTCTCCCATTTGGAAACAGCTCTGTCGGTAATGTTTAACTTTTCCGCCAATTGTGCTTGTGTCAGACCTTTTTCTTTTCTGCAACTAGAAATAAACTTTCCTGTATCAATTTGATTCATTGCATTATTCTCCTTTCATGCTAGATTTTACAGCCTTTATCAGTTCTTGTACACAAACTGTAAGTAGAATTATCAAACTCAACCATCGGTAGGGAGAGGAATTGTATTTGATAAATTCCGATTTAGGCTATCGGCTTTAGTAAGCACACTGACATATTGGAATTTGGGGCACTGGCGCGAAGCGCAATCGCTTCCCCCGGGGGGGAAGCTGTCGAGCGCAGCGAGACTGATGAGGAACGGCGAAACAGAGCGATTTTCCATGCGGTTCGTAAAAAAGTACGATTTGAAAAGCTGTACGTTCTTATTTGCCTGCGTCCCATATCGGGAAATGTCGCCGTTCCTCATCCGCCCCTGCGGGGCACCTTCCCCACGGGGGAAGGTATTGGCCCGCCAATTTACAATTTCACGATCAGATTATTAAAGCCGATAGCCTGAATTCCGATTTGTAGATCTGTTTTGTTTTATTTTATCACATAACCTGATGAAATACAAGAACAGACACAGCAGTACAAACTGTGTCTGTTAACTGTCTTATGAACTCCGCCCTTTGGGCGGTGGGGAACAGTGTGGATACAGAAAGCGGCCAGCAGGGTTTTTCCTGCTGGCCGCGAAAACTTGTTTAAAATGGTTACACCGCATAGCCGCTGGCGCGGATGACCCGGACAACCTTATCCACGTTTTCCTGGCAAATATCCTTGCTGGGCGCTTCCACCATGACCCGGATCACAGGCTCCGTTCCGGACTCCCGGACCAGGATCCTGCCGGTGTCGCCCAGACGGGCGGCAACCTCCGACACAGCCTGCTTCACGGCGGGATCGTTCTGAGCCGCGGCCTTGTCGGATACCCGGACGTTGGTCAGCACCTGGGGATAGAAAGTAAAGCCCTCCCGCAGGCGGCTGAGGGGCTGCTTCTTCGCCATCATGACCTCCATCACCTTGAGGCTTGTCAGAATGCCGTCACCGGTGGAGGCGTATTTGGAGAAGATGATATGGCCGCTCTGCTCACCGCCCAGGCGGCAGCCCGCCATCATCATGTATTCGTAGACATATTTGTCGCCCACGGCGGTTTTCGCGTAGTCAATGCCCAGCTCGTCAAAGGCCTTGTAGAGGCCGAAGTTGCTCATAACGGTGGTGACTACGGTGTTGCCCAGCAGGGCGCCGATTTCTTTCATGTATTTGCCGCAGATATACAGAATGTGGTCGCCGGTGATGATTTCGCCGGTTTCATCCACGCACATGCACCGGTCCGCGTCGCCGTCATAGGCAAAGCCCACATCCAGATGGTTTTCCAGTACGAACTTCTGCAATGCTTCAATATGGGTAGAGCCCACACCGGCGTTGATATTGTAGCCGTCCGGCTCTGTGCCCATCACATAGGTTTTGGCACCCAGGGCATCAAACACATTTTTCGCGATGTTCCAGGAGCTGCCGTTGGCGCAGTCCAGGCCCACTTTCATACCCTTGAAGGAGTAAAGGCCCAGGCTGATAAGGTAACCCACATATCGGTTCCGTCCGGCGACATAGTCCACGGTTCTTCCCAGCTGCTCCCGCTTGGCAAGAGGAAGCTCCTCCCACCGGCGGTCAAAGGCAACGAGGTTTCCGTCCAGGTAGCTTTCCACCAGGGAGATGACGCTTTCGTCCATCTTCTCGCCGGAGCCGTTAATGAGCTTGATGCCGTTGTCATAGTAAGGGTTGTGGCTGGCGGAGATCATGATGCCGCAGTCAAAGCCGTCGGTCCGGGCCACATACGCTACGGAGGGGGTGGTGGTGACATGGAGCAGATAGGCATCCGCGCCGGAGGCAACCAGGCCGCCTACCAGACTGTACTCAAACATATAGCTGGAACGGCGGGTGTCCTTGCCGATAACGATCCTGGCGGGTTCATCGGAACCGGCCCGGCGTTTGAGCTGGCTGTAGTACCAGCCAAGGAAACGGCCCACCCGGAAAGCGTGCTCGGCGGTCAGTGTTCCGTTGGCTTCTCCCCGGAAACCGTCAGTACCAAAATATTTACCCATAAGAAAGCTCCTTTTACTTTTTCGTGACGACAATGCCGCCGGTTTTGAAGATGCTGTTTTCCGGGACCACACCCCGGACGCAGGAGGTGGGATAGATGTTGCTGTGGCGGCCGATGACGGTGCCGGGGTTCAGCACGCTGTTGCAGCCCACCTCCACAAAGTCGCCCACCATGGCGCCCACCTTTTTCCGCCCGGTGGGAATGGCTTCGTCTTTGCTTTTGATGACGACAAGGGTCTTGTCGGACTTGACGTTGGAGGTCAGGCTCCCGGCGCCCATGTGGGAGCGGTAGCCCAGAATGCTGTCGCCTACATAGTTGTAGTGGGGCACCTGGACATTATCAAAGAGAATGACATTTTTCAGCTCAACGGAGTTGCCGACGACGCAGTTTTCACCCACCAGGGCGCTGCCCCGGATGAAAGCGCAGTGGCGGACCTCTGTCCCCGGCCCGATGATGCAGGGAGCGCCAAGATAGGCAGTGGGAGCGACTACGGCGGTTTTATGAACCCAAACCTGGGGAGCGGGCTGGGAATAATCGTCGCCCAAGGTGCTTCCAAGATGGAGGATCAGATCCTTGATCCCGGCGAGGGCTTCCCAGGGGTAACAAAATCCGGCAAGGTAGCTGCCGGCAATGGAATGGCTCAGATCATACAAATCGTTGACGGTGTACATGGCATTTCCCCTTTCTCCGGCCTGATACGCCGGGAGAGACTGGGGAACCTCTGAATAAAATCTCTCGCTGGCAGCGCTTGTCAATTGATTCAGAGCTTCCCAGGGGCTACTATACTACGAACCGGAAAGAAAGTCAATGCCCAATCAAAAAGTTTACATTTTCAAATAAAAATTTTATCATTTTCTATTATTTTGCAAAAAAGACACCCGGGGCCAATAAAGGTCCCGGGAAACAGTGTGAAATATTCGGTTTTGCATCCTGCTTTTCGGGTGGACGCAGCGAAAAGGACTACCGCATCTGATCCCGCAGGGGCTTGGCGAGACTGGAAATAAACAGGGTATTGGAGGGCCGGGGGATCATACCGGAGGCGTCTGCCCGAAAGTACTGCCGCCAGACCTGGTCGTCCCGCTTCCGCCAGGCGCCGTCCACCGCGCTGCGGATGGAACGCTCCACAAGCATCCCGCTGGAATTGCAGATACTGCCAACGGCAGGATAAAGCTCCTTGGTAACGGACATGCCAGGATTCTCGGCCATCAGCAGCACGGCCTCCTGAAGATAGGCAAAGCCTTTCAGCTTGGTGGAGATCCCCAGATCCAGAAGTGTGTCGGAGACCTTCGTTCTGGGATTTGATTTGGGGATCTGGGGGATCTGCTCCTGGCTCAGTTCCAGGACCCGCTGGGCGGTGGCGGCAACATCACAGGGCTTTACCATGAGGTAGCCTACATTCAGCTGGATGGTTCGCTCCGCGATATAGTCGCTGAGCAGGCGGGTGGTAGCCAGAACAATGGGGCGGATGCCGGCATCCCGGAGGGCTTGAAGAAGACTGAACCCGTCAAGCCCGGGAAGCATCAGGTCCAGCACCATCACATCGGGGTGCTGGCGGAGGGCGTAATCCAACGCCTCGTTACCGGTTTTGCAGCAGTGTACGCGGAAACGGTTTTGAAGAGCCTGGGAAAGGGCAGCCCGGAACTCATCAGAACCGTCTACGATCAGCAGATTCAGCATTCGCATGGTCGCACCTTCTCCTGTTTCATTGTATTTGTTTCATGGATTAATGATAGAATACCATAGAATATATCAATTTTCAATTTCTTTTTTTTCGACAATTATCGACAATTTCAAAATACAGGAATAAAACAGGCCTTGGCTTCCGGAATATCCGGATTTGCGGCGTTTATGGGGAGAAAAGGAAAAAGAGTTGTCTTTTTTGGAACCCTGTGTTATACTGAAAAAGTATTTTTATGACTTTGCGTGTTAACGCAGTATGAAAGGGCAGCCGTTTTCCGGATGGCCCGGATAGGGGATTTCCATGCCTGATGTATCCGATTCTTCCTTTCCCGTTTCTGTGATTCTGTGCACCTATAACCCCGACTGGCGTAAGCTGAAAGCCACTTTGCTCAGTGCCGTGATGCAGGAGGGCATTGACTTTGAGATCGTCCTCACCGATGACGGCTCCGGGGAGGACCACTTCCGTGAGGCTGCCGCGCTTCTGGACAGTCGGGGGTTTTCCAATTACCGCATCGTAAAAAATGAAACCAATGTGGGCACTGTGCGGAACTTGCTGGGCGCCGCGGGGCAGGCCCGGGGCGAATACGTTGCTGCCATTTCTCCGGGGGATATGTATTATGACGGGCATGTACTCAAATGCCTGTATGACTTCGCGAAAGCCCGGGACGCGGAGGTCTGCTTCTGTGATGCCGTTTATTACGACTCCGGGGATGGCGTGCGCCCCGTGGGCGGTATTCCCGCTGCGCCTGCGTATCCTCAGCTTTTTGCCGATGACACGCCGCTGAAGCTGCAGCAAACCGCGTTTATCTGGGGCAACTATGTGCTGGGCGCCACGCTGTTTATGAAGCGGGAGAACGCGGTCCGATACTATGAACTGGCTTCCCGCGGCGCAAGGTATATCGAGGATACTTTCAGCCTGATGTATATGACGCTGGCGGGGATCCGAATCTACCATTGCCCGGTAAAGGGAATCTGGTATGAATATGGCATCGGGCTATCCACCAGTACCGCTTCCGCCGCTTTTGGGCGGATGAAGACGGATATGGACAATTCTTTCCGGGTTCTGTCGGATTACAGGCCCTACTGTCCCGCTCTGGCGGCCCGGTGCCGGATCCGCTTCCTGCGCAATCCGGTTCTGCGGATCGGGTATCTGCTCTTCCGGCATCCGCTGGTGTCGCTGGGGCTTCTTCGGATTTTCACTATGAAGAGGTCCATACTGGATCCTGCCGGCGTCTGCACCGCCTTGCCGGAAAAACTGCTGGAAGTGTCCCCTGGACGGAATGAAAGCGAAACGCGGTGAGATAAACAAGAAATTGAGGTAAGTCCCATGGAGAGAAAAGAAGCCATAAAGGTCAGCGTTGTTGTCCCTGTTTACAATGTGGAGGCGTATCTGAAGCAGTGTGTTGACAGTCTGCTGGGCCAGACCATCGACAGTAAGGAGATTATTTTGGTGGATGACGGCTCCACGGACGGCAGCGGGAAGCTCTGCGACGCATACGCGGAAAAAAACGCCTGCGTTCGTGTGATTCACAAGCAAAACGGCGGCATTGGCAGTGCCAGAAATGCCGGGGTGGAGCTTGCCGCGGGAGAATACCTCTACTTTATTGACAGCGATGACTATCTGGAGGCGGATGCCCTGCAGACGCTGTATACGATTGCTAAGCAGGATGATCTGGAGGTTATCCTGTTTGGCGCCAGGTGTGTCTATGAAGTGCCTGCCGGGGAAATGCGGCAGGCAAAAATAAGCTATGAACGCCATACGGATCTCAATACTGTACGGACCGGAGAAGCCAGCCTTGAACGGACAATGGAGGCGGATGACTACAAGACCTCTGTATGTCTGCGGCTGTACCGTACCGCGTATTACCGGGGGATGGGCTTCCGTTTTGATGAGACCATCATTCACGAGGACGAGGATGTGGGCTTTCTCAGCTATATTCAGGCATCCCGGGTAGAGATCATCGGCGACTGCTTTTATTTACGCAGGATTCGCGGCGGTTCGACTATGGAAAGCAGGACTTATGTGCCATCCACAAAGGGGTATTTCTATGCCTGGAACCGGGTGCGTTCCTATGCTGCCGGGGCGGATGCGCGGGCGAAAGAACTATGCTATCGGCGGTGTGCCGTGTATACCTGCATCTGCCTGGAAAACTACCGGGCAGCCGGATCGAAAGAACGGAAGCAGCTGCACGCAATGTGCAAAGAAATGTGTGCCGCACAGAAAAAGATGTACAGCTCCACTGCCGTTCGGCTGGCTGATTTTTCTCTGGGACTGTACTGCGCGCTGTCCGCTGTAAAGGAAACGCTGGGACGGGGCTGAAAACCGGGCAGGTGTGTTCCAACCCAAGAGACAATCTGCGGCAGCCAGAGGAGGTTGTACATGAGCAATTCGCGTAATCTGAAATGGGGATCCTTTCTGTCGTATGTGCAGATCATTATCAGCATTGTAATCAGCCTGGTTTACACGCCCATCATGATCCGCCTGTTAGGGCAGAATGAGTATGGCCTCTACCAAACGGTATTGTCCACCGTTTCCATGCTGTGTATTCTCAGTCTGGGCTTTCATTCCGGCTACATCCGTTTCTTTACCCGGTATCGGAAGAAAAATGACCAGGAGGCAATTTTCAGGCTGAATGGGCTGTATATCTCCGTATTCCTTGTCATCGGACTGGTTGCGTTTGCGTGCGTAATGTATTTGTCCAATCACGCAAGCCTCGTGTTTGATAAAGGACTGACGGAAGCGGAATACGCGCTGGCGAAGAAGCTTCTTGTGATTCTGGCGGTCAACCTTGGGGTCTATTTTCCGGCAAGCGTTTTTGGAACCATTATTTCCGCCCATGAAAAATTTGTATTGCAGAAAGCGGTCGGAATCATTGGGACGATACTGAGCCCTCTGGTTACGCTGCCTCTGCTGTTTATGGGCTTCCGGTCGGTCGCCATCGTGCTGGTATCCGTTACAATCAACTTCCTGACCCACTTTGTTAATTTCTATGTTGTCAGATACCGGCTGAAGCAGAAATTTTATTTCAGCGGATTTGAAAAGGGACTGATGAAGAGTCTGGTCTCTTTTACAATCTTTATAGGCCTGGATATGATCATTAATCAGATCAACCGGAATGTGGACAAGGTTCTTCTTGCCCGCTATCAGGGAACCGCACAGGTAGCGGTCTATTCCGTGGGAATGAGTATCTACAACTATTTTGCCGAGTTTTCTTCTTCCGTTTCCTATGTATTCACGCCCAAGATCCATGGGATTTATAATCAATATCGGGAAGATCCCCAGCGCAGAAATGCGGAATTTACGGACCTGTTTATCAATGTGGGTCGGATCCAGTTTCTGCTTCTGGCCCTGTTGGCTTCCGGCGTCATCCTGTGGGGCAGGGAGTTTATTGGTTACTGGGTTGGGAAAGGCTATGAAGATGCCTACTGGGTTGCCCTGCTTCTGGTCCTGCCGTCGCTGATCGCGCTGATTCAGAATGTGGGAATTGAGATCCAGAGATCGATGAATAAGCATCAGTTCCGAAGCATTGCCTATATGATTATGGCAATCATCAATGTGGGATTAACGGTTGTTCTATGCCAGCGCTACGGCTCCGTGGGCGCCGCTGTTGGTACTGCGATTTCCCTGGTCCTGGCCAATGGGATCACAATGAATATCTACTACTATAAAAAATGCGGAATCAATATTCCCCGCTTCTGGAAAAATATCGGTATGCAGGCAAGGGGCCTGGTGGTCCCCGTACTTCTGGGCATCGGAATGAAACGCCTGCTGCCGGTCAGCAGCATCTGGATGATGCTTGCCCAGATCGTTCTTTACACCCTGGTGTATGCCGTTTCCATGTGGCTTGTGGGCATGAATGATTTTGAGAAGAGCTTGGTTACGGGTATAGTCGGAAAGCTCTTTCCGGGCATAAAAAAAGCCGGAAGCAAGGGATAAGGATGGCAGCGGCTTTGCCCTGCAGACACCGGATCGTTTGAAAAGGATACAAGGTATGCTTTTGCGTAAATTAATTCCGGAGGACGCTCCCCTCATGCTGGAGTGGATGCACGATCCCGCCGTCGTGGAAAAGCTGCAGACGAATTTCATGGCAAAAACCATGGAGGACTGCCTGCGCTTTATTGACGCAGCTCAGGATACCGGCCGGGACCTGCATCTCGCCGTCGCGGATAATGACGGCACTTATATGGGAACCGTCTCTTTGAAGCACATCACCGGGGACCAGGCAGAATTTGCCATTACGGTCCGCGCCGCCGCCATGGGTAAGGGGTTTTCCCGGTTCGCCATGGCAAGGATCCTGGAGATTGGGCTGGAGGAGCTGGGACTGAAGCAGATTTACTGGTGCGTCAGTCCGG
Organism: uncultured Oscillospiraceae bacterium; assembly: GCA_964625595.1. Lineage (GTDB taxonomy): Bacteria > Bacillota > Clostridia > Oscillospirales > Oscillospiraceae > Faecousia. Next base: position 15,369 of record CAZVDH010000011.1, on the reverse strand, counting down.
AAAACCGCCGGGCTGTCCGGTTTTATGACAAAAACGGGTATACCCGGACGGATCCGGAGGCGCTGAACATTCCCGGCTACACGCCGGAGCAGATCCGTTCCTATATCTGGTACTGTGTAAACAAATAATGAGGTTATCGGCTTTTGTCATCCGTTCGGCAAATTGGAATTTGACGGGCAATTAAAGCGCACGGGTGGTTAGACGCCTTGCCCCCCGCACTTGTGAGGGGGGTGTCCCTGCGCTAGCGCAGGGACGGGGGGAGATTGGATTTCCGAAAGCGTCAAATAATTGATTTTTCTGTGTTTACAGTCCCATTCTTCACACTTATTTCTGAAAGATATGCGGACGACGGGCTCCCCCCGCCACCAGTTTGAGAACTGGTGGCACCCCCCTCATAAATGCGGGGGGCGAGGACGCGTACCGCATCGGACCGCAAACCATTCATCAAACAGCTCGACAAATTCCAATTTTTCTGTATGCTGACAAAAGCCGATAACGGCAAATAAAAAACCCGGGCGGTCGCCCGGGTTTTTCTGTACGCAATTTTGTATTAGTTCCCAAAATAACGGCGGAAGAAATCGTACCACTCGTCGTAGTCGCCTTCCGAGGGCATGCTGGGATCCGTCTGGGAGCTGCTGCTGTCCAGATCCTGGGGCCGTTCATCCAGTGTGATGGTGAGGGAGAGGGTCTGACCGCTCCGAACCACGGTGATGGTAGTGGTATCCCCGGCCTTGAAGCTCCGCAGAGCCCGGGTCAGGCTGGTCATGCTGGTGACCTGGATGTCGCCGATACCGGTGATAATATCCTTGGGCTGGACACCGGCCCGGTCAGCCGCGCCGCCCTCCACGACGGAGGCGACATAGGCGCCGGAGGGAAGCCCATACCTGGAGGCGGATTCGCTGTCCACATCCTGAACCGTAACACCCAGGTAGGCGCCGGTGACATAACCCAGGTTCTGCAGGTCGCCGATGATGCCCAGCACATCATCAATGGGGATGGCAAAGCCGATGCCCTCGATGGACGCGCCGGAGGAAGTGGTGCCGGAGTACTTGGCGGTGGTGATGCCCACGACCTCGCCGCGCATATTGAACAGGGGACCGCCGGAGTTGCCGGGGTTGATAACCGCGTCGGTCTGGATCATGTTAATGATCGTATTGTCCGTGGTGACTTCCCGGTTCGTGCCGCTGACATAGCCCACGGTCTGGGTGGCGGAAAGGGTGCCCAGGGGGTTGCCGATGGCAACGACCATGTCGCCGATCACCAGGTCATCACTGCTGCCCAGAGTGACGGGGGGAAGATCCTCGGCATCCACTTTCAGAACCGCCACATCGTTATTGGCATCGGAGCCTTTGACCGTGGCGTTGTATTCCGTGCCGTCATGGGCGATAACCTTGATGGCGGTGGCGTTTTCCACAACATGGTGGTTCGTCACCACATAGCCGTCAGAGGTGAGGATAAAACCGGAGCCGGAGGATGTGCCCTGGGTCACCTGGCCGTATACCCGGGACTGGATGGTGCAGGAGATGGTCACAACGGAGTCCACATTCTGGGCATAGACCTGACCGGGGGTGAGACCGTCGGATGTAGCCACAGGGCTGCCGGAGATGGAGTCGCCGTTGCTTTTAGACGCGTCCGCAATCTGTTTTTCCAGGGCGCTGATCTTAGCGTTCATCTGCTCCATGTCAGCGCTGCTGCGCTTCTCCCAGGCGCTGTTCACGCTGGCGGCGGTAATGAGACAACCCGCTGCCACCACGGCTACCACCAGCACCGCGGCAAGGACACGGCCCCAGACAGAGCGGTGCATCCGGTGGGCTTTTTCTTTCTTGGGAGGCTTGGGCGGCTGGGGCTGATACTGATAGCCGTAGTGGATGGGATCCTGCCGGGGGGCAGCGCCTGTCACATAGGGGGAGTCGGCATAGGGAGATTCCTTCTGCCCGGCGCCGGCGCCGCGGTACAGGTGGGAATCGGGAGCATCTTCAGGCCGGGGCTGCTCCGGCTGAGCGGAAGCGTTTTCCTCAACGGGGGTGTTTTCGGAGCTTTCCTCCGGAGTGTTGTTATCAAAGTTTTCAAAGGTATCCATACAGGTTCCTCCTCTTCTTTTTTCTGGTGTTACTATAATCGTGACTTGTGAAAAAAATATGTATTTTGCAGAAACGATTATTTAACTTTCCAATGAATCTTAATCATACCTTTTTTTGCCCGAAACGTCAAGAAAAAAGGAGCTGTAAAAACATGCGTCCGGTCAATTCCGCAAACCGTCAGGCGGCGGCGGGTGACCTTGCGTTTTTACAGCTCCTGGCCCCAAAGGGCAGCGTTACTTTTTCCGGAAGGACTTGCAGTCGGTGCACTGATCCACGGTGGGGTTTGCCTCATGGGTACCTACCAGGATATGCTCCAGAGAGCAGTAGTTTTCGTTGTCACAGTGGTTTGCGCACTGGGAAACGGTACACTCGATGCATCTGTTTGCATGGCAGCTCATACATGGTTCCTCCTTTGCAATGAATTCGGGTTTAGTTTGACCCGGAAAGAGGGAAGTATACTGGGAATAATTTCCATAATGCTTATCAGATCAGCGCGCCGGTGCGTAAAATTGGAATTTGACAGGCAGTTAAGGTGCGCGGGTGGTTAGACGCCTCGCCCCCCTCACAAGTGCGGGGGGGCAAGGACGCGTACCGCATCGGGCCGTGCGCCTCGGAACGACACCGAGCGGCGCAGGGCAAAACCGACTACACATATTTTGCGCACGGCTTGGCCACCCGCCCTGCGGGCAAATTCCAATTTGTCTGCTTCCATACGATCTTTTCTTAATGGATTTCCCCTGGGGGAATTGACTTTTATTTCAGAAGAATGTATAATAAGATCGGTATCGGGCGGCCGGGATTTTACGGCTGTTCGGGATAAAACCGTAAATCCAAAGGCGGATCACCGCCTTTTGAAAGAAAGGAATTTTGCCATGATCTACAGTTCAGAAGTACAGAATATGTGCTCCGTGGCCAAGGGTGCCTACCACGGCCCCGCTCCCATTCCCGAGGAGGGCAAATGGGTCCAGGTCAAGGAAGTGAAGGATGTCAGCGGCTTTACCCACGGTATCGGCTGGTGCGCTCCCCAGCAGGGCGCCTGCAAGCTGACCCTGAACATCAAAGAGGGCATCATCGAGGAGGCTCTGGTGGAGACCCTGGGCTGCTCCGGCATGACCCACTCTGCGGCTATGGCTTCCGAGATCCTGATCGGTAAGACCATTCTCGAGGCGCTGAACACCGACCTGGTGTGCGACGCCATCAACACCGCCATGCGGGAGCTGTTCCTGCAGATCGTCTACGGCCGCAGCCAGTCCGCGTTCTCCGAGGGCGGCCTGGCAGTGGGCGCTTCTCTGGAGGACCTGGGCAAGGGCCTGCGCAGCCAGGTGGGCACCATGTTCGCCACCAAGGTCAAGGGACCCCGGTATCTGGAAATGGCCGAGGGCTATGTCACCCGCTGCGCGCTGGACGAGGACAACCTGATCGTCGGCTATGAGTTCGTCAACCTGGGCAAGATGATGGACTTCATCAAGAAGGGCGACGACGCCAACGAAGCGCTGAAGAAGGCCAAGGGCCACTATGGCCGCTTCGAGAACGCCGTTAAGTACATCGACCCCCGCAAGGACTAAGAGGAGGACATGACAATGGCTTTGTTCGAAGGTTACGAAAGAAAGATCGATAAAATCAACGGCGTTCTGGCCCAGTACGGCCTGTCCTCCGTGGAGGAGTGCCGGGAGCTGTGCACCGCCAAGGGCTTCGACCCCTATACCATCGTGAAGAACATTCAGCCCATCTGCTTTGAGGATGCCGCCTGGGCCTACTGCGTGGGCGCCGCCATCGCTCTGAAGAAGGGTGTCAAGACTGCCGCCGAGGCCGCCGAGGCCATCGGCATCGGCCTGCAGGCGTTCTGCATCCCCGGCTCCGTTGCCGAGGACCGGAAGGTGGGCCTGGGCCACGGCAACCTGGGCGCTATGCTGCTGCGGGACGAGACCAAGTGCTTCGCTTTCCTGGCCGGCCACGAGTCCTTTGCCGCTGCTGAGGGCGCCATCGGTATCGCCCGCAGCGCCAACAAGGCCCGTAAGGAGCCCCTGCGGGTCATCCTGAACGGCCTGGGCAAGGATGCAGCCCAGATCATTTCCCGGATCAACGGCTTCACCTATGTGCAGACCAAGTTCGACTACTACACCAGCGAGCTGACTGTGGTCAAGGAGTACAAGTACTCCGACGGCGAGCGGGCTGCCGTCCGCTGCTACGGCGCCGACGATGTCCGTGAGGGCGTTGCCATCATGCATAAGGAAGGCGTGGATGTGTCCATCACCGGTAACTCCACCAACCCCACCCGGTTCCAGCATCCCGTTGCCGGCACCTACAAGAAAGAGTGCATCGAGCAGGGCAAGAAGTACTTCTCCGTGGCCTCCGGCGGCGGCACGGGCCGTACCCTGCATCCTGACAACATGGCGGCCGGTCCCGCTTCCTACGGCATGACCGATACCATGGGCCGTATGCACAGCGACGCCCAGTTCGCCGGTTCTTCCTCCGTCCCTGCCCATGTGGAAATGATGGGCTTCCTGGGCGCAGGCAACAACCCCATGGTCGGTATGACCGTCTCCGTGGCTGTGGCTGTTGAGGAAAGCTTGAAGTAAGAAAAAACCGCAAAAGAAAAGGGAAGCACATCCTATCCGGGAAACCGGTGAAGATGTGCTTCTTTTTTTGCGTTTAACGCAGATTTCCGATATCGGAATGGTTCGATTCTTACCGGGAACAGATGTATCCGTTCCGCTAACGTGGGTTTTCTCAGCCAAAAATAAATTTGAAATACTATGCAGCCAGTTAATTGTTTTTCAAATCCCTTTGTGGTAAGCTTTTTAACTGAAAGGTATTGTAGTGAACGCTTCGAAAAAGTCCCGATTTTCCTTGAATTTTTCGGACAAGTATGATACGATAACCTTGCCAAACAAGTTGAATAGTTTTGAACGAGTGTAGTTCTCTGCGTAGGGGGACTATACCCTTTTGTGATACCCACTTTATGAATTTGGTAAAAACGCAAATTCCGGGAAGTGGGTACGCTGGGCTACTGCTCTCGTTCTATTTCAACTTGTTTGGCGACAATCGGAGTTGCGTTTTTCGGTGCGTCAGCTTCGGTTGGCGCACTTTTTTATTTTATAGAAAGAAGGAACGCAAAATGGCATTATATCGTTGTGCGGCTTGCGGAAGCCCAAATGTTGTTACCGACACGGTAATGGAAGGCTATGACTATGTAAAAGGTGCCATTGGCACAGCCGTTCTTGGCGTTGGAGGCGCTGCGGCGGGCGTCAACGGAAAAAAGCAAACTGTCTACAAATGTCCCGACTGCGGAATCACGCTTACTTATCCCATGCCCGATGAAATAAGACAAATTATTGACATGGGAGAGCAGAGCGAAGAAGCAAGGAAAAATGCAACGCTTCGGGGTATCGAAATCCCGTGGAGTGTACTTACCGCAAAATATAAGAACATCAAAACAGTTTATCACGACAGTGAATATAAAAGCTCTGCTGTGGAAGAGCTGAAAAAAATATTTATGTTTGATTATTCAAGCGATGAGGGTCATGCGCTGCTTGAAACCGCAAGACCGCAGTATGAAAGCGCCAAGGCAAAGTTTATCAGCAGATACAAAGCCAAAATGAAAGCCAAGGCCGATCAATTAGAGGCGCTTGCGGAACGTAAAAAGGAACTTGAGGAAGAAATCAAAAATCTGAATTCCGAATTGAGCGGTCTTGGATTATTCAAATTCGCAAAAAAGAACGAACTGCGCGAAGCAATTGAAAAAAAGAATGCGGAGTTATCGAAGTGTACGAAGGACTGTCAGGCTGTTTTTAAGGAGATAACCGGACCAAGCGCTGAAGCGAATAAACATGATGATTTTGCGAAAGGTTATGCTGCTTTGCAAGCGATCGGGCATGCCGCGGTTCCAAAGCAAGTCATGCAAGTAATCAAGTTTTATGAGAAAAATTTTCGAAAGAATGATATGCAGGTAGCATGTCTCTTCCGTATCATGAAAGTGGACGGTTATGTGACTTCGGATGAGTCTTTTTTAGAGGACCCAAATAATATGCGAGCCTATCAGTGCGTATAAATTGCGAAGAAAGGGAGCGGACGCAAGTCCGCTCCAATTTTTATCCTTCCAAATGTCCAATGTATTTGTATGCCGTGGTTCTGCTGATGTCACAGACCCGCGCCAATTCTGACACATTCAATTGCTTATTCTTATAAGCGGGATAGTGTCGAAGAAAGGTTGCGGGGATGTCTTCTTTGCTCACCTGCGGACGCCCGATTTGCCGTCCCTTAGCTCTGGCGTTTTCCATCCCTGACCGCACCCGTGAGCGTATCATCGCCAATTCTAACTGGCTGAATACACCCGCCATCTACAAGAACGCCTCGCTCATAGGGTCGGCTCTGCCCTCCCGGCAGTCCAGCGTAATACTGTCCACAATCACCAGCCGCAGTCGCTTCTTCCGCGCACGGTCAATGAATATTATCGATTTCCGTTTTTCAACTGGCGAAAAATAACACTTCCAATTCATCGTTTCCCGTGGTACAATGGCGAAAAAGGAAAGGTGTTGGGATTATGGGCTATATCATCACGGCGTTTCTTTCGTACCTCGTTGGCAGCTCTAATCTGGCGTTTTACATAGCAAAGTGGCGGCAGAAGGATCTGCGCGGCGCGGGAAGCGGTAACTACGGCGCGTCCAATGCCACCATTCTGCTGGGATGGAAGGCCGGCATTGCAGTGGGCATTCACGACATCGGCAAGGCGGTCATCGCGATGCTGGTGTGTAGGGCGCTGTTTCCGGCGCTGCCCTATGTCCGGGAAGTGGCGGGGGTTGCCTGCGTCCTCGGACATATTTTCCCATTCTATCTGAGATTTAGGGGCGGCAAGGGCTTTGCCTCCTATCTGGGAATGACCCTGGCGCTGAACTGGAAGCTGGGCCTTTGCATTATCGCGGCGGTGATTGTGGTGACGTTGATTACGGACTACATCGTGGCCGGAACGCTCACTACCATTGTGAGTGTACCCATGGCCCAGGGCGTTTTGACCCGCAGCCTGATCCCCTCGGTCATTCTGCTGGTTGCCACGGCGGTGATCATCTACAAGCACAAGGAGAACTATATCCGCATTTACAAGCGTCAGGAGATCGGACTGCGCAGCACCCTCCGGGGAGAACACCGGATGAAATCCTGAACAGTAACAGGCCATCGGCTCAGCCGGTGGCCTGTTTGATACGGTTACAGTGTTTTTAGGTACCTTCTTGTGACGATAGAGCGCCCGTCAACAGAATTCTCGACCCTGTCGGCAAAGAGAAAGCCGTTCTTTTCCATAACTCTGGCAGAGCCGACGTTATCGTCGTTACAGGTAATCAGCACTTTGGAAAGGCCAAGCTTTTTCGCTTCCTCCAGGGCGAGGGCCAGCATTTGGGTCCCAAAGCCCTTATTCCACTGGGAAAACCTGACTCCATAGCCGATGTGGCCGCCGTACCTGGACAAAGCCTCCGTCAGCCTGTGCCGGATCGTGATCTCTCCGATAAAATACCCGTTGGCATCGTCAACCAGCCAAAAGAAATGGGCGCCGACCCTGCCGGGTTTCAGGCTGCGTTCCAAGCGGTATTGATCGAACTTTTCAAATATATCACAGGAAGCCGGGTCAGTAAATGCATATGTGGTGACATGGTTTGCCTGGTATTCTTCGTATGCTTCCGTGTAGGAAGAAAGGTATCGCACGTTGGGTTCCATAAGCCGGATCAAAGCTTTCACCTCTTTTTCGTTGAAAATTCCGTGATGGGACACGATCCTCTACAGGATCTTTCTGCACTCCATGTAATACCGCTTTTCCGGGGCGCTGCCCATGGAAAAGGTCTTCCTGGGGAGCACGCCCCCTGCCCGGATGGCGGGGAACAGGGAGGCTTTGGAGATGGGGGGCAGCAGAATCCCGCAGCCGCCGGAGGCGCTCACAAGTTGGGCAAGGGTTTTGCTTCCGTGGATGTAATCAATGCCGCATTCCGGGTGCGCTTTCAGGTACGCATCCAGGAATGGCTGCAGCACCCCAACGGGCAGACGGTCCCCTGCACCGGTGACACGGAAAGCTCTGCGCTCCGCGCCCCGGAAGAAGACCACATCCTCCCCCGGTTCCAGCCTCATGCCCAGATCGGAAAGCCAGGCGGCAAAGGCCCGGGACAGTTCCTCCGGGGAACATCCGGTAAGGATCCGGTGAATGGGCTTAAACAGCAGGGCAGGGCTGTGGAGGTTCACCAGCTCCGCCAGGGCAAATCTTGCCGGGTGGGTTTCCCGCTCCTCGGGAGAAAGGGTGGGCTTCAGCTTTTCCCAGCAGGCTTTGGCAACCGCCAGGGAGTGGTTCCCGTCGCCCATGGCCAGGAAGAAGCCGCCGCTCTTTTCCTGGGCAGATGTCAGCCGTGCTTCCAGCGCCCGGGCATTCGATCCTGCAACGGCGTAGCCCCGGATATGCCCGCCGTTTCCAAACAGCTCCGTGTCGTAGAGCACGGGAAGTTTTTCTCTGCCCGCATACACAGGCTCCACCAGCGTCATGCCGGGATCGTCCACCAGGACCATGATGTGGGGCAGCTCCAGCGGGGCCCCCTCCCGGATCCGCATTCTGGGAGGGATCCGCTCCGCCACGGTTTCCTCCGTAGCCCGGATGGGGGTTGCCGCCCCGGGGGTATAGTCGTAAGCATCCAGGTCAATTTTTCCCACCAGGCCCAGCCGGGTGCCGGAGGCGGTGGTGCGCTCCGTGAGCACAAAACCGTTTTCCACGACCCGGGTGAGAACGCCGTCTTCCAGGTATTGCTCCATGGCAGCGTGAATGGCGGCGACCCGGGCTTCTTCCCCGTCCTTTCCCAGGTAGGCTTCCGGCAGGATCAGCCGGAGGGTGGAGGGGGCGCTGCCCACAAACCGGTCCGCCTCAATCCAGTATTCTATCTGGCTGGTGTACTGGTCACAGGCCACCATGGCCCATTTTGTAAAGTCGGCATCTTTCTTGGGCAGGAGAATATCCGCCCCTGTAAAGCATCCATGCATGGTTGATTCCTTCTTTCTTTGACGGCGCCTGCCGGATTCGGGAAATTTTTTATATCTTATCGCGCCTTTGAAAAAAATGCAACTTTTTTCTTGCCGGATGCGTGGATTTATAAGACTGGTGGGTAAAATAAACAAATCAGATAAAGTACACAAAAATAATATATGCAGTTTATACAATATTCCATCTTGCGAAAAAGGGAAAGCTGTGCTACTATATAGCCAGAAAGGGTGATACCGATGTACAGGTAACGCTTAGGGAAACGCAAGGCGCGTTTCCGGGCGGCGGTCCAAAACAAACGTGGACTTCACACAAAGAGCGGCTCGCTTATGAGCATGAAGAAATGATGTGGATGGAAGGCACCGGAATGTAAGGATCAAGCCGCTAGATTGCAGAAAGCGAGGTTAACCATAGATGTTAGATAATAAGAACGAACAGAAATAACCCCTGACTGAAGCTGCGAGGGCAGACAGTCAGGGGTTATTTCTTTTTGTTCTTATGGGATGGATAGCGAGAATTGTAATTTGACGCACCGGCGGCGCAGCCGCCCTCGCCCCCCGCACTTGTGAGGGGGGTGCCACCAGTCCGCAGACCTGGTGGCGGGGGGAGTACGAATTTCCGGAAGCAGAGTGCAAAAGAGCATTATCTTTCTGTATTTGCTGTCCTTATTCCGCGTTCTTTTTTGTGAAAGATATGTGGGTGACGAACTCCCCCCGATACCAGTGTGCGCTACTCTTATCACCCCCCTCGTAAACGCGGGGGGAAAGGCGAGGAAACCCGTGCACCTTAACTGCCCGCCAAATCCCAATCTATCTTCCCACAGTATACGAAAAACGTATAGGCCGGAGCGCTTATTGAGCCTGCGTATTCAGCAAATCCAGGTAGCGGGCCAGGGCGTCCTGCCAGTGGGGCAGGGGGGTAAAACCGTTTCTAATCAGCTTGCTTTTGTCCAGGCGGCTGTTAAAGGGCCGGGCAGCCTTGCTCAGGCCGTATTCGGCGGTGCTGACGGGAACCACATTGACCCGGCGTCCCGCCTGCCGGAAGATCTCCCGGGCAAAGTCATACCAGCTGATGTAACCGCCCTCGTTTGTGGCGTGGTAATAGCCGTACTTTTCCGTCTGGATCATGTCTACCAGCAGCCGGGCCAGGTCATAGGTGTAAGTTGGCGTGCCGATCTGGTCATTGACCACCCGGAGGGTGTCGTGGGTTTCCGACAGACGGAGCATGGTTTTGATGAAATTCTTGCCGTTTGCGCCGAAAACCCAGGCAATGCGGACAATAAAGAATTTTTGAAGTGTCCCGGCAACCGCCAGCTCCCCCTCCAGCTTGGTCTGCCCGTAGACATTCAGGGGTGCGTAGTCTTTGCAGTCCGGGTCCCAGGGCGTTGTACCCTTTCCGTCAAAAACATAGTCGGTGCTGAGATACAGCATTTTGCAGTCCAGCTCTCCACAGGCGGCGGCGATATTGGCAGTGCCTCCGGCGTTGACGGCCCGAACCGTGCTGACCTTGTCCGCATCCTCCGCCAGGTCCACGGCGGTCCAAGCGGCGCAATGGATCACAGCGTCAGGCCGCACCCGGGAAAGGGCTTCCGCCACGGCGGCTTTGTCGGTGATGTCAAGACTGATATAGGGCATCTTCGTTACGGCGGAGCCGTCCGGAATTCCGGAATAGGCGGGAGCCAGGGCGCTTCCAACCCCGTCGATCCCCCGCTTTGCCAGCTCGTTCATCACATCGTGGCCCAGCTGACCGCCCACACCGGTCACAAATACTTTCATACAGCGTCTCCTGTTAAATCACGTTTTTCCGCAGCATCCGGACGACGGTCATCACCATCCAGTTGGGCATTCCGGCGGCGACCAGTTCAAAGAGGGCAACCGGAGGTTCCAGATACCGGTAGCGCCACACGGTCTTCTTTTCTTTTCTGGTCTGCCAGTTCACAAGCCTTGCCTTTGACCAGCAAAGCCCGTCCCGGATCACCTGTTTTAAGCTGTCGTCGCAGTCAAAATGCTGATCCAGCCAGGTAAGCTGGTCAATGACATTCCGGATCCGGCATGCGGCATAGCTTTCCTTGTCCTTGACCCCCAGCATGACGCCGGTCTGATTGGTGCCGTGGATGCGGTACTGGATCAGAGCTTTCGGCTCGGAGTAGAGAAGCCCGTGGGCCGCGCTCCACAGGGCCAGATAGTGGTCGTGGAAATAGTAGGGGCAGAAAGGGAGGGAGGCCCTGGCCTGAGCGGCGTCCATTAAGGATGCGCAGCCGAAGACAAAGTTCCGGAACAGCAGCCTGGGGGCAAGATCGGTGCCGCTGGGATGGGCGGCATGCCGCCGGACTCCGGTAATGCTGTCGGCTTTCTTCTGCCCCTCGCCGTCGATGACGGAAACGTCGCAGCAGACCATCACCGCCCCGGTGCGCTCCATATCCTCTTCCATGATGGCCAGCTTTTCCGGCAGCCAGATGTCATCCTGGTCGCAGTAGGCGAACCGGTCCCCCTCGGCCTCGGCGGTCAGCGCCTCAAAGGTCCGGTTGGAGCCCAGGTTCACTTCATTCCGGCGGACAACGGCAGGAAAAGCAGTGATATATTGGGAAACCGCAGCCTGAATCTCCGAAAAGGGCGTTTTCGGGGAGCAGTCATCCCGGACATAGAGCCGGAGATTGGGGTAGGTCTGCCGGTTCAGGGATTCCAGCTGCTGCCGGAACCAGACAGGATTAGGGTCATAGACAGCCATCAGAATGGCGATACAGGGCTTATCGGTTTGCGTACATCCGCTCATAGTACTTCTGATACTCTCCGTTCACAATGTTTTCCCACCAGGGCTTGTTGTCCAAGTACCACTGGATGGTCTTCCGGATACCGTCTTCAAACTTTGTTTCCGGCAGCCACCCCAGTTCGTTGTGGATCTTGGTGGGGTCGATGGCGTAGCGCATGTCGTGGCCCTTCCGGTCGGCCACAAAGGTAATGAGGCTTTCGGGCTTGCCCAGAGCCTTGCAGATGAGCCTTACAATGTCAATGTTCTTCATCTCGTTGTGGCCGCCCACGTTGTAAACCTGCCCCACCCGGCCCTTGTGGATAATCAGGTCAATGGCCTTGCAGTGATCTTCTACATACAGCCAGTCCCGGACGTTTTCCCCGGTACCGTAGACCGGCAGGGGCTTGTCCGCCAGGGCGTTGGCGATCATCAAAGGAATCAGCTTCTCCGGGAAGTGGTAGGGGCCGTAGTTGTTGGAGCACCGGGAGATGGTCACCGGCAGGCCGTAGGTCCGGTGGTAGGCCATCACCAGCAGGTCCGCCGCCGCCTTGGAGGACGAGTAAGGAGAACTGGTGTGGATGGGGGTCTCCTCGGTGAAAAACAGGTCGGGCCGGTCCAGGGGGAGGTCTCCGTAGACCTCGTCGGTGGAAACCTGGTGATAGCGGGTAATGCCGTATTTCCGGCAGGCGTCCATCAGGGTCGCCGTACCCATGATGTTGGTTTGCAGGAAAACGCCCGGGTCTTCGATGGAGCGGTCCACATGGCTCTCCGCCGCGAAATTGACCACAATGTCGGGGCGCTCTTCTGCAAACAGGTTGTAAACGGCTTCCCGGTCGCAGATGTCCGCTTTCACAAAGCGGAAGCGGGGATTGTCCATTACAGGGGCCAGGGTGGAGAGGTTTCCCGCGTAGGTCAGCTTGTCCAGGCAGACGATGCGGTAATCGGGGTACTTATCCAGCATGTGGAAGATATAGTTGGAGCCAATGAATCCGGCGCCGCCGGTTACAAGAACGGTCATAGCGTATCCTCCTTAATAATCGGTGACAGCATCTTTCAGAAATGGATTCACCTTATCTTTGGCGGAAAGCACCGGGGTTTCCACACCCCAGTCGATGTTCAGCTCCGGGTCGTTCCACCGGATCCCGCCCTCGCTTTCCGGCGCGTAGGGGTTATCGGCTTTATAAAGAAATTCTACGTTGTCGGTAAGGGTCACGAAGCCGTGACCGAACCCCCGGGGGATCATGACCATCCGCTTGTTTTCCTCTGACAGCTCCACAGCCACCCACTTTTTATAGGTGGGACTGTCGGGCCGCAGATCCACGGCCACATCCAGCACCCGGCCCCGGACGCAGCGCACCAGCTTTGCCTGGGCCTTGTCCCCCCGCTGAAAGTGGATACCCCGGAGGGTGCCCTTTACCGTGGAGGAAGAATGGTTGTCCTGAACGAAAGTGTAGTTTAGGCCGGCTTCCGCGAAAGCCTGTTCCGACCAGCTTTCCATAAAGAAGCCCCGGTGGTCGCCGAATACTTTCGGTTCCACAATGAAAAGACCTTCGATTTCCGTCTTGATAAAGTTCATCGCGCACCTCAGTACATGTACTTGCCGTCCGCGGCATTTTTCAGATGCTGGCCGTAGGGTGCCTTTCCGTAAGCCTTAGCGGCTTCCAGAAGCTGCTCCTTGGTGATCCAGCCGTTCATGTAGGCGATCTCCTCAATAGCGGCGATCTGAATGCCCTGATGGGATTCTACGGTGCGGACATATTCCGCGGCTTCATACAGAGATTCCACCGTGCCCGTATCCAGCCAGGCATAGCCCCGGCCCAGGGTAACCACGCTGAGGCTGCCCTCCTCCAGATAGATCCGGTTCAGGTCGGTGATCTCCAGCTCCCCCCGGGCGGAGGGTTTCAGGCTCTTGGCCCGCTCGCAGACCTTTTTATCATAGAAATACAGGCCGGTGACCGCGTAGTTGGACTTGGGGCACTTGGGCTTTTCCTCAATGGAGACGGCCCGTCCCTGTTTGTCAAACTCCACCACGCCGAAGCGTTCCGGATCCTTGACATAGTAGCCGAAGATGGTGGCGCCATCTTCTTTTTCCACGGCTTTTTTCAGGTGGTTGGAAAGTCCCGCACCGTAAAAAATATTGTCCCCCAGGATCATGGCGCACCGGTCATCCCCAATAAATTCCTCGCCCAGAATAAAGGCCTGGGCAAGGCCGTCGGGGGAGGGCTGGACCTTGTAGCGCAGACGGATGCCGAACTGGCTGCCGTCTCCCAGAAGATGCTCGAAATTGGGCAGGTCATGGGGGGTTGAGATGATCAGAATATCCTGGATCCCGGCGTTCATCAGCACGGAAAGGGGATAGTAGATCATGGGTTTGTCGTAAATGGGGAGAAGCTGCTTGGATGTGACCATGGTCAGCGGGTACAGACGGGTGCCGCTGCCGCCTGCGAGAATGATTCCTTTCATAGCGGGCTCTCCTTTTCTATGTATTGACCCTGAAACAGGGACGAAAAGGAAAAAGGGGCTGATACCCCACTTTCCCATACAGTATATGTTATACCCAATTTGGAACAGTTTGTCAACCTTTGCCGTGCCTTTCCGTTCTTTCCTGACAATTCAGACAAAAAAAGCCCCCGCATATATCACGGAGGAGGAAAGGAAGACAGGGTAACTGCCCAACAAATTTATTTTATCACTGGCAAAAGCGGAAATCAAGATGAATTTGGGAAAACAGACAAAATCTCCTTTACTTACAAAACTTAATTAAGCATTTTATACAACATTCCGTCTTGCAAAAAACGTACCCTTGTGGTAAAGTATAGTCAGAAAGGGTGATACCGATGCAGAGGTAACGCTGAGGGAAACCTGAAACATATCCCGACGGTACTCCCGGGCAGACGGCAGAGCTTCACACAAAGAGCGGCTCGCTTCAGAGCAGAGAAAACATGTGGATAGAAGGCGCCGGGAACAGCGAGAAAAGCCGTGGGAAATACGCAGAAAGAGAGGTTAACCAATGATGTTAGATAATAAGAGTGAACAGAAATAACCCCTGGCGGTTCGATCGGAAGATCACCGGCCAGGGGTTATTTCTTTTTTTGCGCTTCTATGGCGGAAGCCGCGATGTGATAAATTGAAATTTGCCCGCAGGGCGGGCGGCCAAGTCGTGACGACCCTGGTCTGTAATCGCTCCCAACCTGACCCGCTCGGTATCGTTCTGTGGTTCGACAAATTGGAATTTGCAGAGCTGTTTGGGCAGTGGTAAGCAGTTTCGATGCGGTACGCGTCCTTGCCCCCCGCACTTGTGAGGGGGGTGCCCCAGTGCGCACACTGGGGCGGGGGGAGTGCGAATTTTCGACAACAGCGCGTAAAACAGCATGATTTTTCTGTGTTTGCAGTCCTATTCTTCACTCTTCTTTGTGAAAGATATGCGGATGACGGGCTCCCCCCGCCACCAGTTTGAGAACTGGTGGCACCCCCCTCATAAATGCGGGGGGCAAGGCGTCTAACCACCCGTGTGCCTTAACTGCCCGTCAAATTCCA
>CAZVDH010000010.1:0-31980 GCA_964625595.1 uncultured Oscillospiraceae bacterium | reverse complement strand
TGACGGTGAGTATTTCCGGCTCGCCGTCGGTGATGAGTACAGTATTTTCATAGTGGGCGGACAGCTTCCCGTCGGCGGTAACCGTGGTCCAGCCATCCTTGAGCACCCGAACCTCATAGGTTCCGGCGTTCACCATGGGCTCGACCGCGATGGTCATTCCGGGCAGAAGTCTTGGACCCCGCCCGGGCATGCCGAAGTTCGGCACCTCCGGCTCCTCATGCATCTTCCGTCCTACGCCGTGACCTACGAAGGAACGGACGACCGCAAAACCGTTAGACTCCACATACGTCTGGACGGCATGGGAGATATCCTGCACCCGATTGCCCTTTTTCGCCCAGGCAATGCCCTCATAGAAGCTCTGCCGGGTCACGTCGATAAGACGCTGGGCTTCGGTGCTGATGGCACCACAGGCATAGGTTGCTGCACAATCACCATGGAATCCCTCGTAAAACGCCCCAACGTCCACGGACACGATGTCCCCTTCTTTCAGGATGTAGCCACCCGGAATTCCGTGGATAACCGTGCTGTTGACGCTGACGCAGACGCTTGCGGGATAGCCGTTATAGTTCAGGAACGACGGTTTGGCGCCCTGACTCACGATAAAATCGTGTACGGCCCGATCGATAGCCTTGGTCGATACGCCCGGTCTTACCATATCCCCTGCCAGAGCACGGGCTGCCGCGGTAATTTTACAGGCCTTGCGCATCGATGTAAGCTCACGTTCATTTTTGATCGTGATCATACCTGTGCCTCGATTGCTTTCAAAATGTCCCGGTTGGCGTCCTCGATAGATTGGCTGCCGTTTACGATGCACAGTCTTCCCAGTTTCCCGTAGAAGTCTTTCAGGACCTCGGTGGTGGAGTGGTAGACCTGCAGGCGCTTACGGACAGTCTCCGGCGCGTCATCCTTTCGGATGGTGAGCTCGCCGCCGCAGGCGTCGCATACCCCCTCCGCTTTGGGAGGGTTGGCGCTGACGTGGTAGCTGGCGCCGCACTTGGCGCAGACCCGGCGGCCGGTCATCCGGCGCTCGATCTCGGAGTCGTCAACCTCGATGGAGATCACATGGTCGATCTTTACCCCACGGGCTTCCAGCGCTTCCGCCTGGGCCAGGGTGCGTGGCACCCCGTCCAGGATAAAGCCCCGGACGCAGTCGGGGCGGGACACCCGTTCCGCGACGATCCCAAGAATGAGATCGTCGGGAACCAGATTGCCCTCGTCCATGTATTCCTTTGCTTTTTTGCCCAGGGCAGTGCCATTGGCAATGGCCTCCCGGAGCATATTCCCGGTAGAAATGGCGGGGATGGAGAGCTTTTTAACAAGCAGCTCCGCTTGTGTCCCCTTTCCAGCGCCGGGCGCGCCCAGTAGAATGAGATTCATCCTGCCATACCTCCTGCTGTTTTAGTCCAGGAAGCCCTTGTAGTGCCGCATGAGCATCTGTGCTTCCAGTGCCTTCACCGTCTCCAGGGCGACGCCCACAACGATGATGACGGAAGTACCGCCGATGGCCAGGTTCCGCACACCGGTCATCAGGTTGCCCGCAACGATGGGGAGCAGGGCAACGACGCCGAGATACAAAGCACCGAAAATAACGATCTTGTTGATCACCCGATGAATGAAGTCAGCGGTAGACTTTCCGGGCCGGAAGCCGGGAATGAAGCCGCCGTTCTTCTTCAGATTGTTGGAGATCTCCACGGGATCGTACTGAATGGTGGAGTAGAACCAGCTGGAGAAGAAGATCATCAGGAAGTAGACAACCGCGTAGGTCCAGCTGGTGGAGCTCCACACGTTATTGTACCACCAGCCGCTGGTGTGGCCGGTAAAGGCACAGATCGTAGCAGGAAGAGAGCAGATAGACTGGGCGAAGATGATGGGCATAACACCGGACATGCTCACCTTGATGGGCAGGTTGGTGTTCTGGCCGCCGTAGATCTTCCGGCCCACAACCCGCTTGGCGTACTGGATGGGAATCCGGCGCTCGGCGTCGTTGATGAACACGATGAAGAGGATCAGAGCGGCAATGCCGATCAGCACAATGATGATCTGCCACCACACCATGGTGAACAGAGTGCCGACCATGGAGGGGATGCCGGAGATGATATTGGCAAACAGGATCATGGAGATGCCGTTGCCGATACCGAACTCGGTGATCTGCTCACCCAGCCACATCACAAAGGCGGAGCCAGCGGTAAAGGCCAGGATGATCACCACGGCGGGCAGGAACCCAGTCTGGGTGATGATGGAATATCCGGCAGAAGCGTAGTTGGAAAGCATCATGTAGTATGCCCAACCCATGAGAAGGCCGAGAGCCACAGTGGTATACCGGGTGATCTTGGCGATCTTCTTCTTGCCCTCCTCGCCCTCGTCCTTCGCCATCCGCTCCAGGGCGGGAATGGCGATGGTGAGAAGCTGGATAATAATGGAGGAGTTGATGTAGGGCTGAATGCCCAGCGCGAACACGGTTGCGCGGCTGAATGCGGAACCGGACATTGCGTTGTACAGCCCAAGAATGGTGGTGGAAAGAACGCTGTCGAAGTAATTGCCCAATGTGGTCACATCGATGAAAGGCACCGGGATCACATTGCCTACGCGGTAAATCAGGAGGATAAACAGCGTGAAGATGATTTTCTTACGCAGCTCCGGAATGTTCCACGCGTTGCGAAGGGTCTGCAGCACTTAAACCACCTCGGCCTTTCCGCCTGCCTGCTCAATCTTTTCTTTGGCAGTCTGGGAGAAAGCCGCAGCTTTGACGGTGACGCTCTTGGTCAGCTCGCCGCCGGCGAGGACCTTAAGGCCGTAGGGGCAGCCGGCGATCACGCCAGCCTCGATGAGAGCTTCCGCGTCCACCACTGCGCCATTTTCAAAACGGTTCAGCATGCTCACATTCACAGAAGTGAGGGGCTTGGCGAAAATGTTGTTGAAGCCGCGCTTGGGGATCCGGCGGGCCAGAGGCATCTGGCCGCCTTCGAAGCCGACGCGGATCTTGCCGCCGGAACGGGCTTTCTGGCCCTTGTGGCCGCGGCCGCCGGTCTTGCCGTTGCCGGAACCGGTGCCCCGACCCTTGCGCTTGCCAACCTGGGTGGAGCCAGGGACAGGAGAGAGTTCAGAGAGTTTCATGGGTATCTCCTCCTTATTCTACTTCGGTAACCTGCAGCAGGTAGCCGATCTGGGCGATCTTGCCGCGGGTCTGGGTATTGTCCGGCTGGATGGTCACCTGGCCGATCTTACGAAGGCCCAGGGACGCGGCGGTAGCGATGTGCTTATCCAGGCGGCCGTTCAGGCTCTTAACAAGCTTAATCTTCAGGTTTGCCATGTTAATTGCCCTCCTTGTCAGACGATTTCTTCCACGCTCTTGCCCCGGATGGCAGCAACCTGCTCGGGGGAGCGCAGGGTGGTCAGACCGGCCATGGTAGCCTTGACCACGTTCTGGGGATTGTTGGAGCGCAGGCACTTGGCGCAGATGTTCTTAATGCCAACGGCCTCCATAACGGCACGGACAGCGCCGCCGGCGATAACGCCGGTGCCTTCGGGAGCGGGCTTCAGCAGAACGGAGCCGGCGCCGAAGATGCCAATGATGTCGTGGGGGATGGTGTCCCCTGCCAGAGAAACCTTGACCATGTTCTTCTTGGCATCGGCGATGCCCTTCAGAATGGCCTCGGAAACCTCGGCAGCCTTGCCCAGGCCGTAGCCCACGGTGCCTTTGCCGTCGCCGACAACCACCAGGGCGGAGAACTTCATAACACGGCCGCCCTTAACGGTCTTGCTGACCCGGTTCAGGTAAACGACCTTTTCAATGAGCTCGGAGGCCTCATTGTTCGGAGTCTTATTGTAAGCCATTTCTTTTCCTCCTCTACCTTAGAACTCCAGCCCGCCCTCGCGAGCACCGTCGGCAACAGCGGCAACCCGGCCATGGTACACATAGCCGCCCCGGTCGAAGATGACCTGGGTGATGCCCTTTGCCTTGGCACGCTCGGCAAGAACAGTGCCCACTTTCTTGGCAGCCTCGCAGTTGCCGGTGGAGCCTTCGAAGTCCTTCTCCAGCGTATTGGCGGAAACCAGGGTGACGCCGTTCACGTCGTCGATGATCTGGGCGTAGATGTTCGCGTTGCTGCGGAACACGTTCAGACGGGGACGCTCAGGAGTGCCGGAGATCTTGGCGCGAACGCGGACATGCCGCCGGGCGCGCATTGCTTTCTTATCAATCTTGCTAACCATTTCGGCACACCTCCATTACTTCTTGCCACCGGTCTTACCAACCTTACGGCGGATGACCTCAGTGGTATACTTGATGCCCTTGCCCTTGTAAGGCTCGGGGGGACGCTTGCTGCGAACCTCGGCAGCAAACTGGCCGACGACCTGCTTGTCGATGCCCTTGATGATGACCTTGTTGGGGGCGGGAACCTCGATGGAAATGCCGGGGATCTCGTCCACGATCACCTCGTGGGAGTAGCCCAGACGCATGACCAGCTGGCTGCCCTTCTTCTCGGCACGGTAGCCGACACCGTTGATTTCCAGCTCCTTGGAGAAGCCCTTTTCCACACCCTCGACCATGTTGTTGATCAGGGTACGGGTCAGACCGTGGAGGGACTTGTGCAGGTGCTCTTCGTCAGGACGGGAGACAGTCAGGACATTACCCTCAACCTTCAGGATCATGTCGGGATGGAAGCTGTGGGTCAGAGTGCCCTTGGGGCCCTTAACGGTGACGGTATTGTCAGCGGCAATATCCACCGTGCAGTTTGCCGGAATGATAACCGGCTTCTTACCAATTCTAGACATTTACGAATCCTCCTTACCAAACGAAAGCCAGGACTTCGCCGCCAATGTGCTTTTCCCGGGCTTTCTTGTCGGTCATGACGCCCTGGGAGGTGGACACGATGGCAATGCCCAGGCCCTTGAGCACCCTGGGGAGCTCATCGGCACCGGCATAAACCCGCAGACCGGGCTTGGACACCCGGCGCAGGCCGGACAGGGCCGCCTGCTTCTTGCCCAGGTACTTCAGGGTGATGTGGATCACACCCTGATTGCCGTTATCCACCACATTGTAGGCCTTGATGTAGCCCTCATCCAGCAGGATCTGGGCAATGGCCTTCTTCAGGTTGGAAGCGGGCACGTCAACGGTTTCGTGCTTGGCGGAGTTCGCGTTCCGGATTCGGGTCAGCATATCCGCTACGGGATCGGTGATTTGCATGTTGTTATCCTCCTTATAGAAGTTACGGGCTATACCCGTTAAGTCGCGGGGGTATCCAGGGAATGCGAAGCGAGCTTCGCATTCCAGGTAATAGTGAATAAGTAATAGTGAATAGGTAGGAATATCGTCCGCGAAGCGGACACCTCACTTCTTCACTATTCACTTTTCCTTCTTACCTGGCGCGCCTTTGCGCGCTTCCATCTTCCCGGGACTTCCCGCGCTTTTTTACATTGAAATTCGACCTGGGCTGCTTACACAGCCCACCCGAACAGTCTGGCAGCACCGGTCAAAACGGCGCACGCCTTTTTACCAGCTGGCCTTGCGGACACCGGGGATCTGGCCCTTGTAGGCCAGCTCACGGAAGCAGATACGGCACACGCCGTAGTCCCGCAGGTAAGCATGGGGTCTGCCGCAGATCTTGCAGCGGTTATAGCGGCGGGTAGAGAACTTGGGCTCTTCCTGCTGCTTCAGGATCATAGACTTCTTTGCCATGTTTCAATCCTCCTAATCAAGCCTGGAAGGGAGCGCCGAGCTGGGTCAGCAGCTCCTTGGCTTCCTCATCGGTGGTGGCGGTGGTGCAGATGCAAATGTCCATACCACGGATCTTGTCCACCTTGTCGTACTCGATCTCAGGGAAGATGAGCTGCTCCTTCAGGCCGAAGGCGTAGTTGCCGCGGCCGTCAAAGGAGTTGGGGTTGATGCCCCGGAAGTCACGGACACGAGGCAGGGCCACGCTGAACAGCCGGTCCAGGAACTCGTACATCTTGTCGCCCCGGAGGGTGACCTTCACGCCGACGGTTTCGCCCTCACGGACCTTGAAGTTCGCGACGGACTTCCGGGCCTTGGTGGTGATGGGCTTCTGGCCGGTGATGGCGGCGATATCCTTGCAGATGGCCTCGATCTCCTTGGCGTTGTTCTTGCTTTCGCCGCAGCCAACGTTCACGATGATCTTGTCCAGCTTGGGGATCTGCATAACGCTCTTGTAGCCGAACTTCTTGTTCAGAGCGGGAGCGATTTCAGCAGTGTATTTTTCTTTCAGTCTGCTAGCCATACTTTACGCTCCTTTCTCAGATTTCGGCGCCGCACTTGCGGCAGATCCGGGTCTTCTTGCCGTCTTCCACCTTGTAGCCCACGCGGACACCCTTGCCGCACTTGTCGCAGTACAGCGCGACCTTGCAGGCGCGGATGGGGGTCTCCCGCTTGACGATGCCGCCGGTCTCACCCTGACGGCGGGGCTTGGTGTGGCAGGTAGCAACGTTGACCTTCTCCACAATGACCTTGTTCTCGCTGGGCATAGCCACGAGGACCTTGCCCTTCACGCCCTTGTCCTTGCCGGACAGGACGATAACGGTATCATTCTTCTTAATGTTCATTCCTTCGGTTCCCCCTTAGATGACTTCGGGCGCCAGGGAGAGGATCTTCATGAAGTCCTTCTCACGGAGCTCACGGGCCACCGGTCCAAAGATACGGGTACCGCGGGGGTTCTTGTCCTCCTTGATGATAACGGCAGCGTTCTCATCGAAGCGGACATAGGTGCCGTCCTCACGGCGGACACCCCGCTTGGTACGGACGATGACGGCCTTAACGACCTCGCCCTTCTTCACAGTGCCGCCGGTAGCAGCCTTGCGGACGGAAGCGACGATGATGTCACCGATGTTGCCGGTCTTCCGCTTGGAGCCGCCCAGGACACGAATGCAGTGGATTTCCTTAGCGCCGGTGTTGTCGGCAACCTTCAGGTAGCTTTCCTGTTGAATCATAGCTGTCCGACCTCCTTACTTCGCCTTTTCGATGATTCTCACGAGTCTCCATCTCTTATCCTTGGACAGGGGACGAGTCTCCATGACCTCTACGGTATCGCCGATGCCGCACTCGTTATTCTCGTCGTGGGCCTTCAGCTTGTAGGTACGCTTCATAATCTTCTTGTACAGAGGATGCTGCACGCTATCCTCGATCGCAACCACAATGGTCTTGTCCATCTTGTCGGAGACGACCTGACCAATTCTGGTTTTGCGGAAAGCTCTGGTATTTTCACTCATAACTGCTTACCTCCTCAGATATTGGTCTGCTTCTCACGAATAATGGTCTTGATGCGGGCAATGTCCTTCTTGACGGCATTCAAGCGCATGGGGTTGTCCAGCTGGTTGGTGGCATGCTGCATCCGCAGCATGAACAGGTCCTTCTTCAGCTCCTCCAGCTTCTTGTTCAGCTCGTCCGTGGACAGATTTCTGATTTCCTTTGCCTTCATCATTATTCACCACCAATCTCAGTATCGGCTTCCTTGGCGATGATGCGGGTCTTGATGGGCAGCTTGTGCTGAGCCAGACGCAGAGCCTCACGGGCCACATCCTCAGCTACGCCGCCGATCTCAAACATCACCTTCTGATTCTTAACAACCGCGACCCAGCCTTCGGGAGCGCCTTTACCGGAACCCATACGGGTGCCCAGGCCCTTCTTGGAATAAGGCTTGTCGGGGAAGATCTTGATCCACACCTTACCGCCACGCTTGGTGTAACGGGTCATGGCGATACGGGCGGCTTCGATCTGGTTTCCGGTGATCCAGCCGGGCTCAAGAGCCTGGATACCAAAATCACCGTAGGAAACCTTATTACCGCGGGAGGCGGTGCCGGTCATACGGCCACGCTGAACCTTACGGTATTTGACTCTCTTGGGCATCAGCATCAGCGGTTTCCTCCTTCTCTGCGGTTATCGGGGCGGTCGTTCCGACGGTCGCCGCGATAATCCCGACGCTCACCGCGGTTTCCGTCCCGGCGGTCGCCGCGGCGGTCATTCCGGCGGTCCCGGCGCTCGCGCTTCTCGGGTTCGGGAGCGGCGGCGCGCAGGGTGGTGTTCAGCACCTCGCCCTTGTAGATCCAGACCTTCACGCCGATGCGGCCGTAGGTGGTGGCAGCCTCAGCAAAGCCGTAGTCGATGTCGGCACGGATGGTCTGCAGGGGGATGGTGCCCTCGTGATAGCTCTCGCTCCGGGCGATTTCAGCACCGCCCAGACGGCCGCCGCAGGAAACCTTGATACCCTTGGCACCCAGGCGGGTAGCCTGCTGCATGGCCTTCTTCATGGCCCGGCGGAAGGAGATACGCTTCTCCAGCTGCTGGGCGATGTTCTCGGCAACCAGCTGGGCGTTCAGGTCGGGGGAGCGGACCTCAACGATGTTCAGGTTCACGCTCTTGCCCAGACGGGCTTCCATGTCCTTGCGCAGATTCTCGATCTCCGCACCGGCCTTGCCGATGACGACGCCGGGACGGGAGCAGTGGATGTTGATCTTGACCTTGCCGTTGGAGCGCTCGATCTCGATCTTTGCCACGCCGGCGGCGTACAGTTTATTCTTCAGATACTTCCGGACGTTGTAATCTTCGACGACCAGATCGCCGACCTTGTCCTCACGGGCGTACCAGTGAGAATCCCAGTCCTTGATGACGCCGACCCGCAGTCCATGGGGATTGACTTTCTGTCCCATAGCTACCTCCTGCTTAAGCCTTCTCGCTCACACCGATGGTGATGTGAGTGGTTCTCTTATTGATCCGAACAAATCCGCGGCGGGACGCGATGCGGCCACGCTTCAGGATGGGGCCGGGGTTGGCCACCGCGGTGGACACGAACAGGTTGTCCGCGTTCATCTCGTGGTTGTGCTCGGCGTTGGCCACGGCGCTCTTGAGGAGCTTGGCCATGGGCTCGCAGGCAGCCTTGGAGGTCTGGCTCAGATACGCGGCGGCAGTCTTCACATCCTTGCCGCGGATCATGTCGCAGACCAGCTTAACCTTACGGGGGGACATCCGGACGTACTTAACGTGTGCAAATGCTTCCATTTTCGTACCTCCTTATTTCGCGTTGGCGGTCTTGCTGCCAGAGTGGCCCCGGAAGGTTCTGGTAGGCACGAACTCGCCCAGCTTGTGACCCACCATATCCTCGGTGATATAGACGGGAACATGCTTGCGGCCGTCGTGGACAGCGATGGTGTGACCGACAAAGGAGGGGAAAATGGTGGAGGCTCTGGACCAGGTCTTCAGAACCTTCTTTTCACCGGCCTTGTTCAGCTCCTCAACGCGCTTATACAGCTCGGGAGCTACGAAAGGGCCCTTTTTGACGCTTCTGCTCATTTCATTTCCTCCTTACTTGCTGTTTCTGCGCTTGACGATGAACTTATTGGTACGGTTCTTCGTCTTGCGGGTCTTGTAACCCAGAGCGGGCTTGCCCCAGGGGGTCACAGGGCCGGGACGGCCAACGGGCGCGCGGCCCTCGCCGCCGCCGTGGGGATGGTCATTGGGGTTCATAACGGAGCCGCGGACGGTGGGACGGACGCCCATGTGGCGGGTCCGGCCGGCCTTGCCGATGTGGACGTTCTCGTGGTCCAGGTTGCCCACCTGGCCGATGCAGGCGGTGCAGTTCATCCGGACGTAACGGACTTCGCCGGAGGGCAGACGGATCTGGGCCAGCTCGCCCTCCTTCGCCATCAGCTGGGCAGCGGCGCCGGCGGAGCGGACCAGCTGGGCGCCGTGGCCGGGCTGCAGCTCCACGTTGTGGATAACGGTACCCACAGGGATGTTGGCGATGGGCAGGCAGTTGCCGGGCTTGATGTCGGCGTTGGCGGAAGCCACAACCACGTCGCCGGCCTTCAGGCCGTAGGGAGCCAGGATGTAGCTCAGGGTGCCGTCCTCATACTTGATGAGGGCAATGAAAGCGGACCGGTTGGGGTCGTACTCGATGCGCTGCACGGTGGCGGGCACATCGGTCTTCAGCCGCTTGAAATCAATGACGCGGTACTTGCGCTTGTTGCCGCCGCCGCGGTGGCGGACGGTGATATGACCATAGCTGTTGCGACCTGCGTTCTTCTTGAGGGTCTCAACCAGGCTACGCTCAGGTTTTGCCTTCTTGTCCACGCCGTCGAAGCCGGAAACGGTCATGTTGCGGCGGGCGGGGGTGTAAGGCTTAAAAGTTTTAATAGCCATTTGCGTTTCTCTCCTTTATTGAGATTGGTTTAGACCATGCCCTCGAAGAACTCGATGGTCTTGGAATCGGGAGTCAGGGTGACGACAGCCTTCTTGTAGGCGGCGCGGCGGCCCTGGGGGTAAGCGCCGGTGCGCTTCATCTTGCCCTGCATCCGGATGGTGTTGACCTTGGCAACCTTGACGCCAAAGATGGCTTCCACGGCAGCCTTGATCTCAGTCTTGTTGGAATCCACATCCACCATGAAGACGTACTTCTTGTCGGCAACGCCTTCCATGGACTGCTCGGTGATCACCGGGCGGCGGATGATGTCATACACATTCTTCATTACGCAAATACCTCCTCGATCCGGGCCAGGGCAGCCTGATCGACCACCAGCTTATCGGCGTTGGCCACATCGTAGGTGTTCAGCAGACCAGCAAAGGTGACCTCGCAGCCGGCAATGTTGCGGCCGGAGCGGACCACATTCTGGTCGGGAGCAGCGGTGACCACCAGGGTCTTGCCGGTGCAGCCGACGGCCTTCAGGAACGCGGCGAACTCCTTGGTCTTGGGGGCGGCCATGGTGATGGCGTCAATAACGACCACGTTCTCCTCGGCAGCCTTGGCGCTGAGCACGCTCTTCAGAGCGAGCCGCTTGGCTTTCTTGTTCATTGCGAAGGTGTAATCCCGGGGCTTGGGGGCAAACACGATGCCGCCGTGGGTCCACTGGGGAGCACGGGTGCTGCCCTGGCGGGCCCGGCCGGTGCCCTTCTGGCGCCAGGGCTTCCGGCCGCCGCCGGAGACCTCGGCGCGGGTCAGAGCGCTCTGGGTGCCCTGACGGCAAGCGGCCAGATGATGCTTGACAGCCTCATGGACCACAGCCTGATTGGGGGTGATGCCGAACACAGCTTCGGAGAGTTCGATCTCGCCAACCAGCTTGCCGGACATATCATAAACGTTAGTCTTAAGCATGATTTAAGATCTCCTTTCCTTAGCCTCTTGCGGAAGCCTTCTGGGGGTTTCTGCCGGAAGCCTTCTGCGGGTTCTTGCTGATGTCAGCACCAGCCTGCTTGATCTTGTTGTTCTTCACAGTGTTGCGGATATAAACCAGTCCGCCCTTGGGGCCGGGGATGGCGCCGCGGATGACCAGCATATTGAGCTCCGCGTCCACCTTGACCACATCCAGGTTCTCGATGGTGACCTGCTCGCAGCCCATCTGGCCGGCGCCGATCTTACCGGGGAAGATCCGGGACTGGTGAGAGGAAGCGCCCATGGAACCGGCATGACGGTGGACAGGGCCGCCGCCGTGGGTCATGGGAGTGCGGCCGGCACCGTAGCGCT
Organism: uncultured Oscillospiraceae bacterium; assembly: GCA_964625595.1. Taxonomy (GTDB): domain Bacteria; phylum Bacillota; class Clostridia; order Oscillospirales; family Oscillospiraceae; genus Faecousia. The sequence goes on along the minus strand of CAZVDH010000010.1, from coordinate 20,515 downwards.
TCACAACGCCCTGGTAGCCATGGCCCTTGCTGATGCCGGTGACATCGATCTTGTCGCCGGCGGCGAAGGTGTCAGCCTTCACGACATCGCCGACATTCATTTCGGCAGCCTTCTCCAGCTTGAACTCCTTCAGATACTTCTTGGGGGCAACGCCGGCCTTCTTCAGGTGGCCTGCCTCGGGCTTGGACAGCTTGGACTCCTTCACGTCGCCGAAGCCGAGCTGAACGGCGGTGTAGCCGTCAGTCTCCACAGTCTTCTTCTGGGTCACGACACAGGGACCTGCTTCCACGACGGTCACAGGGATCACTTTGCCGCTCTCATCGAAGATCTGGGTCATGCCCACTTTTTTGCCGATGATTGCTTTCTGCATGATTGGTTTCTCCTTTTTATTAGGTTATTGGTTGACAGCCGCATTGGGACGGTCCGCCAACTTGACCCGTCCGCCCGATGCCAGACAGTGCGGGCAGCTGTGATCGCTTACGTGATTACAGCTTTATCTCAATCTCAACACCGGCGGGGAGGTCCAGGCTCATCAGAGCCTCGATGGTCTTCTGGCTGGGGTTGAGGATATCGATCAGTCTCTTGTGGGTTCTGCGCTCAAACTGCTCCCGGCTGTCCTTGTTGACATGGGGGGAGCGGAGGATGGTGACGATCTCCTTCTTGGTGGGGAGGGGAATGGGGCCGGAAACCTGGGCGCCGTTGCGCTTGGCGGTCTCCACGATCTTGGCTGCGCTGGAGTCGATGAGCTGATGGTCATAAGCCTTCAGCCGGATACGGATCATTTGCTGGTTTGCCATGTTTGTTTTCCTCCTTGAAAAACGTACTCAGTTTGCTTGGGATGGCTGGGTACGGTCGAGCGGTTCTATCCGCGCCGCCGCGTGTATCACTCCGGGGCAAGAAAAATAGCCGACATGCGCCGACCATTCTTCCCGCCTGGCGATATACACCAGCGCCGACAGAAGCCGTTCAGCCGCCCGATGACCGGACATACTCCGCGGAAGTTACCGCCATAAGACGCAATCTCCCGCATCATCGCATTTGCATAGCGCAGAATTCCTCCGCACACGCTCGAATATATTACCACCTTTGTGTCCATTTGTCAAGGAGAAATTCAGAAAAAATCACAAAAATTCCATGTCATTTTCGTGAAAAGCGGAGAATTTCAAATTGGCTTTCCCAGGAAAACTGATAGACGGAAAACAGCAGCCAGGCTTTCCCTCTGTCCGCACCGCCGGCTTTTCACGCAGACGGGCGGCCCCTGTCGGGCCGCCCGTATCCTTATTTCATTATGCATATCGGCGTAACGCAGCAAACAGATAAATTGGAATTTGGCGGGCAGTTAAGGTATGCGGGTGGATAGACGCCTTGCCCCCCGCGTTTACGAGGGGGGTGTCACCAGTGCGCACACTGGTGACGGGGGGAGTACAAATTTCCGAAAGCGTCAAATAATTGGTTTTTCTCTGTTTACGGCCTTATTTTTCACTCTTATTTTTGAAAAATATGCGGATGACGGGCTCCCCCCGGTACCAGTGTGCGCACTGGTACCACCCCCCTCACAAGTGCGGGGGGCAAGGACGTGTACCGCATCGGCACTGCTCGCCACTGCCCAAACAGCCCGCCAAATTCCAATTTGTCTCGCTGCCGCGTTTACCCGATACGTATTTATTTCATTTCCCATTCCTTGTGGCTGCTTGCCTGCTCATACAGGCGCAGGTAGCTTTCGTAGCGGGTCCTTTCAATTTTCCCCGCCGCCACCGCCTCCCGCACACCGCAGCCCGGTTCTTTCCGGTGGGTGCAGTCCCGGAACTGGCAGCCGCCCAAAAAAGGGTCAAAATCCGGGAACGCCAGGGGCAGATTTTCTGTCAGGATCCACTCCATCCGGTCCGTATCAAAGGAGGAAAACCCAGGGGTGTCCGCCGCATAGGTGTTTTCCCCCAGCGGGTAAAGCTCCACATGCCGGGTGGTGTGCCGTCCCCGGCCCAGCTTCTCCGACACCTCCCCGGTGGGAAGCGCCAGACCCGGGCACAGCCGGTTCAGGATGCTGCTCTTTCCCACTCCGGAGTTTCCGGTAAAGGCGGTGATCCTGCCCCGCAAGCTTTCCCGCAGCGCCTCCACCCCCTCGCCGGTCACGGCGCTGGTTCGGATCACCGGAAAGCCTGCCCGGGTATAAATTCCCGTCAGCGTATCCGCCGGGTCCAGGTCCCCCTTATTGACGCACAGGATGACCTCCACCCCCTGGCTCAGGGCGATGGCCGCCACCCGGTCAATGAGGAACGGATCCGTCACCGGATTTACATTGGAGGCAAATACCACCAGCGCGTCCACATTGGCTACCGCCGGACGGATAAAGCAGTTTTTTCTGGGAAGAATGGCTTCCACCATTCCTTTGTTCCCCTCCAGACTGATTTCCGCCAGGTCTCCCGTAAGGGGCGTGACCCGCTCCTTGCGAAGGATCCCCCTTGCCTTGCAGGTGTAGGTTCCCCGGGAAGTGGCTACATCATAAAAGCCGCTGATGGACCGAATGATCCGGCCCTGTAATCTGTCTTCCATTCAGCCGAACTCCACCCTCTGGGTCTGATAAAACTGCCCGTTGATATACAGATCATAGCTTTGAATCCCGCTGCCGGTCAGGGCCAGCACATAGCCGTTGCTCCCCGGCGCGATCTCCACATTACTGACGATTTCCGTTCCGTTTTGCAGGATGCTCAGATAGTAGGTTTCCTCCCGGACGGGCAGAGAGAACGTAACGTTCACGGGAGCCGGGGCCGTAGGTGTGGTCTCGGTTTCAGGGGGCGCTGTGGGCGCCTGGGTGGCCTCGGTGGTTTCCTCCGTAGGCTCCGGTCCCTCGGAAATTTCCAGACGGATCTCGGTGTTCACATCCAGCTCCGTATTCTTCTCCTCCGACTGTCTGACAACCGTTCCCTGCGGCTCGTCGCTGGCCACGTCTATTGTCACAATGTTGGTAAAGCCCCTGTCATCCAGAAGCTTCAAAGCATCCTCTTTTGTCATTCCCACGAGATTCGGCATCTTGGCAAATACGGTCTTGGGGCCGGTGCTGATCCATAGGTTGATGGTCTGCCCGCTTTTCAGCTCCGTACCGTAGGCGGGATCCGTGCGGATGACCCGGCCCTCGGCGTACACGGAGCTGTTTTCATACCGGGACAGGGGCTTGAAGCCCTGGCCGCTGAGGAAAGCCTTGGCCTCCTCCTCCGTCACATCGATGAGATTTTCCATCACCTTGACCTCCGGCTCCACACCCATGCTCACCGTGAGGAAAATCTCCGTGCCCTTGCTCACCCGGCTGCCGCCCACCGGCTCCTGGTGCATGATCTGCCCCTTGGCGTAATTATCACTGTACTGTTGGGGCTGCAGGCGCAGGATAAAGTCGGGATACCGGTCTGCCAGCTCCTCGCTGTACGGCACACCCTCCAGATAGGGCACATCCACCAGAGTCTGATCCTGACCCAGAAGCGCGCCGTTGAAAATCGCCACCAGGAACACCACAATGGCAACTACCGCCACCACGCTGCAGGCCACCACCGCGATGGCGGCAACCCGGCTGCGCTCGGCCTCCCGGCGCTCCTCCTCCCGGCGGCGCTGCTGGGCCCGGCGGACGGCATCGCTGCTTCGGGCGGTTCCCGTATTCTGCCCGGTGCGCGCGCTTTCCGTTTTCCCGGTCTCCCGGCTGACAGAGGTGCTGCCGCCCCCGGCTTTTGCAACACGCTGGGCGGTATTCCTGGGCAGGAGATTCTCCATCCCCCGCAGCGGCCGGGTGGCGTCATCCAGAACACTGTGGTAGTTAAAGCGGATCTCCGGATTCTTCCGGAATTCCTCCATGTCCCGGAGCATTTCCGTGGCGGAAGCGTACCGGTCGTTTACATCCAGGGCCATACTCTTCATAATGATCTGCTCAAGGCCCTTGGGAATGTTGGGATTCAGGGCGGAGGGCAGAGGCGCGCCGCCGTTGATATGCTGGATGGCCACCGCCACAGGGGATTCCCCGTCATAGGGAGGCCGTCCCGTCATCATCTCATACATGACAACACCCAGCGAATAAATATCCGAGCGGTTGTCGGTGTAGCTGCCCTTGGCCTGCTCCGGGGAAATATAATGGACGGAGCCCAAAGCCTCCTTGGTCAGGGTGTTGCTCTTGTTCATGACCCGGGCAATGCCGAAATCCATCACCTTGACCGAGCCGTTTTTCAGCACCATCACATTGTGGGGCTTGATGTCCCGGTGGACAATGCCCCGGCTGTGGGCGTGCTCCAGACCCTTGGCAATCTGCATGGCAAAGTGCAGCGTTTCTTTCCAGTTGAGGACCCCCTTGACCTCCATATATTGCTTCAGGGAAATACCGTCGATCAGCTCCATCACAATATAGTTGGCGCTGTCCGATGAGGAAACATCGTAAACCTGAACGATATTGGGGTGGCTGAGCATAGCCACCGCCTCGCCCTCCGCCCGGAAGCGGCGGCGGAATTCCTCGTCCCCGGAAAATTCATCTTTCAATATCTTAATGGCAACCAGCCGGTTCAGCCGGTGGCACCTGGCCTTATAGACCACTGCCATGCCGCCGGTGCCAATCACCTCCAAAAGCTCATACCGGTCATCCAGCAGCTGTCCAATATAGTAGTTCATACGCAAAGAAGCTCCTTTCAGCCGGTTTTACAGAGCGACCAGAACACTGGTCACATTATCCGGGGCGCCCCGGGTCTTGGCGATCTCCAGCAGGCGCTGGCAGCAGCGGTCCTTGTTCACGCCGTGGACCACTTCAAACAGAATTTCCTGATCGTCCATCATATTGCTCAGGCCGTCAGAGCACAGCAGGAGAAAATCCCCCCGCTGGAATTCCTGACGGAACATGTCGCACAGTATCACCGCCTCGGTGCCGATGGCCCGGGTAATGAGATTTTTGCCGGGATAGGATTTGGCCAGCTCCGGACGCAGCTCCCCCCGCTCCACCATCAGCTGCACCAGGCTGTGATCCCGGGTAAGCTGGCGGATGCCGTTTTCGGTAATCCCGTAGGCACGGCTGTCCCCCACGTTGACGATGGTGACTTTCCGGCCCCGGATGAGGGCCGCCACCAGGGTGGTGCCCATCCCGTCAAACTCCACAAACTGCTTTGCCTGGTCATAGACGGTGAAATTGGAAAGCTTCACCGCACTGCGCAGGATCTGGTCTGCCTTGTCCCAATCCGTACCGGGACTCCACCGGCGCTGAACCTCCTGCACAAACACATCCACTGCCAGGGAACTTGCGATATTTCCGGATTTCGCGCCGCCCATGCCGTCACAGACAATGCACAATAAGCTGTTTTTATCCAGCTGCGCGATCTGATAGGCATCCTGATTCTGTTTGCGGACGCTGCCCGGATCTGTCAGGCCCCAATACTGCATGGTAAGCACTCCTTCCTTTTTATTCTTCCCGCTCCTGAGCGGACAGGTTGTACTTTCTTCTCAGCTGGCCGCAGGAGGCGTCAATATCTCCCCCCAGGGTGCGGCGCACCGTGGCAGGGATGCCTCCCTGCTCCAAAATTCTCTGGAATTCCGCCACTGCCGCCCGGGAACTGGGCTTCAGAGGGCTTTCCTCCACCCGGTTAAGCGGGATCAGGTTAAAGTGAGCGGGCAGTCCCCGCATTTTCTCCAGAAGCTCCCGGGCGGCAGCCGGCGTATCATTCACCCCGTCGATCATGGCATACTCAAAGGAGATCCGCCGGGAGGTGGCACTATAGTATCTGCGGCAGGCGGCAATCAGTTCCTCCATAGGATATGCCCGGTTCACCGGCATAATCGTATCCCGCACGGTATTATTGGGGGCGTGGAGGGAGACGGACAGGGTCAGCTGCAGCTTCTTTTCCGCCAGGGCATCGATCTTCGGCACCAGGCCGCAGGTGGAAAGGCTGATATGGCGCATGGAGATGTTAAGGCCCAAGGGGCTGTTCACATTCTCCAGGAATTTCAGTACATTTTCAAAATTGTCCAGGGGCTCGCCGATGCCCATGAGCACAATGTGGGAAACGGGCAGGCCGGAATCCAGCTGGGTAAAGAGCACCTGGTCCAGCATTTCCGCCGGTTCCAGACGGCGCACCAGGCCGCCCAGGGTGGAGGCGCAGAACGCGCAGCCCATCCGGCAGCCCACCTCCGTGGAAATACACACGGTATTGCCGTAGTGGTAGCGCATAAGCACCGTCTCCACGCAGTTGCCGTCAGATAAGCGCCAGAGGTATTTGATGGTGCCGTCCCGGGCGGATTCCTGCCTGCGCACCGCCTGGGGGGTGTAGAGGGGATAGGCTTCCGCCAGAGCGGTTCGCAATGCCTTGGGCAGGTCCGTCATCTCGTCGAAGCTCTGGATCCCCCGGTGAAGCCAGGTAAAAACCTGCTTTGCCCGGAAAGCGGGCTGACCCATGGTTTTCAGAAGGTCCGCCAGCTCCGCCAGCGTCAGGGACCGAAGATTCATGGCTTACCTCCATACCTAAATTTCGGATTTACGTCCGCTGTCAGTTCTGCCTGCGAAGCCGGCAGATAAAGAAGCCGTCGGTATCGTATTCCCCGGGAATCAGGGTCAGCATACCGGTTTCATTCCGGGGGAACACCTCCGGGAGGGCCAGCTTTTCAGGGGCAAAGTCCGGATTGTCCGCCAGGAAAGCGGAAACAACCTGTTCGTTCTCCCGGGGCAGCACCGTGCAGGTGGAGTACATCAGCACCCCGCCGGGGCGGACATACCGGGAAACGTTTTTCAGGATCTGAAGCTGGAGGCCGGGGAGCGCCTGCGTCTGCTTCAGGTCTTTATACCGGATGTCCGGCTTCTTCCGGATGATCCCCAGGCCGGAGCAGGGCACGTCCGCAATCACCGCGTCCATTCCCTTTTCCCAGTCGGGGTTATAGGCAGATGCGTCAAAAAGCATGGGCCCCATATTCTCAAAGCCCAGCCGCTCCGCTCCCGCCCGAATCAGATCGATCTTGTGGGGGTGAATATCGCAGGAAATAATCCGGCCCCTCCCCCCCATGGCCATGGCCGCGGCAAAGCTCTTGCCGCCGGGAGCCGCGCAGCAGTCCAGCACCCGTGCCCCCGTTTCCGGCAGACCCGCGCACAGGACACTCAGGCGTGAAGCAGGGTCCTGAACATACAGAAGCCCCTCCCGGAACGCTTTCAGCTGTTCCAGCCGCCCGGAGTTTTCCAGGGTCAGGCAATCGGGGCACCAGGTATGCGGCCTTGCGGTTACGCCCTCCGAGGCCAATATTTCGACCAATTTCGCGGCAGTGGTTCTCACGGTGTTCACCTGCACCGCGAGAGGCGGTGCCTGGTTATCCGCAATGAGCATGGGCTCCAGCTTTCCCTTGGGCAGTGCCTGCTTCAGCAGGGTCACAAGCTCCGCCGGATGGCTGTACTTATCTTCATAAGAAGTCGGTTCCGCCAGGGTCCCCTTGGTGCGGATCGCGCCCCGGAGGATACCGTTTACCAGCCCCGGCGCCTTCGGCTGGCCGGGACAATACTTCTTCGTCAGCGCCACGGCTTCATTCACCGCCGCGCTGGCAGGGATTCTGTCCATTTCATAGATCTGATACAGCCCCAGGTGCAGCACATCCCGCACCACGGGATGCAGTTTCCTGCCGTGATAGAGCTGATTCAGATAGAAGTCCAGCCTGGCCCGGTTCTGCACCACACCGTAGCACAGCCGGGCGGCCAGGGCAGCGTCCCGGCTTTCCAGCCGGTCCCGGGCGGAAAGCTCCTTGACCGCCTCGTTGACCCAGGCGCCGGAGACCCTGCAGGCTATCAGCGCGTTCAGCGCTGTTTCCCTTGCGCCCATTTACGTTTCCAGCGGGTGGCCCCGGAAGTAATCCGCGGCGCCCATCCGTTTTCCACCCTCAGCCTGGAGGGTGCGGATCTCCACCGCACCCTCGCCGCAGGCGATGCGCAGTCCGGTCTTCGTCAGTCCCAGAACTTCACCCGGGGTTCCATTACCCTCCGCCAGGACCGTTTCATATACCTTAAACAGCTTGCCTCCCAGCACCATAGTGGCAACGGGCCAGGGATTCAGGCCCCGGACCTGGTCGTGAACCTGTCCGGCAGTTTTCGTCCAGTCGATGGGGCAGAAGGATTTATCCAGCATGGGGGCAAAGCTCACCTGGGCCGGGTCCTGGGGCTGGGCAGGCACCTTACCCTGGGACGCGAACCGGGCAAGGGTCTTGCTGAGAAGCTCCGCCCCCAGCACCGCCAGACGGTCCAAAAGTTCCCCCGCCGTCTCATTATCTCCGATGGGGGTGCGCACCGCATCGATCATATCCCCGGCATCCATTTCCCGCACCAGATACATGGCGGTGACGCCGGTCTCCTTTTCCCCGTTCAGCACCGCCCACTGGTAGGGCGCGGAGCCCCGGTACTTGGGAAGCAAACTGGCATGGATATTGATGCAGCCGAATTTGGGAATATCCAGCACCTTCTGGGGCAGAATCCGTCCGTAGGCCACCACCGCGCAAATATCCGGCTTCAGTTCCCGCAGGGCCTCCACCGTTTCTTCCTCCCGAAACGAATCCGGCTGGAACACGGGAATTCCGGCACTTTGGGCCAGCACCTTAACGGGTGATGGGGTCAGCTTCATTCCCCTGCCCCGGGGGCGGTCCGGCTGGGTGTATACGCCTACCACCTCAAAGTCGTCTTTCAGAATTCTGTCCAGGCACACCGCCGCAATATCCGGGGTGCCCATAAAAACAATACGCATGCCGTTCCTCCGCAGGCGCAAAAGGTTTACGCCTCGTCCGTCTTCAGTTCCTCGTCCGTCAGGAACCGTTCCATGATTTCCGTATACAAAATACCGTCCAGGTGGTCCAGCTCATGGCAGAAGCACCGGGCGATCAGCTCCTCACCCTCCACCTCGAACCAGTTTCCGTCCCGGTCCTGGGCCCGGACCTTGGCATAATTGGGCCGCTTCACCAGGCCGTATTTCCCCGGCACGCTGAGGCAGCCCTCCGCCCCGCACTGCTCACCGGCAGTTTCTATCAGGGTGGGGTTTACCAGCTCCAGAATTTCCTCGCCGGTATCCACCACCACGACCCGGCGGAGGATCCCCACCTGGGGAGCCGCCAGGCCCACGCCCTCGGCTTCCACGAGGGTTTCTTTCATATCGTCCAGAAGCTTGCGCAGACGCCAGTCAAATTTCTCCACCGGCCTGCAAACCTTGTGGAGCGCGGGATCCTTGTCCGTAAAAATTTTTCGAAGTCCCATATCTATTCTTCTCCTTATTCGAATCCGTTTACATCCACAAAGGCGGTGACGCCCCGGCTTCCTTTATCCGCGCCGAACTGCCGCAGTAAGAAAGCCAGCAGCTGCCGCAGCTTCCGGTTCATCCGGCAGTTCACCGTCAGCCGGTAACGGAAGTGGTAGTTGATTTTGGGCACCGGGCAGGGGGCAGGCCCCAGACACCGGACGGTTTCTTCCCTGTACTCCGGCCGGGCCAGGCAGTCAATCAGGCTGTCCCGGAATTTTACCGCGCAGCGCAGCACCTGAGGCTCCTCCACCCCCTGGAAGGTGACCATGGCGAAGTCGGCAAAGGGAGGCGCGTTCTGCACCCGGCGCAGCCGCAGCTCCAGTTCGTAAAAGCTGTCATAATCCTGCTCCGCCGCCAGGCGAAGCACGGTATGCCCGGGGGTCATGGTCTGCAGGATGGCCCTGCCGGGGCAGTCCCCCCGTCCGGCCCGGCCCACCACCTGGGTAATCAGGTCGAAGGTCGTCTCCCCGGACCGGTAGCCGCCGGTGTAGAGGCTCATGTCCGCGTCCAGCACCCCCACCAGAGTCACCCGTGGCAGATTCAGGCCCTTGGCGACCATCTGGGTTCCCACCAGCACCGTATCCTCTCCGGACTGGAATTCGGACAGGAGCTTTTCGTGGGTGTTCACGGCACTTACGGTGTCCGCATCCATCCGCCGCACCTGCATATCGGGAAACAGCTCGGCAAGCTCCTGCTGGACCTTCTGGGTCCCGGTGCCAATGGTCTTCAGGGGGCCGCCGCAGTCGGGACATCTGGCAGGAACCGGCTGGGAGTAGCCGCAGTAGTGGCACATCAGCCGGTTGTTGGCACTGTGGTAGGTCATACGGATGCTGCACCGGGGGCACTCCGGAGCCTTTCCGCAGTCCACGCAAGTAAGCGCCCGGCTGTTTCCCCGGCGGTTCAGAAGCAGAATCGCCTGCTTCCCCGCTTCCTTTGTTTCCAGGATTTCCTCCCGGAGAGGATAGCTCAGAGACGTATCGTTTCCCTGGCGAAGCTCGTCCGCCATGTCCACGATCTCCACCTGGGGAAGGGGCCGCCCGTTGAACCGGCGGCGCAGGGTATATAGGGTGTAGTCTCCCTGTTTTGCGTGGTACATCGTCTCGATGGCCGGGGTGGCAGACCCCAGCACCACCAGGGCTTTTTCCTTGATTCCCCGCCACAGCGCCACATCCCGGGCACTGTACCGGGGGTTCATTTCCGATTTATAGGAGTGCTCCTGTTCCTCGTCCAGAATGATGAGCCCCGGGTTTTCGCAGGGGGCAAACACCGCCGAACGGGTGCCCACTACCACTTTCGCCTCTCCCCGGCGAACCCGGTTCCATTGGTCGTACCGCTCTCCGGCGCTGAGGCTGCTGTGAAGCACCGCCACCAGAGCATGAAACCAGGCCGCAAGCAGTCCCAGAAGCTGGGGCGTCAGGGCAATCTCCGGAACCAGAAGCATGGCGCTCCTGCCCCGGCTTAAACATTCCTGGATCAGTCGGATATACACCGAGGTTTTTCCCGAACCGGTAACACCGTACAGCAGGGCCGCGCCGGGGTTCTCACGGCCCATCTGCTCCAGAAGGCCTTCAAAGCATTGCTGCTGTTCCTCGTTGAGAATCAGAGGGCCGTCCAGTTTTACAGGTTTTATCTCGCTGCACCGGAGCACAGCGCGCTGGCTCATGGTCAGATAGCCCAGCTTTTCCAGCCGGTTCACCGTGGCAGCAGAGGCGCCGGTATAGTAGAGAATATCCTTTACCGCCGCGCTGCCAACGCCGCACAGCAGTTCCAGGACACTTCGCTGCATTGCCGCGGACTTGGGCCGGGAAGCGGCAAATTCCATGGCTTCCTCGGAGCTGACCGCGAGAGAGGCAATCTTTTCGGTTCTGTCCCCGGTTCGCCGGATATATTCCTTTTCTCCCGAGACCCACTTCTTTTGCAGAAGATAGGAAAGCACGCCGGCAAGCGCATCCTCATCGGGAATCACCTGGCGCAGCGCCTGGGTATCCGCCGTGCCGCCCAGAGATTCCAAACATCTGAGCACCGCTTCGGCTCCTTCTTTGCGCAGCTTCTTTTCTTTCCAGCCGCGGTCTTCGGTGAGCGCGAAGGTGCTGCGGACCCGGAACCACGCTCCCGCCGGGAGCATGACGCGAACCGCGTCGTAAAAAGTACAGAAATACCGCTCCCGTAGAAATGCGGCAAGACGGAGCTGCTGGACCGTGAGCAGCGGGGTCTCCTCCAGGGGAGCCTCCACTGGCTTAAGTCCTGTTTCATCTCCGTCTTCCACCGAAAGAACCACGCCCTCGGTAATCCGGCTGCCCCTGCCAAAGCTTACACGCACCCGGTGGCCGGGGAACAGGTTCATCCCCTCCGGGATGCGGTAGGAATAGGGCTTGTCAATGGCAAAGGAGGCCGCTTCCACGGCAATTTTTGCGATCATGCGGGGCCTCCCTTTCCTGCTTACATATACTCTTCCTTCAAAGAGCCGGACAGCTCGCCGTTCGCGACCTCGTTGATGGCCATGGTAACAGGCTTCTCAGGAAGGTCCTCGTGAAGCTCCTCGGCTTCCTCGGCAATCTGGCGGGCCCGCTTGGCGACCACATTCACCAGAAGATACCGGCTTTCAACCTTTTCCAGCAAATCCGCAACAGGTGGATAAAGCATAATTCATTCCTCCAAAATACAGTGTATGATTCAATCACAGGCGCAATTCTTCCGGCACAGGCCGGGATTGCCGTCCGCGCAATTTACAGGGTTTCTTACTGAATAAAGCTCAGGATCTCCCCGGCGCAGCGCCGGGCATCGTCATTGACCACCACATGGTCATACCAGCCGCGCTGGTCCATTTCCCATTCCGCCCGCTGCAGCCGCAGACGGATCTGTTCCTCGGAGGTGTCGTTGCGCCCCCGCAGCCGCTGCTCCAGCTCCGCCATGGAGGGGGGCATGATAAACACCAGAATGGCCTCGGGAATCTTGTCCTTTACGATCCTGGCGCCCTTGGGATCGATGTCCAGGATCACGGGTCCGTGGCTCCGCTTTTCCTCCAGCTGCTTCCAGGGCGTGCCGTAGCAGCTGCCCATGTGGGCATCGTATTCCAGAAGCTCGCCCTGCTCAATCATCTCCCGGAACCGCTCCGGGGTGACAAAGTAATAGTGAACGCCCTCCTGCTCAGCCGGCCTGGGGGGCCGGGTGGTGGCGGAAACGGAAAGGCTCAGATCCTCCCGCAGCTTCATCATTTGGTTCAGCACCGTTCCCTTTCCCACACCGGAAGCGCCGGAAAGAACGATCAGCTTTCCTTCTCCCATTGGTTATCCTCCTCTTTCTCTTCCCGCAGACGCTGGCCCAGCACCTCGGGGGATACGGCACAGAGGATCACATGGTCCGTGTCCATCAGCAGCACACCGGCGGTTTTCCGCCCGTAGGAGGCATCGATCAGCATTCCCCGGTCTCTCGCCTCCTGAATCAGCCGCTTGATGGGTGCGGAATCCGGCGCTACAATTGCCAGGATCCGGTTTGACGCCACCATGCTCCCGAAGCCGATATTCACAAGCTTCATATCCCGCTCCTATTCGATGTTCTGGGTCTGCTCCCGGATCTTTTCCAGTTCCGCCTTGATCTCCACCACAAGCCGGGCAAGCCGCACATCGGAGCACTTGGAGCCGATGGTATTTGCCTCCCGGTTCATCTCCTGGAGCAAAAAGTCCAGCTTCCGGCCCACGCTGCCGCCCGTGGTGAGCATGGCATCCATTTGCTCTAAGTGGCTGCGCAGGCGGACCGTTTCCTCATCCACCGCCACCTTGTCGGCAAAGATTGCCGCCTCGGTCAGGATCCGGCTTTCGTCAATGGTGGTGCTTGCCAGCACCTCCCGGAGCTTGTTTTCCAGCCGGGTACGATAGTCCGCCACCGTCTGGGCACTTCCCGCCTCCACCTGCGCGACCAGGCTGAGGATGGTCTGTCCCCGGCTGCGCAGATCCTTTTCCAGGGCCTGTCCCTCCCGGGAGCGCATGGCATCGTAGCCGGCAAAAGCCTTGTCCGCCACGAAAAGCAGGTCCTTGAGAAGCTGCTCCTCGTCCACCTCCGGTTTTTCTACGGTAAACACCTCCGGCATCCGGGCGATCAGGTCCACGCTGATGTCCCCGGGAAGCTGCAGCTCCGCCTGCATCCGGCGCATGGCTTCCGCGTAGCCCGCAGCCAGGGTGCTGTTTAAGGTCACCTTGCCCTCCGTGCCGCCCTCGCTGCGCACGGACACAAAGACATCCACCTTGCCACGGGAAACGGTATTCTTCACCGCCTGCTTCACCGCGTCCTCGCCAAAGGACAGGCTCCGGGGGAGCTTCACCGTGCAGTCCAGATAACGGTTGTTGACGCTGCGCACTTCCACCGTGAATTCCCGTCCGTTCACCGTCTCCACGGCCCTGCCGTAGCCGGTCATGCTTTTCACCATGGTTATTATCCCCTTTTTCGGGGCGGTTTTCCACCGCCCGCCATATCGTTTTCTTTCCCCGTTCCGGCTTTTATTTCGCCGGCGTAATGGCAGCGGACACCGGGTCGGAGCGCAATACGCCGACCCCCGTGAAGCCCTCGCTGAAGGTGATGTCCGCACGGAAGGTTGTGGTTCCCGCCTCCGCGCCGGTAAAGTCCACCGTCGCCATAATACTCTCCGCAGTCAGCTTGCTCATCAGCTCCGCAGGACCCCGGACGGTCACCGTCAGCTTCTCCGTAATGAGCTCCGCTTCCATGCCCTCCGGAATATTGATACTTCGGATGTTCTCCAGCACATAGTCCTTGGTGGTCAGACCGGAAAGCAGCACTGTGGCCTCCACCTCCGTGATGGCGGACAGGTTGGTAACGCCCTCGGGCAGAACCACCTGGAAGGTCAGATTACCGGACTTGGTCAGCTCTGCCAGGTTGATGGTACCCACCACCAGCTGGTCTTCCATGGCATCGACGGCCACCTCACTGCCGCTGACGCGGATGGTATCCGCGCTCATGGTCACGGAAACATTGTCCCGGGTAGCACCGCCGCCTTCAATAATATTGTAGACAAGGGTAATATCCTTTACCTTCTGGATCCGGACATCCAGCCGTACCTCCTCCACATTGGTGGTAATGAGTTCGGCATCCACCGGATTTCCCTCCCCGTCGCACAGGGTATACCGGAAGCTCTGGCTGATGGATTCCCGTTGATCCGTCAGGTCTGCCTGGATGACAGCCTTTTCGATCCGGTCCATAACGGACTCCGGTCCGGTAACGGAAACGGAGGTATAGTCCAGGGTGCTGTTCTCCCGGTCGGACATATAGCCCTCCGGCGCGGAACCGATCCACTGGATCTCCACGGGAACCTCCTTGGTCACCCGGCGCTCCACGGTAACATACAGGTAGCCCGGGTTTTTGGATTCGATCACGAAGGCGTTGCTGGGAAGATTCCCCGGAAAGCTGACAGTGGTACCCAGCTGCAGCTGGGTGCCGGGTTCATAGATCTTGGAAAGGTCCGCTTTTACGGTGATATTTCCCCGGTTCACCTGGGCAAGGTCCGACCGGTTGCCGGACAGCTTCAGCGTCACCGTGTCCGACGATACGCTGGTAATCATCAAGCCCCGTTCCTGAAGCACCGTCTCCGCGCTGAGGATCACAGGAACATCGTCATAGGTTTCCTCGGAACCGGGACTGACGGAGGTAATGACATACAGCCACAGTCCAAAGGCGATCAGCACGGAGAGCGCAATATAACCGATTTTACTTTTCACGGGTATTTGCCTCCTTGTCTGTCTTACGCAGGCTCTTTTTCAGCCGGAGGGCAAGCACCTGCTCTCCATCGGGGTCATTCTTGGGACACAGCTCATTGCGCAGCAGCTTTTCCAGAGTCTGGGGCGCCAGGTGCCGTTTCAGCATACCGCCCACCGCCACGGAAATGGTGCCGGTCTCCTCGGATACAATGACCACCACCGCGTCGGAAACCTCGCTCATGCCCACACCGGCCCGGTGCCGGGTACCCAGGTCCGCGCTGAGATGGCTGCTGTCCGACAGGGGCAGCACACAGCCCGCGGCAGCGATCCGGCCGTCCCGAATGATCATGGCGCCGTCATGCAGGGGCGCTTTCACAAAGAAAATGTTGCGGATCAGCTGCTCCGTCACCTGCCCGTCGATGGGAGTGCCGGTCTTGAAGTAATCATCCAGCCGTGCTTCCCGGGCAAAAACGATCAGCGCGCCCACCCGTTCCCTGCTCATGATCTCGCAGGCCATCACCGTCTGGGCGATCACCGTCTCCAGATCCTGGGTTGGCTTGGTGTAGCCGAACAAAGCCCGGAATTTCACGCTGCCCAGTCGGTCCAGCATCCGCCGCAGCTCCGGCTGGAACAGGATGACCAGTGCCAGCAGTCCGACCGCCATAAACTGGTTCAGAATAAAGCTCAGCGTGTAAAGCCGCAGGGCTGCCGCCAGACCCGCGACGATCATCACCACTATTACCGCCCTGGCAATGCGCATGGTTCCCGGGGCGCGGACCAGGGGCAGCAGCTTGTAGATCAGGAACGCGACCACGGCAATATCCAAATAGTCCGACCACTGCATTCTGGTGAGCTGCTGCAACAAATTGTGAATTGCCTCCATCATACGTTCCCCGACCTCTTTTATGTCAACTTTCGAAAGCGTATACTGTCCAATGGTATACTAACCTATTTTCCGCTCTATTATAGCGGATTCCCTCGCCGATGGCAAGTGATATTCTGCATAAAAATCAAATTCATTCCCGGTGTCAAATTTACCTGCGCCGGGTCCGGGTCTCTTCCCGCCCCGGCGCTTGCGTAACTTTCATACTGCCGGGGGGAGGCTCCGGGCCGCCCGGAGGAACGCGTTCAGCTCCCCCGCCGTACTGTGCCAACCGAAGCTGACCCGCACCGTACCGGTATCCACAGTTCCCGCGCTCTCGTGGGCCAGAGGCGCGCAGTGCAGCCCCGCCCGCAGGGCAAAGCCCCGGTCCGAAAGCATCTGCGCGGCCTCCTCACAGCCGCATCCGGCCCGGAAAGATACCGTACCTCCCTGGTTTTCCCCGGAGAATACCTCCATTCCCATTTTTCTCAATCCGGCAGCGCATTTTCGTGCCAGCGCCGCCTCCCGGGCGGCAACGGCTTCCATACCCAAACGCTCCACCGCCTGCATCCCCGCAAGCAGCCCGGCCGCTCCGGGCACATTCACCGTCCCCGGCTCCAGCCGCTCCGGAAGCTCCTCCGGCATGGTCTGCATCAGGGACCGGCTGCCGGTTCCGCCGTAGAGCAGGGGCTGGGCATCACCCGCGCACAGCAGCAGCCCGGTGCCCTGGGGGCCCAACAGCCCCTTATGCCCCGGCATGGCGATAAAATCCGCACCCCACCCGGCAAGCTCCACCGGCAGGACCCCGGCTGACTGGGCCGCGTCCACAATAAAGGGCACACCATAGCTTCTGCACAGGGCTGCCATCTCTTTAACCGGAAGAATGAAGCCGAAGGCATTGGAAACGTGGGTAAATACCGCCGCGTCTACCCCGGACCGCAGCGCCCGGCGGAAATCGGACAGGGTGTCCTCCCGGTCGAATAGCCGCCGTCCGCAGACTATCAGCTGGGCTTCCAGGGCATGGAGGGGCCGGGTCACCGCGTTGTGCTCAAAACCGGATACCGCCACTCTGGCCCCCGGTTTCACCAGGGTACGGATGGCAATATTCAGACCATGGGTGCAGCTTCCGGTGAGGACAACCTGCTCCGGGCGGCAGTGAAAGAGCTTCCCCGCCTGCTCCCGGCAGCGGTACACCGTCCGGGACGCCGCCTCCGCCGCGGGATACCCGCCCCGGCCGGGATTCGCGCAGGTACGCAGAGCCGTTTCCATTGCCCGAACCACCCCCGGCGGCTTGGGAAAGGAAGTCGCTCCGCTATCCAGATAGATCATACCCGCCTCTCCTCCAGGACCCCATCCTCTCTCTGGTGGTAGACCTTGCGCCAGCTCAGCTGATTCTTATGCAGCAGCGCCAGCGCATCGGGGACCTCCGCCCCGGCAAGCCGGATGCAGTAACCGCAGCCCTGCTCCTCCATCCACCGGGGCGTTCGCCGGACCGCACAGCGAATCCCCGCAGCATTCAGTATCTTCTCCCCCCGCTGTGCCACTGTCACCGAGCGGAAGGTGATATAATCCGTCATCATAACAGCAAAACCTCCCGGCACAATCTATGCCCGGGAGGCGAATTTTGCTCCATCCCGGTTCTTTTCCCAGGATGGAGCAGAAAAAGTGAGATAAATTGGAATTTGGCGGGCAGTTAAGGCGTTCGGGTGGTTAGACGCCTTGCCCCCCGCGTTTACGAGGGGGGTGCCACCAGTTCGCAAACTGGTGGCGGGGGGAGTACGAATTTCCGAAAGCGTCAAATAATTGGTTTTTCTCTGTTTACAGCCTTATTTTTCACTCTTATTTGTGAAAAATATGCAGATGACGGGCTCCCCCCGCCCCAGTGTGCGCACTGGGGCACCCCCCTCACAAGTGCGGGGGGCAAGGACGCGTACCGCATCGGGCCGCATACCATTCATCAAACAGCCCTACAAATTCCAATTTGCCGTACTAAAGAATGATAAAGCTTTCACAGCCGGACGATTCTCCCGGTTTCCTCCGTAATGATGCACACCGCGTGGCAGGACATGCCCTCCCCGGTTCCCGTGAAGCCCAGGTGTTCCTCCGTAGTGGCTTTCACATTGACCCGGGACACATCGGTTTCCAGGGCGGCGGCAATATTTTCCGCCATCTGAGGAATGTAATCTTTCAGCTTGGGCTGCTGGGCAATCATGGTCACATCGATATTGCCCACGCCGTAGCCTGCCTGCCGGAGCATCCGCCCCACCCGGCGCAGCAGCTCCATAGAGTCCGCACCCTTATACATGGGGTCGGTATCGGGAAAATGCAGGCCAATGTCCCGCATTCCCGCCGCGCCCAGCAGGGCGTCCATCACCGCGTGCAGCAGCACATCCGCATCCGAGTGGCCCAGAAGCCCCCGCTCATAGGGGATATGTACCCCGCCGAGAACCAGATCCCGCCCGGGCACCAGCCGGTGTACATCATAGCCATGTCCGATCCTCATACCGTTTCCTCCAGCAGCATTGCCGCGATTTTCAAATCCATGGGGGTGGTGATCTTGATATTTTCCTCCGCACCCTCCACAATTTTGACCTTCATTCCCAGCTTCTCCACCGCCGCGCAGTCGTCGGTCAGATTCTCCCCCTCCGCCTGCTTCAGCGCGCCCCGGAGCAGGTCAAAGTCAAAGACCTGGGGTGTCTGCACCGCCCGGAGCTTTGCCCGGTCCGGCGTACTCTCCACCAGCCCCCCGGCAACCACCTTGACGGTATCCTTCACCGGAACCGCGGGAGCTGCCGCGCCGTAGGTATTGGCCGCCCGCACCACCCGGTCAATAAGCTGCCAGGTGACAAGGGGTCTGGCGCCGTCGTGGATGGCAGCAAGCTTTATTTTTTCCGAAAGGGCATTCAGGCCCAGGGAAACGGACTCCTGCCGGGTCTTTCCCCCGACAACCACCGCCCGAAGCTTGGGCAGGTCGTGAAGCAGATCTCCGATGGGGATAATGAGATCCTCCCGGGTCACCACCACGATCTCCTTTACCGCGTCGCAGTCCTGAAAGGCCTCGGCGGTACGGCGGATCACCGGCTTGCCGCAAAGGTCTGCCATAATCTTATCCACGCCCCCCATCCGGGAGGCATTTCCCGCCGCCACGATCACCGCGCCGCAGGGCTTCAGCTTCAAAAGCTTGCGGGCAGGGCGGGTCAGCTTGGTGATTTCCATGTATCACAGCTCCTTTATCAGCTTTTTGTAAAAGTCTCCCCGAACCATGAAGTTTTTGAACTGGTCAAAGGCCGCGCTGGCGGGGCTCATCAGCACCACATCTCCCGGCTCCGCGGCAGCGGCAGCCGCCCGGACCGCCGCTTCAAAGCCGCCGCAGTCGGTGATTTCCGTCTCCCCGGGGCGGTACTCCGGCGCGGCTTCCACCGCTTTTCGGATCTTTTCCCCGGTGGCGCCTCCCAGGAACAGCTTTTTGACATGCTGGCAGATTTCCGGTCCCAGAACATCGTAGGGGATGTGCTTGTCATAGCCGCCGGCAATGAGAATCACCTTTTCCGGGAAGCTCCGCAGACCCGCGATGGTCCGGCTGGGGGAGGAAGCGATGGAATCATTGTAAAACCTTACGCCGTCCTTCACCCGCACCAGCTCGATCCGGTGCTCCACGCCGCCGAAGTTCTTCGCCACCTGCCGCACCGCCTCATCGGAGGCAATGCCCTCCACCGCCGCGATGGCGGCCATATAGTTTTCAATGTTGTGGACCCCGGGCAGAAGAATATCCCCGGTGTTCAGCACCGGTTCTCCCCGCCGCCAAATGATACCGCCGGAAAGCCAGACGCAGTTCGTCTCCTGCTTCCGGGAGAAGAACCGGGTATCCCCGTTTCCATGAAGCCCGGCGGTAAGCGCGTTGTCCGCGTTCAGGATCAGAATGCCGTCCCTATCCTGGAAGCGGTAAATATTCTGCTTGGCGGAAACATACTCCGCCATGTCCTTATGGATGTCCAGGTGGTTGGGTGCCAGGTTCGTAATCACCGCCCGCTCAGGAGAACGGCACATGTCCATAAGCTGGAAAGAGCTCAGCTCCGCAACGGCATAGTCATCCTCCCCCATCCGGCGGCACCGTGGAAGCAAGGGCTCTCCAATATTGCCCCCCAGCCACACAGTTTTTCCGGAGGCCTTCAGCATTTCTGCAATGAGGGTCGTCGTGGTGGTCTTTCCGTCTGAGCCGGTGACCCCGATCGTGTGACAGGGGCAGACCTCAAAGAACACCTCCATCTCCGAGGTAACCTCCGCTCCCCGGTCTCGGAGGGCCTGGATCGCGGGATTATCCGGGTGCATGCCGGGGGTACGGAACACCACATCGGCCTCCACGCCGTCTAAGTACCCCTCCCCGACCCGCAGAGTGCAGCCAGCTTTCTCCAGCTCCAGAACCTCAGCATCCAGCTTTTCCCGGGGGGTGCGGTCGCAGCCTGTCACATCGCAGCCATATCCCAGCAGAAGCTTCACCAAGGGCCGGTTGCTGACTCCCAGCCCCAGCACCGCCACGCGCTTTCCCCGGAGGGAAGTAAAATAGCTTTCAAATTTGTCCATAAATAATCGACTCCTGTCGTTCCTTACATGCCTCAGCTAATATACAAATTGGAATTTGTCGGCTTCGCCGAATTGACAATTGACAATTGACAGTTGACAAT
>CAZVDH010000009.1:0-33604 GCA_964625595.1 uncultured Oscillospiraceae bacterium | reverse complement strand
GCAGGGACACCCCCCTCACAAGTGCGGGGGGCAAGGCGTCTAACCACCCGCGCGCTTTAACTGCGCGCCAAATTCCAATTTGCCGAATTGCTGCCGCAACCAGATAAGCGTTTTTTACTTTCCGTCGGCGGCTTTGACAGCGGCCATTTCCTGGGAAAGGTTCTCGTACAGCACCGGGCCCGTCCAGGCGGTATTGGTCAGGGTCAGCATGGCCTTGTGGGGAATGGGCGGGATCTGCCGCACCCGGAAGCCCCGCAGAAAGGCATCCAGCATATCCCGGTCAAAATACGCCAGCACCAGCATCTGACCCGGCACCGCCCCGCCCCCGGGCACTTCCGGGAGCATTCCCAGCAGCGCGCCCAGGGAAAGGCCCTGGTTTATTTTTTCCACATTCCGTGCCGCCGCGCCCAGCTCCCGGCAGATTAACTCCACCTGGGTCCGGGACGCCGGGGGCAGATTATACATCAGTACCGTTGGTTCCATCTTTCATTCCCCTTTCTCAGGATGTTATCTGGGGGTTGACTCCCGTCCCACCGCCATAATATCGTAGGGCGTGGTCTGGTAGACAAAGTAGTTCAGCCAGTTGCTGAACAGCAGATTCCCGTGGCCCCGCCAGCGGACGATGGGCTCTTTCGTATCATCGTCTTCGGGATAGTAATTCACCGGGACATGGATGGGCAGGCCCGCCGCTTTGTCCCGCCGGTACTCCCGCTCCAGGGTGTCCGGGTCGTACTCCGAGTGGCCGGTTACAAAAATCTGCCGTCCCTCCTTGTTCATGACGATGTAGACCCCCGCTTCCGGGGAGGAAGCCAGGATCTTGAGCCCCGGCACCGCTTCCACATCCTGCCGGTCCACCGTGGTGTGCCGGGAATGGGGGACCCAGAATTCATCGTCAAAGCCCCGCAGCAGGATGGCCCGCTTGTAGTCGGCGTGGTGGGGGTAGACCCCGAAGAGCTTTTCGGGAAGCCGCCGCTTGGCAATGCCGTAGTGGTAGTACAGACCCGCCTGGGCCGCCCAGCAGATATGCAGAGTGGAGTGGACATGGTCCTTGCTCCACTCCATGATTTTTACCAGCTCCTGCCAGTAGTCCACATCCTCAAAGGGGAGGTTTTCCACCGGGGCGCCGGTGATGACCATGCCGTCAAATTTACGGTCCTTGAGCTCGTCAAAGGTTTTGTAAAACGACAGCAGATGCTCCGGGGGCGTATTCCGGGATGAGTGGGAGGAAACCATCATCAGCTCCAGATGCACCTGCAAAGGGGTATTGCCCAGCATCCGGCTGAGCTGGGTCTCCGTGACGATCTTGGTTGGCATCAGGTTCAGCAGAACGATCTCCAGCGGGCGAATATGCTGGGTCTGTGCCCGGGTCTGCCGCATGACAAAAATGTTTTCCTGCTGCAATACTTCCCCTGCAGGCAGGTCGTTGGGTATCTGAATTGGCAAGTTTCTGTCTCCTTTTGATCTTCTTACACAAAGTCCAGTGCCTGGGCAATATCCGCGATCAGGTCTTCGGCGTTTTCCAGGCCGCAGCTCAGGCGGATGAGGTCCGCCCCCACACCGGCGGCGTCCAGCTCGGCATCGGTCATCTGCCGGTGGGTGGTGGAGGCCGGATGCAGGCAGCAGGTTCTGGAATCCGCCACATGGGTCTCGATGGAGCCCAGCTTCAGGTGTTTCATAAACGCCTCCGCCGCCTTTCTCCCGCCGTGGAGCCCAAAGGAGATCACGCCGCAGGAGCCGTCGGGCATATACTTCTTGGCAAGATCATAGTATTTGTCCCCCTCCAGGCCGCAGTACTTGACCCACCTGACCTTTTCATGGCTCTTGAGGTAGGACGCAATTGCCATGGCATTGTCACAGTGCTGCTTCATCCGCATAGGCAGGCTCTCTAAGCCCAGGTTCAGCAGGAAAGCGCTCTGGGGAGACTGGATGCAGCCGAAGTCCCGCATCAGCTGGGCGGTGCACTTCGTGATAAACGCGCCGCCGATGCCGAAGCGTTCCGTATAGGTGACCCCATGGTAGCTTTCATCCGGGGTGCACAGGCCGGGGAATTTCTCCGGGTAGGCAGTCCAGTCGAATTTTCCGCCGTCCACAATGGCGCCGCCAATGGCGGAGGCGTGGCCGTCCATGTACTTGGTGGTGGAGTGGGTGACAATATCCGCGCCCCACCGGAAAGGCCTGCAGTGAATGGGGGTGGCAAAGGTATTGTCCACGATCAGAGGCACCCCATGGGCGTGGGCAGCCCGGGAGAGTTTCTCAATGTCCAGCACCGTCAGGGCGGGATTGGCAATGGTCTCCCCGAAAACCGCCTTGGTGTTGGGCCGGAACGCGGCGTTTAGTTCCTCCTCCGTGCAGTCGGGGTCTACGAAGGTGGTCTCAACGCCCATCCGCTTCATGGTCACCGCCAGCAGGTTATAGCTGCCGCCGTAGATTGCGGAGCTGGCGACAATATGGTCGCCGCAGCCGGCAATATTGAAAATTGCCAGGAAATTGGCGGACTGGCCGGAGCTGGTCAGCATGGCGGCGGAGCCGCCCTCCAAAGCGCAGATCTTTGCTGCCACGGCGTCACAGGTGGGATTTGCCAGTCTGGAATAAAAATAGCCCTCTGCCTCCAAATCAAAAAGCTTTCCCATATCCTCGGAGGTCGCGTACTTATAGGTAGTACTCTGAATAATGGGAATCTGCCGGGGCTCCCCGTTGCCCGGGGTATAGCCGGCCTGAATACACAGGGTTTCTATGTGAAGCTGCTGGTCCATTGCGGTCACCTCATAAATATGATTTCTGTTGTTGTGTAAATCTGCTTCATTATTGCAGGATTTTGTCGAATTGACAATTGACAATTGACAATTGACAATTGACAGTTGACAATGATTGTGTCCCTACGGGACGATTTTAAAAATTTTTCGTATCTATTCAGTCGTCTGTGTTATTGTGAAGAGCGCACTACTGACCTGGCAATCCCCCGGATTTTCCGACTGTTTTTCGAACTTTTCACAGCTAAAAAAGGCGGCTACTAAATGGCTGCATGTTATCCATTGTTTTCGCCCAAATTCTTTCTTTTTAAATTATTCCGGAGGGATTCCTTAATTGTCAATTTTCAATTGTCAATTGTCAATTCTTTCTCCGGCTGGATTGTCCATACAGCTGCCCGCGGGTTTCTACACATCCTCCACGCACTGGAAGATGAAAAATTTCAGGTAGTAGCTTTCCTCCGCCGCCCAGAGGATGGGGTGGTCCATTGCCTGGGTCCGGAACTCCACCTGGCGCAGCCGCTTGCGGGCAACCCGGGCAGCCTCCCGGATGGTCTGCGCCAGAAGCTCCTGGGTCATGAAATGGGAGCAGGAGCAGCTTGCGAGATACCCTCCGTTTTTCACCAGCTTCAACCCGTTAATATTGACCTCCCGGTAGCCCCGGATGGCATTCTTTGTCGCCTCCCGGGACTTGGTAAAGGCAGGCGGGTCCAGAATGACCACATCGTACTTTTCCCCCGCCGCTGCCATCCGGGGAAGCTCCTCCAGGATATTGGCGCAGCGGAAGCGCACCCTGTCCTGCAAGCTGTTCCTGCGGGCGTTTTCCTCCGCCTGGGACAGGGCGAATTCCGAAATATCCAGCCCCAGCACCGACCGCGCCCCCGCAAGTCCCGCGTTCAGGGCAAAGGTGCCCATATGGGTAAAGCAGTCCAACACCGTCTTTCCCGTACAGATGCGCTGCATGGCCAGGCGGTTGTATTTCTGGTCCAGGAAAAATCCGGTTTTCTGTCCGTTTTCCACATCCACCAGGTAGATGACCCCGTTTTCCACGATCTCCACCTTTGTGTCAAAGGGCGCTCCCAGGAACCGCTTCACGGGAAGCAGCCCCTCCTTTTTCCGTTCTCCGGCATCACTGCGCTCGAAGACACCCCGGATCACGATGCCGTCCTCCAGAAGCGTCTGCGTCACCAGCTCCACGATGGTTTCCTTGAAGGCCTCCATGCCCAGGGCCAGGCACTGAACTACGAGGACATCGGAATACTTGTCCACCACCAGGCCCGGGAGGAAATCGGCCTCCCCGAAAATAAGCCGGCAGGCACTCACATCCCGGTATTCTATCCCCAGGTTCCCCAGCCCAACGGAGAGGATCCGCTCCGCCTCCGCGCTCACAGGAACGGGCCGGGTGCTGCGCAGAACGGTCTTTCGGTAGTCCCAGGCACTGCGCACACGAAAGCGCAGAAAGTCCTCGTTGATCTCCTGGTCCGGGTTCCGGGTCAGCATCCGGATACGGATTTTGGAATTCTGGTTGATGAAGCCCTTTCCCAGTGCCCGTCCCGCCGCGTCCTGCACGGCAACCACGCTGCCGTTTTTGAACCGGCCCTTGATGGTGCCGATCTCGTTGTCATAGATCCACAGGCCGCCGGAGGCAAAATACCGTCCCTCGCCCTGTTTGAGTGTCACAACCGTCTGATTCTCCATTGCCTTCCCTACCATTCCCGCCGGATTTCCGATTCTTCTACCTGGTATTTTTCCAGGAACTCCCGGAGGTCTTCCCCGTTTCGGATCAGCATGATCTCCTGAAACTTTCCCGAGGCCGTTTCCTTAAAGCCCGCCACCTGTTCCCCGGTACAGATACTGGACCGGATGACCGGTATCTTCCCGGTTTTGTCATACGGCACAGGCGGCTTCTTCCGTCTGCCAAACAGCATACCCGCATACCTGCTTTCTTATTAACGCCACTATTCAGAAGCTACTATTTACACCCGTGAATAGTTCGGGAAATAGCAGGAAAATCCGGGAGATTGCCACACCAGTTAAGCGGACTGGTTCGCAATGACACGGGGCACTGAATAGATTCCTTAATTCTTTAAACATATTCCGTCTCAATGACCACTTCCACCCGGTTCTGGGGATACCGCTCATGCATATAGGTCCGGAATTCCTCTTCCAGAGCATCCCAGTCCCTGAGACTGTAATCCACCACCAGGTCGCAGTAAATGTCATTGTTTTTGGGGTCAATGTACAGGGCGTGAAAGCTTCTCACATGTTCCTGCTCCCGGACAAACCGGGCGATATACTCCCGCAGCTCTTTCAGCGTCTCCCGGTCATTGTTCACCGCGTAAATGCCGAAAACCATGGTAACCTGGTACTCGTGCATGATTCGAAGCTGGAGGGCATGGATATTGCTGTAAACCTCCTCCACTGTCCTACCGCAGTCGATCTCAATATTCACGGAGCCGGAATAGGCATCCGGACCGTAGTTATGGAGCATCATATCCGCCGCGTTCAGAACCATGGGCTCCTCCCGGATCACCCGGTACAGTTCCTGGGCAAGCGCCTTGTCTCCCGGCTTGCCAAGAAGCTCGGAGACGGTGTC
The DNA here is from genome assembly GCA_964625595.1 of uncultured Oscillospiraceae bacterium. GTDB lineage: Bacteria > Bacillota > Clostridia > Oscillospirales > Oscillospiraceae > Faecousia. The sequence continues at coordinate 28,261 of CAZVDH010000009.1, read as the reverse complement.
TTTCAACACCTCAGCCCCCGTTTTGATGATAAAGAGGGAGGTGACGACAGCGGCATAGGCATCCAGGGAAAGGTCAAACAGCAGGTAAACAAGGGTTGCCACAATGGTCATGACCGAAACGATACAGTCGGCACGGCACTCCTTGCCCACCGCCACCAGGGAGCCGGAGTCGATGCGCTTCCCCTCCCGGATCATATAAGTCCCAAGGAACAGCTTGATGACGGCGGAAACAGCAATAATCCCTGTGATCACGAAGGACAGCTCCATTTCGTAGGGATGCAGAATTCCGTCCACTGCCCCGGTGAAGGATTCGATGCCGGTGTACAGAATCAGTCCGGCGATGATGAGGCTCGTCAGATACTCGACCCTGCCGTAGCCAAAGGGATGCTTTTCCGTCGGATGCTTTCCCGCCAGCTTGGTGCCCACGATGGTGAGCAGGGAGGAAGCGGCATCGGTGGCATTGTTCAGGCCCTCGGAAACCACGGCGATGGAGGATACCGCCAGGCCGATGACGATCTTCAAAACCGAGCACAGAACATTGACGATGACACCCAGTCCGGAGGTGGTCAGGATAACACCCTCCCGGGAATTCGGGTCCTGCCGGAAAAGGGAATACAGGAGTTTCATGGATTCTTCCTCCAAACGCGGTTTCCCGCTTTGTCTCCCCACAGTATACCACGCAAAAATCCCCCCGTCTACCACTTTTTCCCGTTTACCCCCTTGCTTTTTCCCTCTGCCATGGTAGAATCTCTGTGGGAGCATCCCGGTTCCGCGGGGAAGCGGGGCGAATCCTTCTTCCTATTATCCCGGTAATACCGGGCATCAGAAAGGAATATACCATGAATCAGAGGGAATTGCAGCACAGCGGGCAGCTCTACTGGCCCAATGACAGCACCATCCTGGAAGAGCAGTTTCTCTGCCTGGAAAGGCTCTATGACTACAACGCCACCCGGCCCCTGGAGCAGGAAAAGCGGGCGGAGCTTCTCCGGCAGATGTTTGCCGAGATTGGAGAAAACTGCTATATTGAGCCACCTTTCTATTCCAACTGGGGCGGTCACCATGTCCACTTCGGGGATGGGGTCTACGCCAACTTTGGCCTCACCTGTGTGGATGACACCCACATCTATGTTGGCAGCCACACCATGTTTGCCCCCCATGTGACCCTTGCCACCGCCGGCCACCCCATTGCTCCCTCCCTGCGGCGGTTCGGCATCCAGCACAACCAGCCCATCCATATTGGGGAAAACTGCTGGCTGGGCGCGGGGGTGATCGTCGTGCCCGGTGTCACCATCGGAGACAATACCGTAATCGGTGCGGGCAGCGTAGTGACAAAGGATATTCCCGCCAACGTTGTCGCGGTGGGAAATCCCTGCCGGGTCATGCGTCCCATTGGGGAAAAGGACCGGATGTATTTCTTTAAGGACCAGAAAATTGACTGGGATGCCTGGAACGCCTGGTGTGAAGAACAGACCGGGAACTCCCTTTCCGCCCCGGCATTGCCCACGCAAAGTTCCGGAACCCCGGATTGACACCCTGCATAAATCAGAAAGGATGGATTCAGCATGAAAGTACTGATTCTCAACGGCAGTCCCCACCCGAAAGGCTCCACCTATACCGCCCTGCATGAAATGGAAGCGGTTTTCCAGCAGGAGGGGATTCAAACAGAGCTTGTCCATGTGGGGCACCTCCCCATTCGGGGCTGTATCGCCTGCGGCGGCTGCAGGAAAGCCGGAAAATGTGTATTTGACGACATCGTCAATGAAATCGCGGAAAAATTCCGGGATGCCGACGGCCTTGTGGTGGGTACGCCGGTCTATTATGCCTCCGCCAACGCCACCCTGGTAGCGCTGCTCCAGCGGCTGTTCCACAGCACCTCTTTTGACAAAACCACGAAAGTGGGCGCGGCGGTGGCCTCCGCCCGCCGGGGCGGGCTCACCGCTACCTTTGATGAGCTGAACAAATTCTTCACCATCAGCGGCATGCCCGTGGCTTCCGGCCAGTACTGGAACGGCATTCACGGAAACAACGCCGCGGAAGCCCTGTCTGACGGAGAAGGCCTGCAGATGATGCGGACCCTAGCCCGGAATATGAGCTTTCTCATGCGGGGCATCGCCCTGGAAAAAGCCCGGGGCGGCATGCCGGAGCGGGAAAACAAAATCTCCACCAATTTCATACGCTGACGCTTTTCAAAATCCCCCAGCGACGTCTGGGGGATTTTGTGGTTTCCGCCGGTTTTTTCCAGATTCTTCCACCCGCCTTTATTCGTCAAATTCTCCCGGTTTTCCTCCCAAAACGATTGACAAACAGCAGACAATCGCCTAAAATGTAGAATATATTTTCCGGATATTCTGAAACCCTGGGAGGTGCAGCACAGTGGAAAGCATCATATGGTTTGATGTGTGCGCGGTCATTCTGGTTGCGCTTCTTCTGGTACTGTACTACAAGAAATTCAGCGCGCCTTTTCAGAAGTATTCCCTTTTTCTGCTGCTTCTGTGGCTGAATCTCATCTCCAGTATCACAAGCCTTGCAAGCTTCGTACTGCCCGGCCATGCACCGTTGTGGGTGCTCCGCCTGCTGAACGCGACATACTTTTTTGCCCACGGCGCCACCCCCACCGCCCTGTTCCTGTATGTCTGCTCCCTGACGGACTACAACCTTACCCACTTCCACCAGCTGTCGGCCTGGCTGGTGCCCACCATCATCAACTCCGCGCTTTCCATTCTGTCCATTTTCTTTGACATCTATTTTCAGCTGGATCCCGACGGAACCTATCACCGGGGGCCGCTGATTTCCATTATCTATATTTTTACCTGCTTCCATTTCTTTGCCATCGTCTACACCCTGATTCAAAACCGGTCCCTGATTCCCAAGCTGGAGCAGCTCTCCATTCACCTGTTCCTGGTATTTATGGTCTCTGCCATTTTCATTCAGCTTCTCTTTCCCAACCTGGTCATTGAGAACTTCGTGTGCGCCTGCTGTCTGATGGTTTCCCAGCTGACGGTACAGAATCCGGAACAGATCATGGACGGCCCCACAAGGATTCTGAATAAAACCGGTTTTTCCTACCTTCTCGTTCCTCCGCTTTCCAACGGGAAGGCGTTTCAGGTGGGATTTATGATCCTGGATAATTATTATGCCCTGGAAAAGGTCCTGGGCTTTGATGTTCTGGAGCAGCGGATTCAGGCCTTTGCCGACTATCTGCGGACAAATACCGGGTGCCTGTTTGCCCGGGTGGAAAACCGCCGCTTCTGCTTCGTCTCCCAGGGCTTTCGGGATAGCGGAAATGTGGACGCTGTACTGAATAAGCTGAAAGAAGCCTGCGCATCCAGGCAGGCCAAATATCCCGCTCCCGCCCGGATGCAGTTCAAATGCGGGATCCTGCGCTGTCCCCGGGACGCTTCCTCGTTCACTGAGCTCATGTCCCTGCTGGACATCGCCGCCCAGGCTCCCAGCAGTGAAACTACCTGCCTCACCCGTCTGGACGACGGGGATATTGCCAAGCTGCGCCGGTATAAACAGGTTGACCAGATCGTCCAGACCGCTGTGGAAGACGGCTCGCTGTATGTCGTGTACCAGCCCATCTACTGCACCGGCAGCCGCAGATTTTGCTCCGCGGAAGCGCTGCTTCGGATGAACAGTAAGTCCCTGGGCGAAATTACCCCCGCGGAATTCATTCCCATCGCCGAGCAGAACGGCGCCATTCTGAAAATGAGCCAGTTCGTGCTGGAAACCGTCTGCTCCTTCCTGCGCACTTCGGGGATTCAGGAATACGGCATCCGCCGGGTGGATATTAACCTTTCCTCCATGGATTGCACCCAGACGGACATTTCCCAGCGGATCCTGCAATGCATCCGGGAAAACGACCTGCCCCCCAGCCTTGTCAGCGTAGAGCTGACCGAGACCGCTTTCACCTCCCTGCCCGAGAGCATCAACCGTACCCTCACCGCCCTGTCCCAGGAGGGGGTCCGGGTACTCATCGACGATTACGGCACCGGATACTCCAATCTCAGCCGTCTGACCAGCTTCCCCCTGGACATTGTAAAGATCGATAAGTCCCTGATTCAAGACATTCCCGGCTCCCCCACCGCCCGAATCGTGCTGAACCACACCCTGGAAATGATGGAACGGCTGAATAAAAAGGTTCTGGTGGAGGGCGTAGAAACACAGGAACAGCTGGACTATCTGCTGGAGCGGAATGACTGCAACTACATCCAGGGGTACTACTTCGCAAAGCCCATGTCCCCGGAAGATCTGGTTACATTGTTCCGAAATCAGCATTCCCAGTCCTGTGGACCCAACAGTAATGCCGTTCCGTGCTGATATTTGAAAAGGAGATGTGCCTGTTTTGTTCTTCTTTACCCTTCCTATCTATTACCTTGTAATCATCTATGTCACTGCCGCCCTGCTTCCCGCGTTCTTTCTGATGCGCTACATCTACGTGCATGACACCGTGGAAAAGGAGCCTCCCCTGTTGCTGCTGAGCCTGGTAGTGCGGGGTGTTCTTGCCGCGCTGGCGGCTTCCCTGCTGGAAATGATCGGGAAAGCTCTGCTTGGCTCCTTTGTTCCGGCAAGCAGCCCCAATTACGTTTTCTATTTTGCGTTTCTCGTTGTTGCCGCCACGGAGGAAGGTATGAAATACCTGTTCCTCTACCGCAGAACCTGGCGCGATCCCAACTTCAACTGCCGGTTTGACGGTATCGTATACGCCGCCTTTGTATCCCTGGGCTTTGCCGGATTTGAAAATATCCTGTATGTGTTCCAGTACGGCCTGTCCGTGGCCCTGCCCAGAGCGATCCTGGCGATCCCCGGGCACCTGGGCTTTTCCGTGTTCATGGGCTTCTTTTACAGCCGGGCTAGGCGCCGGTATGATATAGGACAGATTACCACCGGCCGAATTCACCTGCTCCTTGCTTATCTGGCCCCGGTCTTCCTCCATGGGGTGTACGATTCCTGCTGCATGCTGGGATCCGGCATGTCTACCGCGGTTTTTGTCCTGTTTGTCGTGGCCATGTATTTCATTGTCATCCGTCTGATCAAACGGGAGTCCCGCACCGACCGGCCCATATAGCACACAAAGCCGAAAAAAATCCCCCCGGCATAGTCCAAAATCGGACCTGCCGGGGGAATTCTCTTTTCAATTAATCCTCGTCCCAGTTGTGCCAGGTGTTCTGCACGTCGTCATCATCGTCGAACAGCTCCAGCATCTTTTCCATCCGCTCCGCATCCTCGGGAGACAGCTTGACGTAGTTCTGGGGAACCATCTCAATCTGGGCAGAAACGAAGGTGTACTTCTTCGCGGTCATGGCATCCGCCACGGCGTTGAAATCATCGGGGGTGGTGTACACCGTGAACGCGTCGCCGTCGGCTTCAAAATCATCCGCGCCGCAGTCCATGGCATCCATCATCACGGTGTCTTCCTCGTAGTCCCCGTCCTCGTTATCGATGACCAGAACGCCCTTTTTATCGAAGCTCCAGCTCACGCAGCCGTTGGCGCCCAGGTTGCCGCCGAACTTGTCGAAGTGATGGCGCACGGAGGCGGCAGTCCGGTTGCGGTTGTCGGTCATGGCTTCCACGATCACCGCCACGCCGCCGGGGCCGTAGCCTTCGTAGGTGATGGATTCGTAATTGTCGCCGCTGCCTGCGCTGCTGGCCTTTTCCAGCACCCGTCTGATGTTATCGTTGGGCATATTGGCGGCCTTGGCCTTGGTGATGACAGTTGCCAGTCTGGAGTTGTAGGCAGGATCGGCGGAGCCGCCGCCCTCTTTCACCGCCACGATCATTTCCTTGGCGATCTTGGTAAAGGAGGCCGCCCGCTTGGCGTCCTGCGCGCCCTTGGTTTTCTGGATGTTATGCCATTTGGAATGTCCGGACATAAAGAAAATCTTCCCTTCTGGAATGTTTTATCGAAAAATTCAATTTATTTTAGCACTTCCCCGGAAAAAAATCAACAGATTTTTTCATGGATGGGGCGTTTCTGATGACAGTACTTCTTCGGCCGCTTCCCGCATATTGAGACTGCGCATGCCGTACTGAGCACGCAGGGTATCGTAGAAAGAAAAGATTTCCTCCAGCTGGGCAAGGTGGTATTCGGTGCGCACGCCTACATTGTGGGGATGCCACCACAGGTGAAAGGTCTTCCCTGTTTTCGCGGCGTGGAGCATCTGACGCTTGATTCTGTGGAGCTTGAGCCCCTCCAGAAAGCCCAGGGGGGCAAAATAGGGCTTATACATCCGGGACCCCATGAGATTGACGATGCCGTCCTCCTCTCTGGGAGTATAGCCCCCCTGCCCGGTCAGGGGCAGGTACACATCCGCCAGCCGCAGCAGCCGTTTCAGGGGCACAAAGGAGATCTTTTCATGGATCCAGTCGTTTTCCTCGTCCCGGTAGGCGGTGAAGCCCAGTTCCCGCAGCACCGCCACATGCGACCGGGTGGTCTGGTTCCTGGGGAAAATGACGCTGGTCACGTCGTACCCGTGGGCAGCGGCGATCTGCTTCGCGGCCCGCATATCCGCCCGGAACTGCTCCGGGGTCTGCCCCTTTTCCCGGCAGTAGTAGTGGGAAAAGGTGTGGCTGCCGATCTCCTGACCGGGGCAGGCGGCGATTTTTTCCAGCAGGGAGGCGGCAAAAAAGCAGGGTGCGAATACTTCATCCTCCCCGATTTCCTCCAGGCACCGGTAGCTTGACAGCGCGGAATTTTCGTATTCCGGACGCAGGTCAGGAAGAAAGCGTTTCAGTTCCTTTTTATTGGCGGCAAACTGGAAGCCCACCGTGGCCCAGGTGGCATGGATGCCATGCTTTCCAAAGAGCTCCAAAAGCAGCGGGATCGCCTCCCGGCCTCCCAGGACATGATCTTCATACTGCTTTAGCTCCACGCAGTCCTGCATGCCCCAGAACAGTTCAAAATCCAGTGATACGATCAGTGTTCCCGGCATCTTAAAGCCCCCAATCTCCCGCTCCCAGGGTATCTCGGTAGATTTCCCGCATTGCCTTCTGCACCTCCGGCGCGGAAAAGCGGCGCACCTTTTCCCGGGCCGCTTCCCCCAACCGGGAGCGCAGTTCGGGATCCTCATACAGCTTATCTATCGCTTCGGCGGCGCCCTCCGGTGTCAGCGGCATATACAGCCCCTCCACGCCGTCGCTAATGAGGTCGGTATTGCCCCGGATCTTTCCCACAATGGACGGAATACCGCTGGCCATAGCCTCCATCAGGGCGACGGACAGTCCCTCCCGGATGGAGGGGAAGAAAAACACATCGGCAGCCGGATACAGTTCCGGCACATCATCCCGGTAACCCGTGAAGATCACCCGGTCGGAAATCCCCAGCTCCCGGGCCTGGGCTTTGAGCGCTTCCATCTGCTCTCCCCTGCCCACCAGCACATACCGGATGGGCTTCTCCCCCAGCAGAGCCAGCGCCTGCAGGGCAAGGCGGTGGTTTTTGTTCACCGTCATCTCCCCCACGCTCAGGAGCACAAATTCGTCTTTCCCAATTCCCAGCTTTTCCCTTGCAGCTTCCCGGCTTCCGCCGAACCGGCCGACGTCCACCCCCACACCGGGGACATAGTACACCTTTCCGGCATGGATATGCTTTTGGGCAAAGGCGTAGTCCTCCCGGTTGATGGTGATGAGCACGTCGGTAAAGAAGCCGCACAGCCACTCCGCCGGAAAATACACCAGCCAGTTAAGAACCGGCGCTCCCCGGTAAAAGTGGAAGCCGTGGGCGGTATAGATCACCCTGGTTCCCTTTTTCCGTGCTTTCCGGGCGGCAAGCCTGGTAAGGAGCGCACCCACCGGGGTATGGCAGTGAATGAGGTCGTATTCTCCCTCGTCAATGATCTGCTTTAGTTTCCGGTAGGCCCGCAGGTTTCCGGGCTTTAAGGGGGAGCGCTCAAAGGGAATGTCATAGTACCGGTCGCAGCAGGGGATCACGCAGTCGCCGGGATCCTCATAGTCATTCCGGGCGGCAACCGCAGTCTCCCAAAGCGCCTGCTGAAACATCCGCAGAAAGGGAATATGAAATTCCATAATATGGGTCTTGACCACAGTTGCGGCAAACAACACCTTTTTCATAGCCTGTCTCCTGTCAGAAAATGCTTTTCCGCTTTTTGATCTGCCAAAGCTCCCAAAGGCCCAGAGCAGCGCCCAGCGCCCACCGGGGAAGCCAGGCGGAGGGAAGCACCGTTACCAGCACCGCGGCGGCAGCAAAGGCTGCAGCATATTTTCCCCAGAAACGGATGCCGAAAGGATAGCTTTTCTTCCCCAGAACATACCGGGTGTAGCAGTAATGGAACCCGAACTGGAAAGTGTGGGACAGCACCGTTGCCGCCGCCGCGCCCGCCAGCCCGAAGCGCAGAATGAAAACATAGTTAAGACCAATGTTGAGAACGCAGGAGGAAACGGTGGCCGCCGCCACCATCTTGGTTTTCTTATGGAAATATTCGAAGTTCACCGGGAATGTACACAGGAAATTCAGATAGAACCCTGTGGCAAACAGGGTAGTGAGGGATGTCCCCTCCCAGAAATCCTGTCCGGCAAAGCCATGGTAGACCTCCGGTGTCAGCAGCACAAAGCCCATGGCAAGTACCGTGAACAGCTCCAGAAAATGCTTTGCCTGAAACCGCACCCGGTCCAGATTCCCCTGTTTCATGTCCTCAAAAAAGAAAGGGGTCCAGCTGTTGTTCAGGGCGGCAAAGATACTGAACAGGACGCTTCCGAAATTGTAGGCCAGGCTGTAGATACCAGCCTTACTGTCTCCCAGCATTTTCTTCACCATCACCAGGTCGCTGTGGCCCAGCAGGAGGTCGGACAGGCTGTAAAACACCACGGGGATGGCCAGAGCGATGCAGAACTTCCAGTATTCCCGTTTATAAAAGGTTTTTCCGGAATGCAGAATATAGGCACATACGGCAATACCCAGGACGCCGTAGGTAACGGCAAGGCCCAGGATCCGGCCCACATCGCGCAGGTTCTCCGGCATGAGCAGGATCAGTCCCACGGACAGGGCAAGAGTCGTCAGCGTAACGCCCAGGGACAGGATAAGATTCCTGCCCGCCTTAAATTCGTAGGTAAATTTACTGTTGAGGAAATTGACGCAGAAAGAACCGAAGGCATGCCACAGCAGCAGGACGATCAGATACCACTGCATTTCCAGCAGCGTGGAAACAGGGCCCAGAAAAATGAGCACCAGTACGCAGCAGCACAGGAACGAAAAAAGGGACAGCGTCATCACCGAAGACTGGTAGGCCTTCTGCTGCTCCGGTGGGTACTCCACCCGGGCATTGACCAATGTTCCGCTGGTCTGGAGGGTCCCTGTTATGGCTGCCACACTCACCCAGACATTATAGGTAGACAGCACACCGTAGCCGTTGGTGCCCAAAAGCCGGGAAAACACCGCGGAGGTGATAACGGAAAGTCCCCGCAGAAGCAGGGTGCTGAGCATATTCAAAAAAGCAATTCGGTTTTGTTTTTTCATAATCCCATCCGATTTTCAGGTTCGATTTTCTCCGCTGTCATTCCTTTCCCCGGAGGACACGCAATGCCCCGCGCAAGGGGCGGTACAGGCCGGAAGCCAGGAGAACATCCTCCAGCTTTTCTCTGGACGAAGCGTAAGGACAGCCCAGCAGGAACGGCAGCTCTCTTCCCAGCTCCCGCCGGGACTGGCGGTACTGGGTGGCAAACCGCTTTCGGTCCTCCGGCTCCGCCCAATCCAGTATCTTCAGATTATAGACCTGTGCCCAGGCGTTCAGATACCGCGCTTCCTTTTCCAGTTCCGGATATTCTTCCCGGCAAGAGGACAGAATCTTTCGGGTATGCTCCGAAAAATGGAAAGTCTTTTCCGAAATCTTTGAATAGGTGATGCTGCCCTGCCGGTGGAGGTAATAGTATACCCGCTCCGGGCACAGGGCCGCCTCCCCGGCTTTCAGCGCCAGTCGGTAGGTAACGGGCACATCCTCGCTGACCTTTCCCAGCGGGTAGCGGATGTCCGCAAAAAGCTCCGCACCATAGAGCTTATCCCAGGCAGCCGAATCCAGGTGGTTCCAGGTAAAGATCCGCCGGGCAAGCTCCGTGCCGGAAACCGTCTCCTCTTTTTCCGGGCAAAGTCCCGGGGTCGCTTCGACCGTTTTCTCGCTTACATCCCAGCGCCCCGCGCAGACCAGTTTTACATTCCGCCGCCGGGCACAGGCCAGCAGTTTTTCATAGCAGTCCGGTGTAATCCAGTCGTCGCTGTCCACAAAGCCCAGCCACTGCCCCCGGGCAATGTCGATCCCCGCATTGCGGGCGCTGCTCAGGCCGCCGTTTTCCTTGTGGATCACCCGGACCCGGGGATCCCGGGCCGCGTATTCGTCGCAGATGGCGCCGCACCGGTCCGGAGACCCGTCGTCCACCAGGATCAGTTCAAAGTCTGAAACCGTCTGGGCAAGGATGGAATCCACACACCGGGAAAGATAGCTTTCCACCTTATAAACCGGCACGATAATGCTGAGTAAAACCCCATTGTCCATGGTCCGGCTCTCCTTTCAGTTTTCCGCAAGTTCCCGATAGATTTCCAGCAGATCCTGCAGGTTCTTTTCCGGATCATGGGTTTTCCGTGCGTGAACACGGGCAGCAGCGCCCAGCTGTTCCGCCCCGGCCTCCATGGCAAAAACCCGGCAGATGGAATCCGCCAGCAGCTGTACCTGTCCGCAAGGGACAACAAAGCCCTCTTCTCCGTCTTTCAGCAGCGTGCTGACGCCGCCCACATCCGCCGCCACACAGGGAACCCCCAGCAGCATGGCCTCTCCCATGGAGTTGGGAGAGTTTTCAATGGTGGAGGGCAGGGCGAACACGTTGGCTTCCAGAAAGGCCGCTTTCATTTCTTCAGCAGAGCAGGTTCCCAGAAATTCCAGCTTATCCCCAAGGCCCAGCTTCCTTGCCAGCCGGGCAAGATGCCGGTGATACCCATCCTCCCGGAGGCGGTCAACCCCGGTCAGGTTTAAAAAGCTTTTTCCCGGCACTGCCAGCGTCACATCGGGATAATCCTTTGCAACGATTGCCATTGCTTCCAGCAGGAAGTGAAAGCCTTTCACCGGGTAAACACAGCTGGACGCGAAGATCCGGTGCTTCCGGCAGCTTTCATAGCGCCACTGCCCCGTATAAAAGGCATCCCGCAGGGTTTCGTTGCAGAAATGGTAAGCCCGTTCCGGATTGATTTTTTCCGTACAGGCAAAGTCCCAGGGGGTTCTGCCGATCACATGGCGGGCAAGGCGCAGGGCTTCCATTTCATTTTCCCCCCGGAGGGCAAATTTTCGCCTCTGCAGGCGGATATTGTCCATGCGGACAAGGTCCCGGAATGTAAAAGATTCAATGACCCCGCGGGGAAGGCCCTCGGCATAGTGCGCTTCACAAACAGAACACAGGCCCTGGATGCTCACCACCGCCTTATCCAGCAGCCCCCGATCCCGGCACGCCCGGAGCATCGCCAGGGTGTGGGGATACTCCGTGCCCCAGACGTGGATCACATCCGGCCGGAATTCGTCCAGCCGCTGTCCAAAGAAAGGTTCCAGCTCCGGCGCCTGCCGGTAATTCTTTTTAATCGTAAAAATATGGTAGGAAAGGCGCTCGTCCAGGCTGCCGGAAGCAGGAGCCTGCCCCAGGCAGAGCACCTCCATGGTGATGTTTTCCTGCCGGCGAAGATCGGACAGCACATGATCCATCCACAGGCCGCTGCCCTTTCTTCCGTTGACAGCGGTCCGGATCTGGCCCGGAGGCATATGACACAGCCACAGTAATCTCACAGTTCCGCCTCCTTATCGCCCTTTGACAGTTTCTCAAACAGGTCCATGTGCACCTTTGCCATGTTTTCATAGGTATAGGGGCGGATCCGGTCCAGGGAAGCCTGCCCCATGGCGGTAAGGTCGCCGCTTAAGACTTCATTGAGTCTCCCGGCCAGGGCACCGGCATCACCGCAGGGAACGATATAGCCGTTCACGCCGTTTTTCACCAGCTCCAGTCCCGCAACACAGGCATCGGAGCTGACAACCGGAAGACCCGCCGCCATGGCCTCGTTGATGACCAGTCCCCAGACATCCGTCCGGGTGGGCATGGCAAGGACATCCGCCGCCCGGTAGTATTTTGCCAGGGCGTCCTTTTTCCGGAAGCCCACAAAGTGAACGCCGGGCAAGTTCTCCGCCCGCTGCTTTAAGTCGTCGGTGGGTTCTCCCCCCACCAGGTAGACCCCGGTGTTGGGCAGAAGCGAGGCTGCCGCGTCAATGAGCACATCCGGCCCTTTCAGGTAGTCCACCCGGCCCACCGCCAGCACCATATGCTCCTCCCGGATCCCCAGCTCCCGGCGCAGAGCCTGCTTTTCCTCCCCGGTGGCGGGAGCATCGGACAGATCCGCTTCCCAAAGGGAGGTAAAGGGATAGGTATACACCCTGTCCCGGTCGGCGCCGTAATAGCAAAGATAATCGGTAGTCGCTTCCCCGGTGCCGAAATAGCCCGCCGCGCCCCGGACAAGATACCGCTTGAAGCGAAGCTTCATAGGGCTGTCCTCCCGGATCCGCCCCCCGTCCACCTCCATGTAATAGGGGATCTTCCTGGCCCGAAGCCAGGCCAGGGCCAGCATCTGGGTGGGGGTGGAATAGCCGCAGAGAATGATAAAATCAAAGGGTTCTTTCAGGAGGTCCAGAATGCCCAGGCACAAAGACAGCCGCCGGATGGTAAACACACGTTTTCCCAGCTGGACGGTGCGGTATCCGCCCTGCGGGGCGACAAACCAATCCTTGTCCCGGTGCTTCTGCCCCTCCGGTCTTTCGGAATAAGCCACGGTCACATCGCAGTATTTTGCCAGCTCGTCAAAAAACTGCACCCGGTAGGGCGAGGCATAGGTGGTCAGAAACAGAACCCGTTTCATGCGTTCACATCCTTTTCCTCACCGAAATCGATCTTCATGATCTGATGGCGGTTTTCCCGGCTTCCCTCCGGCGGAAGCGTCATATAATCCCCGTAATGGGTTGTAAGGTAAGCGTCATAATCCTTTGGGCCGGGAAACGTTACGCCCTCAAAGGTATAGGAGGTCAGCTCCTCGCACCATTCCTTTTTGAAAAAGGTAGGTCTTGGCCGTCCGCTCTGCTCCAGCACCACACCGGTTTCCTCAGGGCTGATTGCCAGAGCATCGTATGCCTTCGCCAGTTCCTCGTGAGAGAAAAGCAGGGATTTCAGCTTGTAATACATATAGCCGATCCGCTTTTTCCAGACGATCCGGTCCTGCTCCATCCAAGGCCGGTAGCAGCATTTCATCTGCATCATCCGGGCAATGGATACCAGCTTACGCACCAGGACTTTCTGCTCCGCCGGGTCTGCCGGGGCGTTGTCAAAGGGGAAAATATCAATATAGAAGCCCTGCTCCCGCATACGGTCATTCTTTTTGCTCTCCAAGTAAATGGTGTTGCGCTTCATGACCTTGCCGAAAGGCAGTCCGTAAGTGGAATCGGCATCCCAGGTTTCCAGGCAGTATTCCGGTTTCAGCGCCGTCGGGGCGATCCGGCAGAATTTTTCATAATCCTCCCGCAGCATTCCCATATCCATGTCATCATCCCAGGGAATGAACCCCTGGTGACGCACCGCCCCCAGGAAACTGCCGTCTGAGAGGAAATAGCGAATATCATTTTCTTCGCAGACCCGCTTGATCTCTTTTGCGATTTCCAGCAGGGTAAGCTGAACCTTGCGCAGAAGCTCCTGTTCCATTTACCTCTCCTCCTTTTTGGGCATCTTCAGCAGCGGCAGTCCCCGCTCCGCCAGAGCCATACAGGGGAACAGCCAGAAATAGGGATTTGTAATGAGATTCTCCGTATTAAAGGACATAAACAGAATCACGGTCAGGGCAACGCTGACCCAAAGCTTCCCCTCTTTCCGCCAGGTAAGCAGCACCCAGGCCGCCGCGTTCAGCGTTCCGCCCAGAATTCCCAGGATGGCATAGAGGACGGTAGAGGAACTGGTGTTGTTGTCCACCGTATACAGCGACTCCCGCACGCCGCCGCCCAGCAGCGGATGCCGGAGGAAGGTCTTCGTATTTTCAATAATGGAACCTGCCCGGTCCGTCATGGACTCACTGCCCAGACTGAATTTACTGAGCATATCCAACAGCGTGTAGTACAGGGGGCCTTTTTGAATAAAAATATAGACTGCCGCCCCGCCGACCAGGAGTAACCCCGCCCCGGCGGCAAGCTTCCCCGCTTTCTTTTTATACCAGCCCTTGTCAAAAAAGAGCACCAGCGCCAGGAGGGCCAGCTCCACCAGGCCGCCTGTGGCAAAGGTGGAGACCATGGTCACGGCAAGCACAATATTCACCGCCCACAGCTTCTTTCCGCTGCTCCAACGCACTTCGTAATTGTTGAGGAACAGGCCCAGAATCAGGAAATACTGGTATACCCCGGGCTCCCGGAAGATGCCGAAATTCCGGTATTTGACATAGGTCAGCGGGACAAAGGAAAGACCGAAAAAGTAAAAATCAATATCCACATTGTTCCTGACCACGGGAATGCCCGGCATTCCCCGGTCCGGCAGGAGGCGCAGCCCGTAGGCGCAAACAAGAGAAATCACGCTCAGCACGCACAGGATGTTCAGGTAGATCTTTGCCGCGTCTTCCAAAGTCAGAAACAGACAGACAAATACGCCGAAAATAACACACAGGTATACGCTGAAATACATCAGCTGCCAGTCCCGCTTGCAGACCATGGGCAGCAGAATAATCACACCCGCCGCCAGTGCGAACAGAACCCTGCGGTCAGAAGCCAAAGCTTTCCAATCATTCCGGCGGTATACCAGGAAAGGAATCCCCGCCGCCGCCATGACCGCAAGCATCAGAAACTGGGCCTTGTAAAAGCCCAGGATGGTGCCGGAAAAGAGGGCATCCCGGTTCAGAAACAAAACGCCAAGAAAGAGCGCGTAAATTCCTATTCTCGTTATTTTCCGGTCAGGGAACGGATACAGCCTCATTTTTTCGCCTCCCCGGCAATTTCCAAAACTGCCCTGTACAGATTCTCCGGCCCCCGTTCCACGGCAATGCCGCCGTAATAGGTCGCGGCCTCCTCACAGGCCGTGTCCCGGTAGACAATGGCAGGTGTGCCGCAGCAGGCGGCTTCCAGGGAGGTCATGCCAAAGGTCTCCTCCACGCTGGGATTCACAAAGACATCTGCCGCGGTATAGGCTTCCACCAGCTCCTGAACATTCCGGGTCCTGGGCAGGCCCAGAATCTCCCGGGGAAGCTTCCGGATCTGTTTGGGGGACAATCCGATCAGCACGATCTGAAAGCGCTCGTCCAGCAGGGAGGCAAGGGCCAGGAAATCCGAAAGGCCCTTTCGTTCATCCCAGACATTGGCAACACCCAGAACGATCCGCTTGTTTTCCAGACCGTATTTTTCCCGGAACTTTCCCGGCGTGGGCTTGAATACCTTGGTGTCCACCGTATTGGGAACCACCTCCACCGGATACCCTTTCAAAAAGCTCTCCTTAACCCGGCTTGCAAGCCACTGGGATGGCACGGTCAGGCTCAGATTGGGGATCCCGGTAAAGAGACGCCGCTTTTCCAGGTAATTGTTCCGGCTGTTGTCCCGGAAATAGCTTGCCGGATACTTTCCTTTCTGGGGGCAGTCATGGCAGCCTGTCTTCCACAGGTCACAGCGGACAAAATCAAAATACGCGCAGTGGCCGGTGAATGCCCAGCAGTCATGGAGCATCCAGTGGATCTCCTTGCCGCAGCTGTGGAGGTAATCGAACAGAAGTCCCAGATGGATATAATAGCCGTGGAGATTGTGCAGCCAGATCACATCCGGGTCAAAGGCTTTCACCTGTTCCAGGAAACGGCGGGTGGCCGCTTTGGAGCCGAAGCCGGTGTCATCCAGCACCCGGGTTCGCAGAGCGTGGAGCCGCACCTCCAGTTCCGAGCCGATGCGCACCGTAGGCACATCCGGGCAGCCGCTTTTGTCACGGCCATAGGCAAGGAGGCATTCGTGCCCCTGGGCCATCAGAACCCGGCACTGTTCCGCCGCGATCCGCCCGGTGCTCCCGGTGCCCGCTACCGCGTTAATAAAGAGATATTTCATAGGCTCCTCCAGGATCCTTTCGCATCTTATTTCTTCAGGATAGCATACAGCCGCTTTGTGATTCCGTAATAGACTTTCCCAAACTTGGGATTATGGGCCAGGGCGTGCCGCAGCTTTGGAAAGGTAAGCGCCATCATGGTCCGGTAGCGAAGCTGCTCCGATTTTGGATAGTACCGGTCCAGCATCCGTTTGGTATCCCTGGCATTTTGCTCGGCGTGTTTCTTCTTCGACGATTCCCCGCCGCCTTCATAGTCCGCGATCACCGCGTCCACATAGATGGGACGAACCTTTTTCTCGCAGACCAGGTACATGAGCATCTCCTTGTCCGCCAGGATCCGGTAGGATAGATCGAACCCGCGCTCTTTCAGGAGGCTTGCCGCATACACCGTTGCCTGGTGGCAGATCATGGTGCGGAAGCAGGTCAGCCGGGTGACTTCCCGGGGATAGTCGGTAACATGCTTTTCCAGACGGTTGTAAATCCGTCCATAGTACACCTGTCCGTGGGTTTCGTCAATGGCATCGGAAACGGCTTTCAGCGAATCCGGGCTGTAAAGCCAGTCGCCGCAGTTCATAAAAATGATGTACTCCCCGGAGGACGCCGCCACCGCCTGGTTCATGGCATCATAAATGCCCCCGTCCTTACCGCGGAGTACCTTGATTCTGGAGTCTTCGGGGAGCTTTTCCACCGAACCGTCGGTGGAAAGTCCGTCCTTAACGATAATCTCAAAGTCGGTACAGGTCTGCTCCAGGGTCTTTCCCACGGTATCCAGCAGAGCCTGCCCCGGGTTATAGCACACCGTGATTACACTGAATCGGATATTTCCCATGCTTTCCCCTCATTCCTCGCAGATTTCCGGCTCCATAGGCAGCCGCCGGATATACCAGTTGATTCCGGTTTTCACAACCTTTGCCGGGACACCTGCCAGAACGCAGTTGGTTTCGGGGTGGGGTCCCGTCACCAGGGCGCAGGCGCCCACGACGCTGTCCGCACCGATATGCGCCCCCTTGAGAACCACAGCGCGCATGCCGATCCAGACATGGTCCTCCACCACAATGTCCCGGGAAGCGTTGATCCGCTTTCCGGTCAGGTCCAGCAGGGAGTGGGAATCCCCGGTTCGGAAGAGAATTTCGCTGGAAAAGAGGCACTCTTTTCCAATGGTGATTCGGGTGGACTCAATGGCTGCCAGCTCCGCCGCGCCCAGGAGCCTGCTTCCCTGTCCGATGGTGATTTTGTTTCCGTCATCTTCCAGGCAGAAAACCGTTTTCACCAATGTGCACCAGCTGCCGATCTCCACCACATTGTTGTTGCCGCTGATATACACTTCTACATTGGTCAGCTGGGAAAAATCCCCAACGATCACCGTATTGCCGCTGCCCTTAAAGCGGATCTTCACATGCTTTAAAAGGGCGCAGGGCGCAATCACCCGGTTTCCCTTTCCCCGGGAACGGACAGCCAGACGGGAGGGGGCGTTATGTACGCCGCACAGGAAGCACACAGCACCCCTGTACTTCTGAACCAGCTTCTTTTTATCCATGGCGTCTCCTCCCCCAAAGGTTCATTTTCCGGCACCGGGCGCCAGAAGCTCCCGGAACATTTCCACATATTTTCCCGTACAGATGGGCAGGGTATACTTTTCCAGGAACAGGGCGCGGCTGGTTTTTCCCATGGCCGCCGTCCTGGCCGGGTCATCCCGCATGGAACGGATGGCATCCGCCATTGCGGCGCCGTCGCAGTCTTTGATCTGGATGCCGGCACCGCAGGCAGCGTCCCGGGCAATGTCGCTGTCATCCATGACCACGAGCAGGGGTAGCCCCGCCATCATATACCCATATGTCTTACTGGGCACGCACAGCCCAGTAACCCCCGGATTCAGAGTCACCAGCGCGCAGTCGCTGGCCACCAGAGCGTCCGCATACTCCTGATCCGTCAGGTAGCCCCGGACGCAGAAATTTTCCAGATGTTCCTCCTGGGCAATCTTTTTGAGCCGTTCCAGCTTGTTGCCATGACCGGCAAAGAGGAAGAAAATGCTTTCATCCTCTTTCAGAATGCGGATGGCTTCCAGCACCGTCTGCATATCCTGGGAAGTGCCCATATTCCCCAGATAGGATACCAGAAACCGCTCCCCCGCCAGCTCCCGGAACGGGTTGGGCTGGGACGGACGGAGCTCCTTATCCGGCCACCAGTTGGGGATCACTTCCACACGCTCAGGGGCAATGGGGCGGTTCTTCAGAATAAAGTCCCGCATTTCCTGGGACAATGCCACCACCTTATCCGCCCGGCGGAAAACGCAGCAGTTGATATGGTTCATCAGGCGGCAAATCATGCCCCCCTCTTTCAGGGTATCCGTAACCGTTGCCAGCTCGGGGTACAGATCATAAGCCACAAAGATAAGCTTCGTCCCGAACAGCTTCTTTGCCCAGGACGCCACCCAGGGGAGGATCGGCGGGTTGGAATACACCACCACCGCCCTGTACCGGGCGATCTCTCCCAGATGGAGGGCCACCATCGCCGTAAAGGAAAAATAATTAATGAGCCGTCCCACAAAGCCGGTACGGTCCCGCTGCATGTATTTCAGGCGGTGAATCTCGATGCCGCTTACCTGCTCCCGGGTTGGGACAGCCTCCCCATTCAGATACTCCTTGGGGTAGCCGCACAGCGCACCCACAGAAAATCCCGCCTCTTTCAGCGCCACAGCCGTTTCATAGGGCAGCTGGGCAGAGGAAATGTACTCCGGATAAAAAAACTGGCACAAAAACAGGATGTCTTTCTTTTCCCGCAAAGCGCCCACTCCTTTCAGTTTTCCGTCTCCGCAATGGATTCCGGCAAGGATTTTACGCAGTAGCCCCCGCCGTAATCGCTCAGGGCTTTGTCATAGCACAGGCTTCCAAAGGCCTTATTCACAGCGGGGAGAAAGCGGCCTAACAGCTTCAGCGCCCAGGTAAAGCCCCCCACAAGTACAACACGCCTGCCTCTTTCCCGGGCAATGGCGGCAACCATCCGGCTGGTGTTGGTGTATTCGTCGTTCTGGGGGCAGAAGATCCCTGCCGCTTCGTCGTCAATGAGCTGACGGATCAGCTCCGCCAGATTTTCAATATAGAGCATGGATCGCTGGTTTTCAACCAAAGGAAAAACAGGAAGCCGACCGGCAAAGGCTTGCAGCGCCCGGTAGTTTCCCTTGCAGCCCTTGCCGTACACAATGGGAGGGCGAAGAATTGCCACCCGAAAATCGCTGTCCGACAGGGGAAGAAGCTTTTCCTCCGCCTCCAGCTTGCTTTTCCCGTAATTGTCCACAGGGTGCAAAGGGGTGTCTTTCGTGATGAAAACTGGCTTTCCCAGAGGAGCCGTCAGGCCGTAAACACTCATGGTGCTGAAGAAGATAAACTGCTTTACCCCCTCCGCCTTTGCTTTTTCCGCCACTTCCACCGGAAGATCGGTATTCACCCGGATGTACAGCTCCCGAAAAGCGGGGTCGCGCTTGGTATTCTCCCGGTGCACGATCCCCGCCGTGTGGGCAATCGTGTCAAACTTTCGGAAGCTCAGCTTCTTCCAGTCCTCCCCGTGCATATTCAGTTCCGATACCGCGTACTGCTCCGGGAAGCGCTCCAGATACGCTTTCACCTGGGTCCCGATGTAGCTTCCGGCGCCGGTGATCAGAATTCGTTTCATCCCTTTTTCTCCCTCCAGATGGGGTTCATCAAATCAGCTTTTTGCCCTTTTTCCGGAATTCCCGTGCCTGCTCCACTGTCGGCCAGGTAAAATACCGTCCGTTTTCCGTATCGTTCTTCCGGGGCTCCAGGGTGCCGTTGGTGATTCTTTGAATCGCCTCCACCATGGCCTCTCCGCCCACCAGCTTTGTCTTCCCCATCACCTGGAACATGGTCCGGCAGTCAGAAATATCTACGCTCCTTTGAACACAGATGTCCCCGTCATCGATGGCCGCGCTCATGTAATGGACCGTAGCGCCCCCCAGCTTTTCATCGTTATAGAGGTACCAGAACGAGGGCAGGCACCCCCGGTAGTCCGGCAGCAGCGCCCCGTGGACATTCAGCACGCCGTATTTGGGGATCCCCAGCAGCTCCGGTTTGATAACCTGGGGTGCGGAATAGGAGATAATCAAATCCGGCGCAACTGTGCGGACATGCTCCACATATTCCGGGCTGTTCACATTGGTCACTGTCCGGTACTCCGCACCGATTTTTTTCGCGGCGGAGGCGATGGAGCAGGTGCCGCCGTAGGCTTTCAGCCCGGAGAACCTGTCGCAGAGGTCGCAGAATTTCTGGGCATAGGTTTTTATGCCCATTTTCGCGCACTGGAAAAAGCCAAACCACCGGACCATATCGGATATCTTATTGTCCAGGGAGCTTTTCGCCGCGTTATTCACCACTTCCACAATATCGCATTCCTTTGCGGCTTTCAGGATATTCGTGGGAATAAAAAAGCCATCCTTCTGGGTCAGTACGATCACTTTCAGTTTTTTTTCGCCCATGGGTCAGTCCTCCATACTTTTTGCCCAGTCAATAAGCTGCGTCAGCATTTTTTCCGAAGACCGGTGAAAGACGCTGTTTACAATGCACCGCACCGTCCAGAAAATCATTTTCACATCCAGCTTCCAGGAGGCTGTGCGGATATAGTACCGGTCCAGCTCCAGACGGGTGGGAAGCACCAATCTTTCATACTCCGCTTCGTCGGCAACGGTATCGCCGTAAATATAGTCATAAAGGGCGGAAGGACCGGACAGGCCGGGCTTTACCGACCCGACCTGCGAGAATCTCCCGCCCCTGGTGATGGAAACCTGGTCGGTGCTCGCCGGCCGGGGCCCAACCACGCTCATATCTCCCAGAAATACATTCAGCAGCTGGGGAAGCTCGTCGATCTTGGAGCTGCGCATAAACGCTCCCCAGGGAAAGATCCGGTTCACATCCGCCTTAAAGCTTTTTTCATTTGCCTGGTTATCCACCCGCATGGAACGGAATTTGAACATCCGGAAAGGGGCATTGTGAAGCCCTACCCGGTTTGCCATGTAGAAAACCGGTCCCGGATCGGACAACTCGATCCCGATCACCGCGGCAAGCCACACAGGGCAGGTGACCACCAGCCCCAAAGCGGAGGCAGCGATGTCAAACGCTCTTTTTGTGATCCGGTATCCGGTCCTTTCCCCGCTCATACGATCCTCCTCATGGCACACTCAAAGGCCTCCGCGTAGCAGCAGCCGGATACGGAGCCCCGATAGGCGGCAAGGCCCATAATGGCTTCTTCACTTCTGGGGTGGGGATAGGGCCGCATGACGCCCCGGTAGCAGGCAAGGGCCTGCAGCTTCCGCTCCACCGCCGCCTTACCCACCTCCACATAGGTGTTGGGCCGGAAATCGGAGGCCGAAGTATTGAGCGCCCACTCCGTAGAGGAGGGGACCTCCATATACATTAGCTCCCGCAGAGGCTTTACATCCGCTCTTCTCTGAAACAGCCGCACGGCGGCCTGACAGGCAAGGGAGGTCTGCACATGGTCATTATTGAGATCCGAGGGATGATGGGTGATCACGGTGTCCGCTTTCGTTTCCACCATGGCCTTTTCGATAAACTGCACCAGCTCCAGATGGGGGACTGTGTTCATTTTGATATTGGGGAAATCCCCCAGTATCACCCGGTTCACGCCCAGCGTTTCCATGCAGCGCATCATATCCCCGTGCAGCTCACTGTCCTCCGGACGGAACGCCCGGGCCGCCGCCTGGGAGCACATGATACAGACGTTTACCTCTTCTCCCTTTTGGGCAAGCCGGTAAATGGACGCGCCGGCGCCCAGAACCTCGTCATCCGGATGGGCCACAACCACCAAATAGGACATACCTGATCTCTCCTCAACTCCCTGGCGGGATCTTTATTTCATACAGACAGCTTCTTCCGTGCTTCTGCGCTGATAGGTGGGCACGATCTGCGCCACAATGTCTTTCATATTATCCGTTTCCTCCTGGCAGGCAACCGCCAGCCGGGAAAGCTGCTCTTTGAAAAGCGTATCGTCCATATCAATGGGCTTTCCGATATGGATCATCCGGTTCGCCGTCTCCTGGAGCCCCTCTTCTTTCATCAGGAGCTCCTCATACAGCTTTTCCCCCGGACGCAGGCCGGTATACTCGATCTTAATATCCACATCCGGCTCGTAGCCGCTGAGCCGGATCAGGTTCCGGGCCATGGTATCGATCTTCACAGGCTCGCCCATGTCCAGCACGAAGATCTCTCCGCCCCGGGCATAGACGCAGGCCTGGAGCACCAGGCTCACCGCCTCGGGAATGGTCATGAAATAGCGGATCACGTCGGGATGGGTCACCGTTACCGGTCCGCCCGCCTCGATCTGCTTCTTGAATAGAGGAACCACGCTTCCGTTGCTGCCCAGAACATTTCCGAACCGCACCGCCACAAATTCCGTCTTCGACTCCCGGTTCATCATCTGCACCACCATCTCACACAGCCGCTTGGAGGCGCCCATAATGTTGGTGGGGTTCACCGCCTTGTCCGTGGAAATCAGCACAAACCGCTTCACGCCGTACTTACTGGAAACCTGGGCCATATTGTAGGTTCCGAAAACATTGTTCTTGATGGCCTCGTTGGGGCTGTCCTCCATCAGCGGCACATGCTTGTGGGCCGCCGCGTGGAACACCAGCTCCGGACGGTAGGTGCTCATAACGCTTTCCAGCCGGGCCATATTCCGCACGGAACCGATCAGCACCTCCAGCTTCAGCTCCGGATGGGAGCTGCGCAGTTCCATCTGGATGTCGTAGGCATTATTTTCATAAATATCAAAAATGATCAGCTGGGCAGGCTTCAGGTGGGCGATCTGGCGGCACAGCTCGCTGCCGATGGAACCGCCGCCTCCGGTGACCAGCACCACTTTCCCGGAAATGTAGCCCGCCAGTTCATCCAGATTTACCCGCACAGGGTCCCGGCCCAGCAGATCCTGGGGGTCCACTTTCCGCAGCTTGCTGACGCTGACCTCCCCGTTGAGCATCTGATAGATGCCGGGAAGCATATGAACTTCACACCCGGTGGTGGAGCAGATGTCGAGAATCTCTTTCCGGGTAATGGCGGAGGCGCTGGGGATGGCAAACACGATCTTGTCGATCCGGTAGCGCTTCACCGCTTTGGGAATATCCCGCCTGCCGCCCACAATGGGGATACCGCACAGCCGGCGGTGGATTTTGGCGGCATTGTCGTCTATGACGCAAACCGCCTCATCATGGATAAAATCACTGTTCACATACTCGGTGATCAGGGTTCTGCCTGCCTCGCCCGCACCGATGACCATAACCCGCTTGATGCCCGACATATGGGCCATGTGGCTGAGCTTCTGCAGGGCCATCCTTGCCATGCGGTAGGAAAACCGGATGCCCACCGTACACATAAAGCTGAGCAAAAAGCCCACCACCATGCTGGAACGGGGAAGCGGCGTTCCGTCAAAGCCGAAGATCGACACACCGACCACGGCGAGCACCACATAAGCCCCCGCAATACGGAACACCTCCGAAGCACTGACATATACCCAAATGCTGCTGTACAGCTTAAACAGGGCGAACACCAGCACGGTGATAGCGCACCAGGGCAGTATAGCCTGCAGATAGCCGTTCAAATGCCGGATACTGATCTCCGCGAAATGAAAATCCGCCCGGAACCACAGTCCAAGGAAGAAAGATCCCGCGGTTGCGATAATGTCCAGAATGATAATGAGTGCCACCTTGGAGGCGGCATTCAGTATATTTTTCAGTTTCTTCGAGGAGCCCATCGAATCACACATCCCGTTTTTATTGGTCGGTAAAGCGCCCCTTTCCCCACGGAAAAGGGCATACCTACAGCATTCGTCTTATTATATCACATCACGACGGATACAGCAAGGGAAAGTTTTCCCCAGAGCATGAAAACAGCCCCCGCGTCCAAAGTGCGGTGTTCATAAGACAGTTAACAGCCACAGCAGTTCGCTCTGCTGTGGCTATTCTTGTATTTTATCCTGTTATGTGATAATATGGAGCCAAACAGACCTACAAATTTTGATTTAGGCTATCGGCTTTATGCAGCAAACAGAAAAATGCACTTTGGTGTACTGGTGCGGCAGCACCATCGCTTCCCCCGGGGGGAAGCTGTCGAGCGTAGCGAGACTGATGAGGAACGGCGATACTAACCGATTTCTTATTCGGTTCGTAAAAAAGGTACTGCTTGAAACGCCGTATGTTCTTATTTACCGGTGTCCCATATCAGAAAGTGTCGCCGATCCTCATCCGCCCCTGCGGGGCACCTTCCCCCCGGGGGAAGGTATTGGACTGCCAAATCACAGGTTTCCTATTTGCTGTTTTAAGCCGATAGCCTAAATTTTGATTTGTCGAACAGTTAGAAGAACTTCAGTTGACGGGGGTGAATTCCTTGAAAAGAGAGGATGCATTTTACCACAAAATTATGCTGATGACAGGCATCAATGACGGCTATGACGAATGGTTAAACAATTATTTAAATGCTGAAAATCCTTTAAGCAATATCGTTTTGGAACTTGCTTACTGTGAGTCTGATATTAACAAAACTATTTCTGTTCTTCATAATTTCTGTATGGAACAACCATTTGATGAAGAAACTGTTTGTGATAGGGTAAGAACTTTTTTCAAGAATGCTTATTACGCGAACAGAATGGGCAAGGGAGAAATAGTATCTACCATGTACCGCTTGGCTCTTAATGTTGGCGACCCTGGAGATTTTGATATTCACTTATGGGGGAGCATGTATTATCTGGATGCCTATTATTCCCTGGCTAAAGATGGTGTGATTTCTTGGGAAAGATTCGATTCCTCTTTCTTCTCCTATCTCGATAACGGCATCCCAGTAGATTCGAACCGTATATGGGATCATAAACCAAAAGAAAAAGTCTCTTTTGTTGATATAATCAAACGTATTCTAAAGGGATAATCAGTTTGTCAAATTCAAGTTTGTCGAACAGATACAAGGGCGCACTTCTATACGGGGTAATCCCTGTATGTGCGTGTTGCGTTACTGCGTTCCGAACAAGGGACTGCATCCCTTGCGCCGCGAAAGCGGCTATCCTCTCAAGGAAAAAGGCGTGACTTTCGCGGTCACGCCGTTTGCATATTTTACTGTCTTACGAACAACGCCCGAAGCACAGGGGCTGTTTTTCCTATCTGTGCAGGCACTGGCGGATGATGTCTTCCATCTCATCCCGCTTGGCAAGCATATCCCGGCACAGAGCAATCTGGCAGCGGGTGCGCACCAGGTTGTGGTCGGGGCTGTTGATTTTAAAATAGGGGTCTCCCCGCAGGTAGTCATCCAGGAACCGGACCGCCAGCTCCGCCGTCAGGCAGAAGCAGCTGATGGCCAGGGTGTCGGCCTCGGTATCCGTCATGGTGCCGGCAGTCATTTCCAGGAAGCCTTCCGAGAATGCCCGGAATACCTCCAGATCCACCTTGGCCTTCTCCGCGTCGGGGCAGTCCTCCTCCACCTCGTTGGCGGCAAACCGGATGGCATCGCCGAAATCATGTCCCATAAGACCCGGCATGACCGTATCCAGGTCAATGACCACCAGTGCTCGGTTGTCCTCGGGGCTGAAGAGAACGTTATTGATCTTGGTGTCGTTGTGGGTCACCCGCAGGGGAAGCTTTCCCTGCCGGTTCAGATCCGTCAGGGTGCAGGCAAGGTCCTCCACGCTGAGCAGATACTCGATCTCCCTGCGCACCTGCCGTACCCGTCCGGCCTTGTCTTCCGCCACCGCCTGACGGAATTTTTCATACCGCTGGCGGGTATTGTGGAAGCCGGGGATCGTTTCATGCAGGGCGGTGATGTCAAAGTCGGAAAGCTGGTTCTGAAACTCACCGAAAGCTCTTCCGGCGTTGCGGATGATCTGGGGATCCTGAACGGAGTTATAGGTAACCGAGGGGATAAAATTGGTCATCCGCCAGAAATTTTCGCCGTCCTCCACATAGGTCTTCCGGTCCCAGGTATGATGAAAATGGAGGCAAAGCTGCCCGGGGCATTTATCGCGGATATGCTCCGTCACCTTGTCGATATTCTCCATCAGGCCCACCGGATCCCGGAACGCGTAAGTGTTCACATTCTGCACCAGGAAGGACTTGGGACTGCCATCCGCCAGAAGAAAATTCACCTTATAGGTCTGGTTTACGTTGCCCATCTGAATGGTTTCGTAGCCCACATAGGTGTCCTCGATGCGGAAACACCTGCACACTTCTTTTAATTTCTCATAAAGCTCCATGGAAATTACCCCTTACTGCCGGATTTTCCTTCTTGACGGCCTGCAAAAAGGTACACAAATCCGGACGTTTTTTCAGTCTTCTTTTCCCGTCAGGGTGCGGATCGCTGCCCGGGCGGCATCCTGCTCCGCCCGCTTTTTGCTGCTGCCCTGTCCCACACCGATGACGCTGCCGTTCAGCGCCACCTCGACGGAGAACACCTTCTCGTGGTCCGGGCCGGATTCTCCCGTGAGGGTGTAGACAAGGCTCTGATTCTTCTTCTGCTGGACAAGCTCCTGCAGCTCCGTTTTATAGTCGGCGTTGTGGAATTCCGTCACCGGCACCTCCACCAGAATGAAGCTGCGGATGAACCGTCTGGCCGCCTCCATGCCCCCGTCCAGGAAGCAGGCGGCAATCACGGACTCCATGGCGTCGGCCAGGATGGAATCCCGGGTCCTGCCGCCGAACCGCTCCTCGCCCTTGCCCAGGAGCAGGTGGTCTCCCAGGCGGAGGGTATTGGCTACGCCCGCCAGGGTCCTTTCACAGACCATGTCCGCCCGCATCCGGGTCAGCTCCCCCTCGGGACGGTCCGGGAAGCTGCGGTACAGGTATTCCGCCACCACCATGCCCAGAATGCTGTCCCCCAGAAACTCCAGCCGCTCGTTGCTGAGCAGGCTGTTGTGCCAGTGCTCGTTGGCATAGGAGGAATGGGTGAGGGCGTTCTGCAGCAGGGAAATATTGCGGAAGCGGTAGCCGATGGCTTCCTCCAGATCCTTAATCATTGGGCTGCTCCCTCTTTTCGGCAAGAATTGCCAGGCTCTTCTCCAGCTCTCCCGTGAAGTCCTGCCCCGCGGCATCCGCCGCCTGCTTCACCGCGTTGCGGAATGCCAGAGCGTCGGAGGAACCGTGGGCCTTGATAACGGGCTTGCGGATCCCCAGAAACTGGGTGCCGCCGATTTCCCGGTAGTCCAGCAGCTTCATAAGATCCTGGATCCCGGACCGGCACAGCAGATACCCCAGCTTGGAAGCGAAATTCTTCTTGAACGCTTTCTTCATCATGCTGCCCATGAACATGGCGGTACCCTCAATGGTTTTGAGCAGCACGTTGCCGGAAAAGCCGTCGCAGACCACCACATCCACAGCCCCCAGGGGCACATCCCGGGCTTCCACATTGCCCGTAAAGTGAATGAGGCCGTTTTTATCCGCCTCCCGCAAAAGCGCGTATGTATCCTTTTGAAGCTGGGTCCCCTTGCTGTCCTCGGTTCCGATGTTCAGCAGGCCCACTCTGGGCTGGGGGATGCCCAGCTGCTTTTTGGCATAGATGGAGCCGACCAGGGCAAACTGAAGCAAAAATTCCGGGGTGCACTCGGCATTGGCGCCGCAGTCCACAATTACGGTCTTGCCCCCAGCCTTGTTGGGCATGGCGGGGCCCATGGCGGCCCGGCGGATCCCCCGCACCCGCTTGACGATCAGCGTAGCGCCGGTGAGCAGCGCCCCCGTGGAGCCGGCGGACACAAAAGCGTCGCCCTGTCCCTCGGCCAGCAGCCGCAGGCCCACAACCATGGAGGAATTCTTCCGCTTGTGGATCACGGAGCCGGGATCATCGTGCATATCCACCACATCGTCAGCATTGGCAATCTCCATACCGGCAGGCAGATCGGAAATACCGTGCCGGCGCATGACCTCAAGGATGGACTCCCCCCGTCCAACCAGGGTGACCTCCATACCGTAGGCCTTCACCGCCTGAATGGCACCCAGTACGGGAGCTTCCGGCGCGTTGTCGCCGCCCATGGCATCAAGAATGATCTTCATTGTGTTTCCCTTCTTTCTGGCTGGATTCTATGGAAGCACCCGCCCGGGGCGCTTTCCGATTTGTGCTTATTGTTTTTTCAGCAAACCGGTAAATTGGAATTTGTAGGGCAGTTAAGGCACGCGGGTGGATAGACGCCTTGC
>CAZVDH010000008.1:0-34134 GCA_964625595.1 uncultured Oscillospiraceae bacterium | reverse complement strand
CTTGACAGCGGTCCCATAAAACGGTATTAAACCGTTTTATGAAAAACTAGTATTAGGCGCCGATTATATAAGCAGCACCTTTGAGCAGTCCGCTCTGGATGTGGGCAACATTGACGGCAAGCAGCTCGCTATGCCTTGGAGCATGGCTGCCATCACCACGGTCTACAACCCCGAATTGCTGGCCAAGGCCGGCTGGGATACTGTTCCCACCACCCTGGAAGAGTTTGACAAGTGCCTGGCTGACATCAAAGCCTATGACCCCAACATTATCCCCTATGCCATCTCCACCAAGGATAATACCTGCGCCTATGACTTTATGCCTTGGCTGTGGACCTTCGGCGGCACGGTGTTTAACGAGGATGGTTCCGTATCCGTCAACTCCGAAGCTGCCGTAGCGTGTGTTAAGTGGTATCAGGACCTGCTGGCCAAGGGATATATCGCCATGGACACCGGCCGTGGAGAAGCCCGTCAGATGTTTGCGCAGGGAACCGTTGTCTTCTATGACGACGCCGTGGTGGCCAAGGGCCAGGCTGTCAGCAATGGTGTGGCCCCTGAAAATGTTGTCAATGTTTGTTCTGCCATGAAGCGCCCGGTGCTGAAGGCCGGCGACGCTCCCCGGTCCACCATGTGGGGCTATATGCTGGTGACCTTTAAGAACTCCGCCCATCAGAACCAGGCCGCCGAGCTGGCCAAGGTTCTCATCAGCAATGAGATTGCCCTGGATTACTTCAAGAACAACGGTATGCCTCCCGTCACCAAGGAAGCGGCTCAGCTGGAAGAAGTCACCGGTGATGCTTACCTGAACGGCTTCCTCAGCTCCACTGCCACTGCCCGGCTGGAGGAAACCGCCACCATGACCAATTCCAACGAAGTCAAGACCATCCTCACCGAGGAACTGCAGGCTGCCCTGCTGGGTCAGAAAACCGCCGAACAGGCTGTTGCCGATATGGCCGCCCGTCTGGAAGCTATGTAATCTCTCCGCTCCTGAGGGCACGGTTTCCCGCCGTGCCCTCAGGAGAAAACCACTTTGCATTGCTCTCGGTGGGGAGAGAAATGGAGAACCTGTCTTTCCCCTGCCCACTGGGGGTAAACTTTCTAGAGGTGCTATATGAACGCAATCAAAAACGGAAGGCTCACAGACCGTCAGACCGGTGTGCTGCTGATTTTACCGGGATTGGCCATTTTTGTTGCCATCATCCTTTACCCTTTTATTGACGCGATTCTGATGAGCTTCACCAATCGTTCCATGATGTACCCGGACTATGAATGGGTAATGTTTGAAAACTACAAAAAGGTATTCAAAGACCCCTATTTCCTGAAAACCCTGGGAACAACGGCAATCTTCGTAGTGGGGGCCACAATGCTGCCGTATGTGCTTGGCATGGTGTGGGCCATTGTTCTGAACCAGGGGTTCCGCGGATCGGAGTTTTTAAGAGGAGTGACTCTGGTGGACTGGATCATCCCCGGCACTGCCATCGGTTTTTTGTGGAGCTGGGTTTTTAACGGCCAGTATGGTATTTTGAACAATATCCTCAAATCCTTGGGGATCCTGGGAACCGGCATTCCCTGGCTTGGACAGACCAGACCGCTCTGCTGTGTGTAATCATTGCCAGAACCTGGCAGATGCTGCCCTGGAATATGGCATTTTTGCTGGGAGGCCTGCAGAGTGTACCGATGGAGCAGGTGGAGGCGGCCCATATTAACGGCGCCAACAATTGGCAGACCTTCTGGCAGGTGATTCTGCCGTCCATGAAGCAGACCGCTGTTCTGATTTTCGTAATGGGGTTAATCAGTACGCTGCAGCATTTTGACCTTCCCTGGACCATGACCCAGGTCACCGATATGGCCCGCAGAACACTGGGACCCGGTTTGGTAATGACTTTCCTGGGGGAAGCCTCCACCAACTGGGGTTATATGATGGCAGCATCCATTGTGTCGGCGGTTCCCGTTACCATTATCTTTGTGTTCCTGCAGCGCTACTTTATCCAGGGACTGACCTCCTGTGCCGTGAAGGGTTAATCCCGGCCGCGTACACCGGGCGAGGGGCACTTTGTGCCTGTTTTCAAAAGCAACGTCATTGATTGGAGGGACGCATATGGCTCTTATGACCAGAGAGAAATTCCTGAAATTTTGGAAAGGGGAACCCATTGACTGCGTTCCCATCTGGCTGTTGGCGCCTTACCACCGGCTGGATTACTACACCCTCCGACTGAATGGAGCGGTTGACTCGAAGCAGAATCCCATCCTCTGTGGAAATCTTTTTCTCCATAGCTTCCCGCTGCGCTATGAAGTATTTGGACACATTCAGCCGTTTTACCCTGTCGGCAAGGGGTGTCTTGTCCGTTTTCTTCTGCCGGATACATTTCTCCTTCACTGGACAATCCTTGCAGCCAGCGCATTCGTATACCGTCACTTCCTGAACGTAGCCTATTTCTGACTTCCGTTTTTTCACAGCCACAGCCTGTAATTTCTGGCCCTGTGCGCTGGCACATGATATCGGCATGAGAATTATGTCGCAATATGTATATAGTTTCTTTGGAATTATGTCATAAATAGATTGATAATTGCAAGGAATTATGTTACAATACGTAGCTTTTTCTTTCACACCTTAATGATACGCCAACGCCCGTCTCTTTGCAAGAGCCGGGCGCTGTATTTTCGGGGCTGCCTCACTGCGTTAGTGAGACAGCCTCTTTTCAGTGTATCAAAGCCGCAGGGTGTCAGGCCTTTCGATATTTATCTCAGTGGGACCGCGGAGCGTCCCATCGCATCAACTGCCGGATTACCTCTGCTAACTCCTTTGCGCTTTTTTCGTGGGTTAAAACGCTAGGATGTCCGGCGGCGCCAATTCCGTCCTCTGCCTTCTGGGGCGTTTGCCGGTAAAAATGTACTGGCAGCCCTGCAGCGTAGAGGGCGTCCGCACGGCGCTGCGCTTCTTCGCAAAGACGGCCGTCCATCACGCCCATGATTCCCAGAAGCTTCGCACCGGGGTTGGCAACGGCTGCCTGACGAAAGAAAGCAGCGTAAGCTTCCCCAAATTGCTGGACTCTGTCCGGATGATTTCCCGCAAACAGAGCATCATTGGTGCCCAGATTTATGACCACCAGCTGGGGCTGCCAGCGGGTGTTGTCCCAGATTTCCGGCTTCCAACCTCGAATCTCGTCACAGGAAAGATCGGTATAACGGTAAAGGCTGGGCATCAAGCAACGGGTATTGGGCTGCGTGGCTCCTTCTTCAACACAGGAGGAATATATGCCGATTCCGCTTTGTGCAACAAGATGCCAATCCGCTTCCAGCATCTGGGCTGTGCGAATGGCATAGGCTGCGCCGCAGTTTTCTCCGGCGGTGTCAAAAAGCTCTCCGTCTTTTTGCTCACACCCAAAGCCACAGGTGATGGAATCCCCGACAAACTGAATGCGGCGGGGACAGTCAGCGGTTGGGGTGAGGAAAGCTGCGTCGGTTGAAAAGCCAATCACGCCGGTATTCCCATAGCCGGATTCCGATCGCTTCAACAGACGCACCGTTACAGTGCGGGGAGCCTCCCATTGGAAGAGAGGATACTCTGCTGTGCTTTCCCGGAGAGAGAACGCGCGTTCTTCTCCGTCTATCCGCAGGCTTAGCCATGTGTCATATTCACCGCCTGCGCTGCCCTTTCTGGTATCCAGTTCCGCGGTTAGGTAAGACGCTGTCAGTACAAACTCCAGGTAGGAGCCGGAATTGCCCAGGTAGGGAATCCCATCTTGCCATCGGATACGTCCCATTGCCTTTGTGTTTTCCGGGGAAGGCGTCAGATACAAAGTAACCACCTCCGATTATTCTGATTGAAAAACGAATGCCCTTTCTGTCACGAGAAAGAAGAGACGAAGAAGCAATCAGCCTTTGACTGCGCCGCTGACGGCATCCACGTAATACTTCTGGCAGAAGAAAAACAGAATCGTAACAGGAATTACACTGATGACGGTTCCGGCTGCGATATACCCAAACTTATAGCTCAGGGAACTGTTCAGGTATTGCAGCGCCGTACTCAGCGGGTAGAGGCTGGGATCGGTAAGAGAAATGATGGGCCAAAGGTATTCATTCCATTTTCCGATAAAGTCCATTACAATGATGGTGATGGCGGTGGGAAAAATCTGCGGCAGCGTAATCCGCCACAGGATCATGAATTCTCCGGCACCGTCCAGCTCAGCGGCTTCCGTCATCTCTTTCGGAACCTTGAAGAAAGCCTGGCGCATTAGAACCACGCTGAACACCTTAACCGCTCCAGGCAGTATTACACCGGCATAGGTGTTGATCAGATGTAAATTCCGTATTGTCAGGTAATTGATAATCATACTCGCAGCTGCTGGAATAATCATGGCGGCCATCAGAAGGGAGTTAACCAGGTTTTTGCCATGGAAATCAATACATGCCAGCGGGTATGCGCACATGGCAGAAAAAACGACATCAAGCAGAATGGAAAAGAATGTGATAATCAGAGTATTGCCGATATACTTTGTCAGATCCAGGTACTCAATCACGCCGGTGTAGTTATCCAGCGTTGGGTTTTTGACCCACAGCGTCAGATCGTAGATATTCTGACCGCTTTTAATTGAAGTCAGGAACATCCACAAAAACGGCCCGGCACACAGAATCGCCAAAACGATCAGCAGGAGGTAGGTTGCGGTAAAATTTACACCCTTCTTCACAATACGCTTCCTGGAATGGCGGCGAACCTCCTGCTCGGCAGACAGAGAACGTTTTTTAAGAGTCATTGTTCATGCCTCCTTTTCTGCCATAGGCAAAGATAACCAGACTGATCAGCAGAACAACCACAGCCTGGACAGCGCCCACCGCCGCGCCATAGCCGAACTTGAACTCCTTGAACGCTTTGTAATAGGAATAGTAGTTCAAAACGTTGGTGGCATTGTTTGGGCCGCCGCCTGTCAGAACATAGACCACATCAAAGACGCTGACAGCCGCGATAACGGAGTTCAGTGTACAGAACCAAATTGTTGGCTTGAGGCATGGAATGTTGACAAAGAACATGGTCTGCAGAACATTGGCGCCATCCACAATGGCAGCATCCGTCAGTTCTTTCGGGATGGACTGAATACCAGCAAGATACAACATCATATAGTAACCAAGACCCTGCCAAATAGTCACAAAGCCGACACAGAGCATGGCGGTTTTTGCGCTGTGATGGAAGCCGAGAGCCTTATCAATCAACCCGTGATCCAGAAGGAAAGTGTTTATCACGCCGTTAGGATTAAACAGGAATCCCCATATGATAGACACCGCAACCATAGAGGTTACAACCGGAAGATATATCATTGTCCGGAATCCTTTGATTCCCCGAATGGGCCGATTAACAAAGAAAGCGAGCATCATAGCAAGAATCTGGATAATTGGCACGATTCCTACAAACAGCACTGAGTTCTTCAGCGCTGACCAAAATTCGTGGTCGTCAAACATTTTGACGAAGTTTCCGAGGCCGACAAATTTTGTGTCACCGATCACAGAATAATCAAAAAACATAAGTGGGAGGCTCCCGACGATGGGGTAAAAAACAAACAGTCCCAGCAGGATCAGTCCGGGTGCCATCAGCAGCCAGGCTGTAATTGTTTTCTGTGTTTTTCTTGAAAAAATCGTTTTTTTCATTGTCTTCGCTCACCTCGCTGTAGGAGAAAATGCGGGCGCCATATCGATACAGATACGGCACCCGCATCTTTTTGGGCTATCAGATTGAATTCGTGGTTGTCAACCCTGAGACAGAAGTTTATTCGGACAGGAGCTTGTTCAGATCAGCTTCTGCGACAGCCAGAGCGTTCTTGACATCGCCCATATTGGTGATGACCTCGGCCTCCATGTCATCCATGATCTTGGTATAGCCGGAAGGATTCTTGATGTGCAGGGTGAAGTCGGCGCAGACCGCAGAGGACTTGGCAGACATAGCGGTGGCACGGCCTTCCAGAGTCTCGGAATCGGACGTGAAGAAGGGATCCTCGCAGGCAGCCTTGGTGGAGGGGAAGACAGCGGCTTCATGGCACAGAGCCAGCTGGCAGTAGTCATTGGTGATGTAGTTGGCAAACTTGATTGCTTCCTCGTGATTCTTGCTGGCGGTGGGAACCACAACATTCATAAGCGGGTTGCTGGCTTCGCCGAGGGCACCGACCATGGGCATAGCGACTTCGGTCACCGCATAAATGTCAGGAGCCTCTTCCTTCAGACGGGCGATGGTAGAACCAGAAGAGTTGATGACAGCCAGCTTGCCGGTAGCGTAGAGGGTGCACTCATCGTCCCACTCACCCCAGCGCTGCGCGGGGAAATAATCATCGGCGACCATGTCGCGGAAACGGTTGATATAGGATTCGATTTCTTCGTTGTTAAGGGTAGCGGCAGTGTAGTCTTCGTTCATGGTGTCAATGCCGTCATACTGCAGCATGATGCGCAGCTTCTGGGGATTGTACAGGTAAGCACCGGTCTTGTCCTTCATCTGACGGGCCAGTTCGAAAGATTCTTCGCTGGAGTAGTCCTTGGGCAGTTCAATGCCGGCTTCAGCAAGGAGCTGAGTGTTATAGATTGTGATGTTGGGGGAGCCATACCAGGGGAAAGCATAGACAGAGTCGCCAATGCTGCAGGAATTGTACAGGCTCTCGATATAGATACCGCGCTGCTCCTCGGTAGCTTCCACGTTCAGGTCTACCAGGGCGCCTTCGGAGGCCAGAGAAAGAGCAAACTCACTGTTCAGGTTGACAACGTCAGGCGCGGTGCCGCCTGCAATCGCGGTGACCAGCTTTTCATGAATGGCGGTATAGGGCAGATCGACCCACTTGACGGTGACGTGGGGGTTGGCTTCTTCATATTCGGCAATCAGTCTGTTGTACAGATCGGTGAAAGCGGGCTGAAGAGAAATGGTCCAGAACTCAACGGTGACAGGCTCTTTTTCTGCCTCGGAATTATCCGACTGGGCGGGTGCATTGGTGGGTGCGTTGGTTGCGCTTGTCCCTGCGGGAGCAGAGCTTCCTCCGCAAGCGGACAACACAATGGTCAATGCGAGAAGAACTGCAAACAGGGCACTGAATCGTTTCGCGTTTTTCATTTGTTTTTCCTCCTTTTGTATTTTACGGCGTTTCCGCCGTTAAAGGACGTTCTTGAGACTTGTTGCAGACCAAAAGAGTTGCGCTCAGGATGTACAGAATGCCAAGGGAAAGGTAAAAGGACTTTGCTCCCATCTGTTCGAAGGCAACACCGCCAATCAGATTTCCGATGATACAGGCAATCGAGGCAAAGGCCTGGTAAAATGCCTGGGCAGACGCCCGCAGAGACATAGGGGCAAGAACATAAACATAGTTCAGCACAGCCGCAAGATACAACCCATTGCCCAAGCCGTACAGCGTAGTAATCAGAAGAAGCGCGGGCAGTGAGGAGCAGACCGTGCCCATCAGCACAACCTCCGTCAACTGGAGCACCACTGCGATAATCAAAAGCTGGCGGTAGTCAAACCGTTTGCGTGCCAGGCTCA
Source organism: uncultured Oscillospiraceae bacterium (assembly GCA_964625595.1). Classification (GTDB taxonomy): domain Bacteria; phylum Bacillota; class Clostridia; order Oscillospirales; family Oscillospiraceae; genus Faecousia. Next base: position 26,633 of record CAZVDH010000008.1, on the reverse strand, counting down.
GAACCATCAGGCTGGGGATTTCCAGAATTGCGCTGTACGCCAGCAGGACACCATACTTCCCCGGGTCAAGGCCAATCCCCTGCATATAGTAGGGAAGAAAATTCAGCCGGCAGACATGGCCCATCTGGTAAACAAAGACCGAGAAAATCAGGATAAGATAGGGGCGGCTTTGAATCAGCGCCATGGTGTCCCGGCGGAAGTTGGCTTCGGTGTGATCCTGAATGCCATCGGGGTCACGGATGAAGAAGGCAAATACAATTGCCGGGATTCCCAGCAGCCCACCGAGCCAGAAGGTACCGCCGGTACCGATCCAGGCGATCACCCCAGTGGCCGCCAGTCCGCCAAGGCAGTAGGCAAGGGAGGCGGAACTGCGGATACGGCCATAGTTCAGCGACAGTTCATTACAGTTGCGCACCAGCAGATTTTCCGCCAGGGAGGTCATGGGATTGCGGAATAGCGACATTGCCGACAGAACCAGCACAAAGACGGTGAAGGCCATCGCATGACAGGGAAGAAACGGGATCAGAGAATATGCGCCGAAACCAATAATGAGGCACAGTATCAGCGTTTTCACAAGAGAACCGATCCGGTCGCTGATCACACCCGTCAGGGTAATGACCAGAATCCCCACGCCGCTGGCCACCGCGTTGATGACGCCAAGCTGGGAGGAAGAAAAGCCCTCCTCCTGAAGCCATACTGTCAGATAGGCACTGATTGCTGTCGCAAACCAGAAGAAGACCGCAAATCCAATCAGCAAAAGCTCCTGCCTGCGGGAATAAGTGATTTTATTTCCTGCCATCGGTTGTGAAGAAGTTGTCGCCGTGATCAAGATAGGCGCTGATCAGATTGTAAATTGCGTAGAAGCTGCGGTACAGGTGATACGCGCCCTTGGAGTGGTCGCCCTTGCAGTAGGTTGAGGGGGTGCCGTCATGGTTGAGATACCCATACCATTCGCCGTACTCCCGGTCGGGGAAATGGGCAAAGACCCACTCGTGAGCCCGGCGGTACAGCTCCAGGAATTTCTGGTCGCCGGTCCCGATATAGGAATACATCAAACCGATCTCCAACTCATTATTGGGCCACCAATACTTCAGATTGCCGTTGATTTCAAAGGCGGGACCGCCGTTGACATTGGCAAACACATTGAAGCCGCCGTACATCGGATCCCATCCCAGTGTAAACAGGTTGCCAATGATCTGCGCGCAGGTGTTGACCAGTTCTTTGTTTTTGGTGTACAGGCCTTCGGCCAGCATGAACCAGGCGACCTCCATGCTGTGTCCCGGGCACTCGATCTCCCGTTCGTACAGCAGCTGCTTGTCGGCGTCATAGTAGAATTCAAACACCCGCTCCACGTACTCGCTCAGCAGCGCGGTATAGTAATCTTTCCGCTCAGGGTCGCATTCGCGGGCTGTCTGTACGGAGCAGAGCAGGGACATATAGTCGCCCATACCAACTTTCGGAGCCTTTTCGTCGGGATTTTTGATACCGTCCGAAAAGTATTTGGGATTGTGATAGATGAACTGCTGCAATTCCACCATTTTGTACAGGCTGGCCTTGATGTCTTCCCGCCCGGTAGCTTTGTACAGCTCAGCCAGACCCATAACGGCAAAGCTCTCATCGTGCAGCCCGTAGCTCTGACCGTCTCCACGAGCAGAGGGCCACTCACCCGCCCGGGGATCGGGACGGCACGGACTGCCTTCCCGGTTCATATGGTGGTACAGCTTGCCATTCGGAGCAAACTGGTGGGCGTTCATAAAATCATACAGATTCAGTGCCGCTTCGAGCCAGCGGGGTTCCTGAAGAATGTCATTGTAGCCTTTCGCAAAGGAATACATGCCCCGGCCAGTGAACCAGCCCTGCTTTTCATCCAGGAACCAGTTGCCCTGGCGATCCAGATACACGACCATGCCGCCTTTTTCCCAGTCGATACCATGATCAGCCCAGAAATTCAGGCCACTGATCACTTCTTCCCTATAAACAGGAAGCAGGCTTTGCAAATAGGCTTTCGGATCATAAATCATTGGAGTATCTCCTTTCTGCTGATAAACAGCGATCACAGTCTGAAGTCGGAAATTTCCACCCTGTCCTCCGGGCAGACGCAGGGCTGTGCCAAAGCGATGAAAGGACAGGCAGTATCAATCAGTTTCCCGCTGAATGTCTGCGGAACACCCGGCTCCAAGGTGAGTACCTGGTCCGCTGCTTCCACATTGAACCAGCGCAGGCGGATCTGCATCGGTGCTGTGCTGTCCACCGTCAGAGTCAACGCGACGGTATCTTCTTTACAGGCTGCGGATGCTGTCAAATCGTAAAGGTCCCCATCCAATCGCAGCTGACGGCCTGTGATCATCGTCAGTGTCCTTGCGCGCCCGGCATATTCCATCTTCCAGATGCCGGCGGGGAGTTCTTTTTCATAGTATCCGGTGACCGCATCCACATCGGCGCACAGGCGCAGGCCGGTCTTTTTGTGCGTAAATACCACGCTGCCGCTTCCGGGCACCATGCATCCATATACCCGGCCGGAGGGGAAGCTTCCGGCCATGCCCCACATCCACTTGGTAGCGGAACACACCCATACTTCCTTGTATACAGCGGTATTGACCTGGGGCCAGAAGGGAATGTCCGCATCACCCAGGGTTTCCATACCGACGGTTAGAGAACCGGCATTCTGACCGGGCTGTACAGCGTAATGCTGCACATAATCGTAGCCTTCTCCCACCATGGTGGACTGCCCAAAGGGGTTCTTGCCCACAATAAACTGATACTGATCCTGGGCTGCCGCATACAGATCATAATCGGTACGCAGCCCGGCTGCGGCGTTCATTGCCACCGCCTGGGAAAGAAGAACATTGTAGTTGCCGCGGTAGCTGAACCAGACCGGGAAGCAGCGTACAAACCAGCCATTGCCCACAGGCTGACCGGCCCGAACCATCCGGCGATATTCATCCTTTTCTGCTTCTGTAATATGCTGTTGCAGCTTGTCAGGCAGGAAATCCGCCTCATTTTCATGGTACAGGCCTGCCGGGATCAGCCCGTAGGGAGCGCTGAACCGGTGCAGCCGGCGGTAATAGCTGGCGCTCATGGTCAGAGCCCCATACCACTGCATATATTCCGGCGCGTCCGGGAATGTCCGGCAGAGGGCATCAAGCGCGGTTTCCGGAAGTTGGGAATAGGAAAGATGGTAGTGGTGCCATACCAAATCTCTATCACGATCCTGCCAGAAGAAGCCAATCATGGGCGCTTTATCCGGATCGAACCGCTGCTGCTGGCAGGAGAGCAGCCGGTTGGCAAAACGCACCGCATCTGCCTGATATACGCTCTCGCCGGTCAGTGTGTACAGACCGGCAGCCGCCATAGCGCCGGCGGAGCAGACCTGGGGATCAATGGTATCGCAATTGGCAAAGGGCTGTCCGCCTTTCAGGTCGTAATGGCGCTGCCCGGCGGCATCGATGGTCTCCCAGCGCAGCTTGCCCAAGCGGTAGTCGTCCGCAGCGATCTTTTTGCAGAAACGGGCGTAGTTTTCGTCAATTTCCGCGAAAAGCTCCGCACCGAGGATTTCCGCGTAAGCACAGTCAAAGTTTACAAAAGCCGTGTAACCTGCTTCGGTGGTAATGTCATCTCCCGTTCCGATGATACCGTCCGTCCAGATGGAGGAGGAAGAATATGTTGCCCGGTAGCCGTCACCGAAGCGGGTCTTGAGAACATAATCAAGTCCCCATTTTGCCTCATCCAGCACCCGATTGCGAAGACACACATGCCGGGGAGCGGTCAGAGACCGTGCCAGAAGGAGGAGGGCTATGACACCATCGGCGGTATTGGGCAGGCTCTGAGCCAGATCCGCTGCGTCGTGCCAGCCTCCGTTGGCTACAATTGCCTGATCTCCATGCTTGAGAAGCAGATCCGAATGGCAGGCCTGATGCCGTCCCGGAACCTCGTAACCGCAGCGCAGAGCAAGAAAAAAGCTGAGTACATTCCAAACCGAGCTTTCCCAGCAGTCGGCGTCGATCTCAAACGCCCGGGAATACACATCTCCGGCACAGAGCATGTAGGTGCCTTCCTGCATCCAGTCTGTAAAATCCAGAACCTGGAACTGGCCCAGCGCCGTCTGGGCTGCCACCACAGGTGCTTCATAAACGATTCGGCCGGTATCCAGCTCCACAAGGCGGAAGGACTGAGCCGCCAGTCCGGAGGCAAGCGCCAGCTTGGGAGCGCCAGGCTGATAACCGCTGTGAGAATAGACAAGGCGGTCCAATTTGGGCTGCCAGCCTTCATACAGGTCACAGTCTACCTGCAGAAGCTCCAGCTCGTCGATATAGAATACTACATGATCGACGGCATCGGGCTCGTGCCCAACCATATCATACTCGAAGCCCACACCGGTAACACAGTCCCGGGCAAGATAGGGAATCTCAAGAACGATCCGGTTCCACTGATTGGGCTTCAGCGTCATATTATGAGCGCCTTCCCGGTCGTAAATATCCGGAACCTTGTGGTCGCCATCATTGTGGAGCTGCATTCTCAAAGTGATGGTCTTCATTCCGGGAGCCTCCGGCCAGACCCAGGCGGACATCATGTTCCACTGTTCCCAGTTTTCCCTTTCCACAACGCGGTATGCGGTAGGTACAGCATAGATGCGCCCGGGAGCAATCTTGTTCAGCCGGGGAAGATTGGTAGGGCAATCGAAGCGGACGCTGTGGGTGCCGCAATGGGCGTGGGCATCCGAAAGGGCGATGTGGGAAAGCCCCATAGCGTTATCTGCTGAAGCATACTCCGTGCCCACAGCAGCGGATACACCGTAGGTTACCGGTTTCCAGTGATCCAATCTTTCAGCATCATCCACTAGCCGGCGGGCCTTTACAGGCTTGCTGGCTATTCGTGTTTCTGCCCATTCCTCCCGGATCGGCAGAGGACGATGAACATCCTGGCTCTCATTCACCAGCCGGTATAATTGATTCTTTCTCATGGATATGTTCTCCTTATGGGCCACCCGGGTGAATTAATAGCCGGTCTCCCGATAACGGCGATCCTGCCCCTGATTGTAAACAGGACCATCCTCAAAATTATCACTCTTATAGACAGACGGCGTGATGCCCATTGCCATAAGCCTGTCAATAGCCTGCGCGCATACACTCCACATAATCAGCGCGGCGGACAGTCCGCTGGCAGCGGCGAAGGGTGCCTCAATGCCGTCTACCTGAATCATTCCCTCTGCCTTGGGGGCGCAGTTGTCCAGAACATAGTCCGCACACTCGAACAGGCGCTTTTTGCTGCTGTGACGGCTGGGAACTGCCTTGGAGTACTCCAGAGAGGTCATCGCAACGACTGTCAGACCAAACTTTTTGGCCTCAATGGCCAAATCCACCACGTTCTCACTGCGTCCCGAAACAGAACCGATAATGATAACATCTCCGGGAAGTGCGTTTGAAGACTTGAGCGCGTAGGCTGCCAGGCCGGTCATATCCTTGTTGACACCGCTGCGGTCACGGGGACGGACATCATCCGTCACATCCAGGTGGTACATAAAACGCTTCAGGAAAAACACACCGCCGCCGCGGCCAATCAGCTCGGCATTGATGATGTGGCCGCTGTCAAAAACGTGGACAGCCGCTCCGTCCTTAACTTTTTCCGCAATCATGTTGCCCACAGCGATGATCGCATCACGCTGTGTTGTTTCAACCTTTTCGAACTGCTCATTGATTCGGTTCGTATAACGCTCCAGCAAAGTCATTGTAATTACCTCCTGATTTTTTTATGCGCAGAACGCTGAATATTCCTTTTTAAGAAACGCAATCATCTCGGCATCGAGGGGACGCCTGCCTTGCAGCATCTCATAGATCACACACCCGATAACAGGCTGGAAAATGGCTTTATGTACCTGTGCGCCCGGCCAGCTTTCCGAAAGGTGCCCGGTGAAAGTTCGGCTCATTTCTGCGCAATATTGAAACACACTTCCCGCCATGCATATGTCAAAATGATCCGGCAGACTATGCTTGGCTTTCATGCGCATTACATCTTCGGCAAGCACATGGCCTGCTTCCTGCAGAATGCCGCAGGCTGTCGAATCGCCCTGCTCCGCTGCCGTGTTTACAATTTTGCAGAAGCTTCCGATCTCGTGGCCGGGGGAAGGGGAACGGAGGATATAATCAACCAGATCGTTGGGCGTACAGGGGTGAAATTGTTCCCGGATCAGCCTGTGAATGATGCTGTCCTCCGGGCTGGTCTTCTCAAGTACCCGCAGCATGGAACGAACCGCCTTGCGCCCTATCCAGACACCGCTTCCGTCATCGCCCAGCAAATATCCCCAGCCTCCGATTGCATCTATTTTCTCACAGCCGCGGACAAGGAATATATCGCTGCCGGTTCCGGAAAGGGCCAGCAGGCCTGAGGTGAGACCGCAGCACAGTATGCCAACCGGACCTTCTCCGCAGACCACATACTCCTCTGCAGGGCAATAGCGGGTAATTATATCTTTCTGAATCCCGCCCCAGCTCGATATAACCCGGCGGATCAAAGGTATTTCGATTCCCTTTTCTTTCGCCTGCGCGAACATGCTGCCAATGCACTCGTCGATGTGGCGGTTTGCAGCCTCCCTGCTGTGGACATTTCGATTGACACCGCCGGAACGGGCTGCCGCAATCAGGTGATAGGTACTGTCGAAGAGAATGCCCTGCAGCTTTGTTCCGCCCCCGTCCAAGGCAAGATAAAATTCCATTGCCATCCCTCATCCCAATCAAAAGATTAATTTTTTCTGTTGTTACATATACTTGATCTGATCCTTGTAGCGCGCAAAGATCTCCTGATTGTGGGCATCGCCTCCGTCCAGATTTGCGCTCATAAATACGGGCGGAACCTCGCCGTTGCGAAGAATCAACTCCACCGTTTCTATCACGATGCCGTTCAGCAGCGCCGCGCCGCAGGCCGTGGAAGTTGGGCCGATTTTTTCCGGCAGTCCCTCCAGAGCCACTGCCGCATCGCCAACGGAGCCGCCGTTATCCAGCACCAGATCGCAAACCTCAAACAGGCGTTTCCCCGAAGGGTGGCGGGAGGTGACTGCGGAAGAATAGGCGACGTTTGTTATGGCTACGGTTTTTACGCCCCGATTATGCGCTTCCATGGCGAACTCTACCGGAACGTTGTTTCTTCCGGATACGGAATGCAGAATCAGCAGGTCTCCGGCGGACAGATGATTGGCGTCTGCCAGAACCTTTCCCAGACCGTTCAGCCGCTCCATCTGGCTGGTCATCGTCACCGGGCGGGTGTTAAGCATGAATGCCGGGAAAAAGATCGGGTTGATAACAGCCAACCCACCCGTGCGGTAAAAGGCTTCCTCGGCCAGAATTCCCGCATGGGAACAGCCGAAAATATATACACTGTGCTTGCTTTTTATGGTCTCCACCATACCCTGTGCAATCTGCGTAACAACATCACGCTGACTGTTCCACGCCTGTCCGATCATTTCCTGTACGATCTGGATATACTGGTCTGACTTCATAGTGTCCGCACCTCATTCAAAAAGTCTCTGGTTTTACAGAATCTGCCTGCCGGAAAACGCTTCCCAGGAAACGGAGCCGGAAAGATTTTCCTGCTTTCGCCGCTCCGCGAATAAGCCGCAGAATCAAAGCCTCTCTCCCAAAAAGCGCAGAAAACCCCCTGGTTTTATGCATAAGCAGTTGTTAATTTGTATAAAAGAGACCTTATATTTTTTGTTCTTTTATAGATTTAGTATAACATCTTAAATAGGCTGTTCCAATGATACATTGCGTTGAGAAATTGATATTTTCTGCTATTCTCAATGGGCGGGATTGATTTTTTTATAAGTTTATACAATAATGGAAGTACAAAAGTATCTCGGAGGAACCTGTATGCTACATTTGATTCACTGGATTACGAATTACCGCCACGAGACGGGTTACCGCATTGACCGCCCGGGCGGAAACAATATGTACAGTATTCTTTTGTTCCGGGACCCACTGGAAATTATGCAAAACGGAAAGATGATTCCGGCAAATCGCAACAGCTGTTTGATTTATGACCCCTTTGCGCCCCAGCTCTATTACAACAAAACCCAGCCCTACTATCATGACGGTGTATTTTTCAGCGGAGAGGATCTGCATCCTTTTTTCGCGGAGCTGAAGCTTCCGGTAAACCAGATTTTTTATGTGGCAGAACCGTTCTCCATCACAGCCGGGATCCAGAGCATCGCCTCGGAAGCGATCCAGCATAGGAAATATTCTGCCGATATCATCGATCTGCGTATTCGGGATCTGATCTATACAATGGCGGATAACCTGGCGCTCTCTGCCGTCACAGGCAGCACGCTGTATCAGGAAATGTCGGTAATACGCCGCCAGATCCTGCTTGCGCCGGAGCAGCCCTGGAATATCGAGAAACTTGCCGCAAAAACGAATATCAGTGTGTCCTATTTTCAGCACCAGTACAAACAGTTTTTCAATATTCCTCTGAAAAAGGAGCTGATCGCTGCCCGTCTGGAACTGGCAAAATATCTGCTTCACTCGACAAACGCGTCTGTTTCACAGGTTGCTGAGCAGTGCGGCTACAGCAGCACCGAGCATTTTATCCGACAGTTCCAGAAGAATATTGGGATGTCTCCCTCTGCCTACCGCAGCGGTAAATTGCGGTAAAAAATCACGTTATGCATGCCGGACATAAGCGGTAATAAATTTACCGGGTGTCCAATAGAGTTGGTACCGCCGTTTCCCTTGGCGGCGGCTGCAACACCTTGCCCTGTATTGCTGGTTCTATCGCCGAGGGCTTCTACGACGTCCCGGAGGAACTGAACCAGCAGTGCCGGGAGCGGAAAGATTCTTTCTATTGGTATAAAAAGGTTATCGCCACAAACGGCGAAGATCTGACATAGGCGGCTGCCCCGCTTCTTCCGGAAATACCGCAAAAATCCCACATTCCGCCTGACACGCAGGTGAATGTGGGATTTTTTGTTATCCATGGGGAAACCCGCTTCCGCGTCACAGGGGAAGCCGTCTCCTATCTGACAAAGCCGCGCTGCCGGAATGCATCCGTCAGGTCCCGGGGCGCAAGGGCGGAGACCGGGCAGTCCCTTTGGCAGCTCATAGCCGCCATAATGCCCGCCGCTTCTCCGATACTCATGACCGTCGCCTGGACCCGAATGGAGGCGTAGGCATCCCGGTCCGCGCTGATACATCTGCCGCCGGCAAGCAGATTCTCCGTGCCCACAGGGATCAGGGCGGTGTGGGGCACATACCCGGGCGTTTCCAGCTTTCTGAGTACCTGGCAGGCATCTTTCGCGCTGTGGATGTCCATGGGATGGGCGCATTTTGCCGCCGGGCAGGCAGGCACCTTTCCCCCCGCCAGGTCCGCACCGGTGACGGTTTCCAACCCGCGGATCCGCCTGGTCTCCCGAATGCCCGCGTTGACGCCGGAAGAAACGATATAGCAGTTCCGAAATTCCGGGAAGCCCTGCCGCAGCAGCTCCACAATGGTGAACATGTCCTCCCGGAGCTGTAATTCCGCGGCGGTAAGCTCCGCCCGATCTACGGCATTGGCAGCGGCCCGGGTCACGTTGACGGCCAGGGTATCCCCTTTCAGCAGCGTATTGAACCAGGGGCCTCCGAAACGGTCAAGCCTGCCCTCCTCCACGCATTGCAGCAGATAATCGTGAATAACCGCATTGCAGGACGGCGCGCCGCCCTTTCCGTTGTGATGGATACTGTCCCGGAGCAGCGGGGTGGTCACATCCACACCGCCCAGCAGGAAGCACAACGACAGCGGCTGCATTTCCCCACCCTCCGGCTGCATGGGAACCCCCGCCAGGAAGCACAGGTCCGCGTCCCCGGTGGCGTCAATAAAACACCTGCCCCGGATGCACTCCGTACCGTTTTTGCTGACAATGGTGATCGCCCGGATTTTCCCGTTTTCCGTTTCACAGCCGCTCAGGTAAGAATTGGTAAACAGCTCCACATGGCTTTGGAGCGCCATGCGCTGGGCGGCCAGCTTCCAATACTCCGGATGAACGGACACATGCCCTTTTGGGTATTCCACCTGGGCGGCGCCCATGGCTTCCAGCTGCTCTACCAGCTCCCAGGCAATGCCGCCCACCACCCGGCTTCCCTTGTGGAAAAAGCCGCTCATGGGCACCACCAGCCCCGCCGTGGCGGTGCCCCCCAGGAAGCCCAGCCGCTCCACAACAGCCGTCCGGCACCCGCACCGGGCCGCAGAAACCGCGGCAGCCAGGCCCGCCGGGCCGCCGCCGCAGACAACCACATCAAAATATCCCGCATCAGCAATGGAATTCTTCATGCTTCTGCCTCCAGGGCGTAAATCCCGCCGCCGTTGGTGTTGCACAGGAGCCTGCCGTGGTAAAAATCGCAGCACTCGATCTCCTCGAAGCGGAATTCTTCATCCATATCCGTAAAATCGGCGGTCATCTCCCGTTTCTTCAGGTCAAAAACACAGACGTGCACCGGGTATTCTTTCTTGGGGATGCCAAAGGTATAGTAGATCTTATCGCCGCGCAGTGTGCCGCCCTGGGTGAACTGAATGTCGGATTCCACGCTGAACTGGTCCAGAATGTCCCCGGGGGTCAGGCGCACCATACCCCCCAAAGCCGCATCCGGCAGCGGGAACTTGGTGATGATGTACCGGTTCCGCTCCCCGTCCGGGACACAGCCCCGCTTGGTGCGGTATTTCGCGGAAAAAATATACAAAAAGCCGGCCTGGGAATCCACCAGAAAACAGGGGCAGCCCCAGCAGGGCTCCAGAAAGGGGGTTTCCTCAATCCCCTGGGGCTGATAGGTAATGGTCTGCAGGGTTTCCCCACAGTAGTGCTCCTTACCGTCCGCGTCCTTCCGGCAGGTGATGTTTTCCACCGCGCAGCGGTAAAAGAAACCGTCCGCGTCCTGACCGATACCGCTCCCCGCCGTCACATACAGCAGCGGAATGGGATTTCCCTGCCAATGGACGCCCGCGAACATGCAGGAATTGGCATGGTTGCGGTACTCCGGGGCAGGATCACCATCGTTCCGGGAACCCAGAGGGAAGAAATCCAAAGGCGCGGATGCCTTGCTTTCCAGGTCATAGATACCGCAGAATCCGGAATCATACAGAATAAAGGCACGGTCCTCCCAAATGGCCATCCCCTGGGCAGAGGGCATGACTTTCTCGAACCGCATGAATGGTGCTGCCGTTCCTTTCAATTTCCGTCACCCCTCGGGATAAATTTCTTCTTTAATAAATTTTGCCACCGCGTGGCCCAGCCGCACCTGGGACTCCGGCGTGATATGGACGCCGTCCGCCGGACCGGGGACCGTATAGTCCTGTCCGTTGAGAAAATAGCAGCCCTTTTCCCGGGCCACTTCCGCGTAGACCCGGGGAAATGCCAGGCTCAGATCCCTGCCCACATCCCTGCGGAACTTGTCATACACCTGAACTCTTCCCTCCGGGGAAGACGGCACGACCTCCGGAGGGGCGATCAGAAGAATCTTGGGCACCTTGGCCCCTGTGCCGGTTTTGGGATAGGACTGAACGATGTCCACCAGCCGGGTGATGCCCACGGACAGCGACTCCTCCGTCAGCGCGTGGTTTACATGCAGGTCATTGGTGCCCAGCATGATGATGACCAGGTCCAGCGGGCGATGGGAATGCAGGCAGGCGGGCAAATAAGACTCGCCTGTCTTCCAGCTTTCCCCCGGCTTATTGTAGATGGTCGTCCGGCCGCCCAGCCCCTCCTCCACAATGTGAAAACCGTCCCCCAGATCCGCCTGCAGCACGCAGGGCCACCGGTTTTCCGGCTCATACCGTTCAGACGGCTCGTCGGACTCCACCCATTTGCCAATGCAGCCCCAGGTGTTGGAGTCTCCATAACACAAAATCTGTTTTTTCTTTAGTCCATACATTTTATCTGCCTCACTTATTTGTCCTGATCAAACAGCTGACAGCCGCAGTCCCCCAGTGCGGCCTGAACCCTGCGGTAATCCAATTCCCGGGGAACGCAGCCCTCCCGGGCGCTCAGCGCCGCCGCCACACCCGCCGCCTGGCCGGTAGCCAGGGCAACGCCCATGACCCGGTAGGACGCGTGGGCCCGGTGGGTCCCGGAGATATTTCTTCCGGAAAGCAGCAATCCGTCCGCCTGTTGGGGGACCAGACAGCGGTAAGGAATGTCGTAGGGCACCGCGGGCTGGGAATGCTTCTCCGCCTGGCCCCCGCCGGTCGGATTGTGTATATCAATGAGGAACCAGGCTTTGTGGACCACCACATCCGGGAATCTGGCGCCCGTCTCCACATCCGCGTCCGAGAGCACATACTCCCCCCGGAAGCGCCGGGTCTCCCGGACACCCAGGGTGGCGGCGGTGGATTTGACTCTCGCATCGGCATACCCGGGAACATACCTGCGCAAAAAGGCCATAATGGGCTCTACCTGCTGCCGCAGCAGCAGCTCCGCCTCCGTGATGCCCTCCGCTGTCAGGGTATCCCGCCCGTTGACCTGGGTGGCGTTTACATTCCGCTCCCCCGGGTGCAGGGTCCGGTGGAGCCGGACGATGCTGACATTTTGGGGAAGCTCCCCCCGGGCGTTCGCATCCTTGCAAAGCTGGCTGTAGCGGGTGCCGTCCGGCAATGTCACAGGGTCACTGCCGCCATAGGCTGTGATGGCGCAGCTCTCGTCCACATTTTCCACGGTAAATTCCAGGGTGACCGGCTGGCACTTCCCGTCGCCGGGCCTGCCGATCTCATAGGGAACCCCTGCCAGAGCGGCCACAAAGCCGTCCCCGGTGGAATCCACAATGGTCTTGCCCCGAAGCTCCCGGATACCGGAGGGGGTGCAGATTCTGACCCCCACCAGGCATTTGCCCTCCATGACCACATCCACCACAGGCGTTTGCAGGTACACACAAACGCCGCTGCCGACCGCAAGGTCCAGCAGACGGAGTTTGGCTTCCTCCACATCCACGCCCACTTCGGTGCCGTTCCGGGTGACAACGCTCGGCGCATTGGAGTGTCCCCGGTTCAGCAGCTCCACGATCTCATGGTACATGGTCCGCTCAGCCGTTCTGCCAAGGATGGGCTGGACCTGGCCCGCGGTCAGCATACCGCCCAGAATGCCGTAGCGCTCCACCAAAGCGGTCTTCGCCCCCAACCGGGCAGCGCTGACTGCGGCGGCAACTCCGGCAGGGCCGCCGCCGGCAACGATCACATCATATTCGCTTGGGTAACCCATCTGAAACTGGCTCATTGCTTGCTCCTCATTTCCCCGGATATGGAACACAGTGTTTCCATGACCGGATTCTCTCCCCTGCCGAAATAATCGTAAAGGCGGCTATATTCCCCGTAAAGCCGCCGGTACTGCCGGGTATTTTCCGGATCCGGCGTATAGGTTTGCATCCGGCGGTTACCCATGGCCCGGGCCGCCTCCCGCAGGTCGCAATAGCACCCTGCGGCGGCAGCGGCCTGGATGGCGGCTCCCAGCGCCGGCGCCTGTTTGCACTGGCTGACCCGGATGGGTTTTTCCAGCACATCGGCATACATCTGCATGAGAAACGGATTCTTCACGGCGATCCCGCCGCAGGCCACCACTTCCCGGACTGAGACGCCGCCCCGCTCATAGGCTTCCAGAATGGCGCGGGCACCGAAGGCCGTCGCTTCCAGCAGCGCCCGGTAAATATGCTCCGGCCTGGTGCCCAGCCGCAGGCCCAGGATCATTCCGGACAGGCGGCTGTTGGCAAGACAGGACCGGTTCCCATTGAACCAGTCCAGGGCCAGCAGACCGGTCTGACCGGGCCGAAGCTGTCCGGCCAGCCGGCTTAAATAGGTATGTACCGACACACCGGCCTGCCGCGCCGCGCTCCGGTAGTTCTCCGGCAGGCAGTTATCCAGAAACCATTGGAAGGTATCCCCCACGCTGGACTGTCCGGAGCCGTAGCCATAGAGCCCCGGATAATAGGTATCCGGCAGGCACGCGGTAACGCCCTCCACCGCCTGTCTGCGGTCATTCATCAGCAAAATGCCTGTGGAGGTGCCGATGACCAGCAGCATGACCCCCGGCTCCGTGATTCCCAGACCGGGCATTGCGGCGTAAGCGTCCATCTGGGGGGCGGAAACCGCGATCCCGGTGGGAAGTCCCAGCTTTTTTGCCATGTCGGGGCAAAGCTTTCCCACCTTTTCCCCCGGGTATCCCCGGCGGCAGTCAGGGAAATGGTCCATCAGCTTCTCCCGGGGCAGGTTCCGGAGCCCGGGGTCCAGGCTGGCAAAGAATTCCCCGTCCGGATAGCCGTCCCGGCTCCAAAACGCCTTTGCCGCCCCCGCGGACAAGCCGAAAACCGGGGCGCCGGCCAGCAGGGAGGAAATGTAATCCCCGGCCTCCATAAAACAATCGGCGGCTTCATAAACCTGCCGGTCCTCATGGTATACCTGCATGACCTTTGCCAGCAGGCACTCCGGGGAGATCACCCCGCCGTACCAGTCAGCATACGGACGCCCAAGCGCTTTGGAAGCTTTCGTCAGCTGCTCCGCCTCCGAAACCCCGCCGTGGTGCTTCCACAGCTTGACCCAGGCATGGGGGTGGGAGGCAAAGGCGGGATTCAGGCAGAGGGGAACAAAATTCCGGTCCAGGGCAACCACCGTGCTGGCGGTAAAGTCAACGCCGATTCCCACCACCGTCCCGGGGTCAATTCCGGAGCGCTCCAGAAGCCTGGGGACGGTGCCCAGCAGGGCATCCACATAGTCCCGGGGGTGCTGCAGCGCCCAGCTGCCCGCAAGCACCGTTCCGTCTGGCAGGCTCCTATCCATCACCCCATGGGGATACTCCATGGATTCCTCCCCGACGATTTGCCCGCCGGCGGTATCCGCCAGAACCGCCCTGCAGGAGAGGGACCCAAAATCCAATCCAATGGTATAGGTTTTCTTACTCATAGTAGATTTCCTGATTCTTTTCTTCCTGCTCCCGGTTGGGAAGCTCCCGCACGCCGAAAGCCCTGTTCAGAAGCCTCGCGTCCGCATATACCAGAATCCAGAGCACCGGAAGGCAGAGATACCACATCAGATAAACGGCTGCCGCGGCAGCCAGCTTGGACGCCACCAGTCCCATCGTAACGGCGGGGTTGCGCACAGCCCACACAGCCGCGTTGCGGATTGCCTGCCGGTTTGTAACCTGAAACTGGGCAAGCCCCGGGAGCACATAGCTGCCCCAGCCGAAATACAGCACAGTGCAGGCAACCGTCAGGCCCCGCATGACGGATACCGTGGTACCCGCCTCATGCCGGAACCCCCAGCAAACCCAGATATCCCCGGCCAGCACCGCGGCCACAGCCAGAAGCAGCAGCCCCAGCACCATGCCCTGGGACAGGTTTTCCCGGAAAGCACGGAAAAAGGTTTTGACGACGCCCCCGCACTGGTCGGAGGCCACATCCATCATGGTGCGGTACATGGCCGTCAGGGCGGGTCCAAGGGTGATCACCGGCAGGCAGCAAAGCACCCCCAGCGTGACCGCGACCGCCGTGTCGAAAACACCGCCCAGAAACCGAATGACAGGATTGTCCAGATTAATTCGCATGCGTTACGTCCTTTCGCAATCCGCGCCGCCGGCAAAAGGGATGGCCGCTGCCCCCAATCCCAGCAGCGGCCCCGGGGTTATCCTTTCACGCCGGAAGTGGCAATGCCTTCGATAAAGAATCTCTGGCAGAAGAAAAACACAACAATAACAGGAATCACGGCGCAGGTAGCCGCCGCCATGGTCAGGTCCGTACGGTCCATTTCGTCCATCATCGTCCACTGGACCACCTGGGAAATGGTGTACAGATTCTTTTTTACCAGGAAAATCAGGGGGCTCAGGTACTCGTTCCAGGTGGAGACAAAGCTCAGCACACACTGGGACACCAGCGCGGATTTGGTCAGCGGCAGCATGATCTGCAGGAAGATCCGCCCGTGCCCCGCGCCGTCGATCTTCGCCGCCTCCATCAGATCATTGGGAAGACCCAAATAGAACTGACGCAGCAGGAAAATCGCGCTGGCATTGAACCAATGGGGCAGGATGATCGCCCACAGGTTATTATACAGGCCGATCTTATTGAACACCATGAACCGGGGGATCATGGTCACTTCCACGGGAATCATCATCGTGGAGAGAAACAGCATAAAAACGAAATTTTTTCCCCTGAAATCTATTTTCGCAAAAGCATAGGCCGCCAGGGACGCCAGTGAAAGGCTGACCGTTATGGACATGACACAGATGAAAATACTGTTCAGATAGCCCCTGGCCATGCTGACATTTTCGTTATTCCACACCGCCGCGTAGTTATCCCAGCGAGGCGTTTCCGGGAACCAGTGAAACTCTTTGGCAAAAATCTCTGCGGGGGTCTTCAGGGAAGCGCTGATCATCCACAGCAGCGGCAGCAAAAACGCTATGCCGATCACCATGAAAACCACGGTCTTGAGCAGCTTGATCAGCCTTTCCCGGGAGTGATAACCAATCTTCATGATCGAGGCCCCCTTTCTCAGTAATGGACCCACTTTTTCTGGCCCCAGAAATTAATACCGGTAATCGCCAAAATAATCAGGAACAGAACCATGGACATTGCGGAGGCATAGCCGAAATCATACTTGTTAAAGGCCGAATCGTAGATGCGCAGCACAATGGAGGTATTGGAATCGATGGTGGTGCCCATGGTGAAGATATTGACGGAGCCGAAAATCTTGAATACGGCCATCATACGGGTAATGACCAGATAGAAGATGGTGGGCGAGATCATGGGCAGGGTGATCTTTGTAAAGCGCTTGAAGCTGCCGGCGCCGTCCAGCTGGGCCGCCTCATACAGCGATGCCGGCACGTTCTGCATGGCGGCGGTAAAGAGGATCAGCTGATAGCCGATGGAGGTCCACACGGACAGCAGAATAATCGGAATCTTGGAATATCTGGGGTCAATGTTCCACTTGATGGGTTCGGCAATGATGTTCAGATCCATCAGGATGTTATTGATGATGCCGTCCGCCCGGAACAGGAACTTGAACACGGCGCCTACCGCCACGATGGAGCAGATGTAGGGAATGAAAAACGCCATGCGCAGGATCTTCTTACCGAAAATCCGCCCGTTCATGCAGTAGGCAAGCACCAGGGACAGAATAATCGACAGCGGTACAATGGTGACGACATAGACAAATGTATTGCTCAGGGCTTTCATGGATTTGGGGTCCTTGGTAAACAGCTTTACAAAGTTGTCAAACCCCACAAACTTGACATTTTCCCATCCGCTGAAAAAATTCCATTTTGTAAAGGCTTTCATATTCCAGTCGGTAAAGGACAGGAACAGCGAGAAAATAAACGGGAACGCGGTCATTGTAATAAAGACGATGAGAACCGGCATGACAAAGGCCCAGCCCGTGGCATTTTCACGGGCGCGAAGCCGATTCTTTGTTTTCTGCTTTTCTTTGCGCATAATCAGCGACCTCTTTCCTTGGTCATAGTGGCAGATCCCGGGGCCGCGTTAAAAAGCGGGGGGCATGGGAAATTGAAAAACTGCGGGTCACCCTGGCTTTCGCCAGGGTGACAGATTAGGAATGATTAGCCGTTCTTAATCAGTTCGTCAGCTTCAGCCTGGGCTTTCGCCAGAGCCTCCTCCGGGGTTTCAATGCCGTTGATGATATTCATGAAGGCATTGTTGCCCACGGTAACAACATCGCTCAGCGCGGTCAGGTTCTTCTCCACATAGGCGGGCAGATCGGTACGGCCGACAACATGGTTGAAGGAATCAACATCGATCCACTTCTTGGCTTCCTCTTCACTGCCGTAGATTACATCAATCAGGCCGCCGGACTCGGTGCCCCGCCATGCGGACTGGTGGCCGGCAGCGGCCAGGTACTTGCTGCCGTAGGTGGAATACCACTTCAGGAATGCCCAAGCGGCATCCTCATCCTGGCAGTTCAGAGCAATACCGGCATGGGAGTAAATGGGAACACCGGACATATAGTTGGTCTGGCCCTTTTCCTCCACAGGCCAGGGAGCGAAGCCGGTGATCCAGTTCACATCGGGATAGGTCTTGGTATCGTGCAGGAAACGGATGACGTTGCAGGTAACGGTGGAAGCGGTCTGGCCCTGGCAGAAAGTCATCTGGGCCTGGATGGAGTCGGCACGCATGGTAGCCTTGGGGAACCAGATCTTCTCTTCCAGCTCAGCCTGCACTTCCCGCTTGTAGGCGTTCACAACGATGGGATCGTTGAAAGAGGAAGCGGAGCCGTCGGCGACATAGTACATATCACCGCCGTTGACCTGGCAGTAGGCGTACATGGGGATATTGGTGGAGTGGTAGTCGGAGCCGCCGTAGACCGCCACAGTGCCGTCGTCGTTCAGCTTGGTCATCTTGCGGCAGGCCTCCAGGTACTCATCCCAGGTCCACTCGGTGGGCAGCTCGCCCAGGCCGGCCTCGTTCCAGGCGTTCATATTGATGGCAATGTAATAGGTCAGGCCGCCGCAGGGGAAGGTGTAATAGGCGCCATCGTACTTGTAGACATCGCTGCCCCAGTTGGCAATCAGGTCGATGTTCTCTTCCGCAATCCGGTCGGTCAGATCCAGGTACAGGCCGCTTTCCCAGCGCTTGTAGGTCATGTTCTGGCCAAAGGAGGCAAGCACATCCACTTCGCCGCCCATGATCGCGGTATTGACGGCTACGTTGCCGTCGGAGTTGTTGCTGTAGGTGTTCAGGTTAACCTGAATATTGGGATAGGTCTGGTTGAAGTCGGCAATCATGGCATCCATGCCCTGGGTGCCCTTGAAAGGAATCCAGAAGTTGACGACACCGGACATGTTGGTATCCTCTTCCAGAATCCAGCTGGTGATGTCCGAGGGATCGGCCTCAGGAGCAGCCTCGGTGGGGGTTTCAGGTGCCGCTGTTGTTTCGCCTCCCTGCGTCGTCGCCGGCGCTTCGGTGGGATCAGCAGATTTCTGGCCGCAGCCGGCAAAGACAGCCGCAACCATGATAACTGCCAGCATGAGTGCAAGAATCTTCTTCATTTTTGGTTCCTCCAATTCAATATTTATCAGCGGTTCAGTCCGCCAACATACAATAGGGGCAAAGGTTTCCTGTAACAGTGGGGCAAGCGGCTGTGTACCGCTTTGTTTTTTCCGGCCACTACAATGTTTCGCACCGGAAAAAAGGGCTTTTCTCCACTGCTCCATTGTAGTGTCCCTATGTAAAATGAAAAAGGCATGGGCTGTAAAGCCTGTGTGAAATCCGAAAACCGCGTTTCTTACAGAAACGCTCCGTTTTCTTTCAGAACACCGCGAAGCGCATCCGTGTCAATCTTCCGCACCGGGCAGGCATTTCGGACGGCCAATGCCGCAGCTGTTCCGGCGGCCTGTCCGATGGCCATACACGGCGGCATGACCCGGATCGCTCCGGCGGCGGTGGAATCCGCGCTGACGCACCGTCCCGCCACAAGGAGCTGTTCCACACCCACGGGAACCATGCTTCGGAATGGAACCCCATAGAAGTCGCCCTCAATGGGTACATACTCGTTGCTGGTGGGGCCGAACCGTCCGTGCACATCCACGGAGTTGGCCGCAAGGAGAATACTGTCTTCCGGAACTTTCCCATGAATCAGGTCATCGGCCGTCAGCCGGTACTCCCCCCGGATATGCCGGCTTTCCCGGATCCCCACATGGGAGGCGGTGGCCTTGATCCTGGCGTTTTCACAGCCGGGTACATATTTCCGGAGGAAGCGGATGATCTGATCCGCCTGGCGGCGGCCTTCGATTTCCGCCTTTGTCAGGCTTTCGTTATCCGTACTGTCAACATCCATCAGCCGGGAGGTATTGACATACCATTCATCGGGTTTCGGCATCCGGTACAGGCCGATGCTGACACGCTTCAGGTCCCAGTCGCCGTTTTCCCTGGCCTGGGAGACCCGCCAGTGGAAGGAACGGTAATTGACCCCGTCCTTGCGGTAGAAGTTGTGGATATTCGCCTGAATGTCCGCCTCCACCGCCGCGGAATCCACGTTGCAGATGTGGAAAAACATGGTAGCGGGCTGGGTCTGGTGCAATTCCTCATTTCCCATTTCAAAGGGAACACCGCTGCGGGCAGCCAGGTCCCCATCGCCGGAGCAGTCGATAAACACACCGCCCCGAATCAGTTCCATTCCCTTTTTGGAATTTACAAGGATCCCGGTGACGGCGCCGTTTTCCACCACAGGCTCCAGAAAAACGGTATGGTACAGAATCTCAACCCCCGCCTCGGTAAGCATTTCATCGAGAATCAGCTTCAGGCCTTCCGGCTCAAAGGGGGTCACATGGTCGTGGCCTACGGTGATCCAGGAGGTAAAGGCGGTGCCCGCCCGAACCTGGGAAGGATGGATGGCAAACCCGCGCTCCACCATTCTGTCAACGATCTCCGAAAACAGGCCGCGAATAATCATATTCTCGCCTTTCCGGTCATAGCAGGTCATAAAGGGGCCAACCATTCCCTGGGTAGCCATGCCGCCGCAGAATCCGGCCCGCTCTACCAGGAGGGTTTTCACGCCGCACCGGGCCGCCGCGATAGCCGCGCACACCCCCGACGGGCCGCCGCCCACAACCACCACATCCGCGCGGTGCTTCTGCCCGATTGTGTCCAAATCCATTTGTGCTTTCCTCCCTTTGGAATCAGAGAACCGTTACCCCATGCTCCCGGAAGAAGCTCCGCTGTTCGGCGGACATGGCTTTGTCCGTGATCAGAATATTCACATCCTGCACGGAAGCGAAGCAGTGGGTATTGGCCATTCCGAATTTACTGGAATCCATCAGCATCACCACATTGTCGGACCTCTGGATGGCTACGGATTTCAGCAGCGCGTCATCCTTGTTTTCACAGCAGAAGCCGTATTCCGGCGAAAAGCTGGTGACGCCCATAAAGCATATATCAAAGTGGCAGAACCGGAGGTCATAGGCTGCCTGGCTTCCGGTGATACAGGCGCTGTATCGGTTTAGCTGTCCTCCCGGCAGATACACGGTGGGCTTGCTCAGACCGCACAGCTCCACGGCGCAGGTGACGCCGCTGGTGTAAATAATCCGCGCCTCATCGGGGACCAGGCGGCACAGCTCGGTAGCGGTAGAGCCGGAATCAATAAACACGGAGCTGTGGGAATGAATGAGATCCACGGCCTTGGCGGCAATTTCCTGCTTCTGGGCCACATTCCGGACTCTGCGCTGGGACAGCGGTCCGTCTGTTCCGGACACCGTCTCAATGGACCGGGCGCCTCCGTGGATCCGGATGATCTCTCCGGCTTCATCCAGGCATTTCAGGTCCGTGCGTAGAGTCATTTCCGATACATCCGGAAATTGGGCTTTCAGAGCCGCAAAGGTGATCTGCCCCTCACGGACGATCAGCTGAACAATACGCTGTCTGCGCTGCTGCATAATGTCCCCTCTTTCTTACTTCCAGTTTTCAAGAAGATACGCTTCCGCTTCCGGGCACCAGAGGTTGCGGTTTGCCTCACAGATGTCCGCAAGTCCGGTAAAGCGGGGATCCCGCTCCGCCATTTTCCGGAAATCCGCGATTGCCGTCAGCGGCATGGAGATATGGGTATAAATCAGCTTTTTCCCGCCGGTAAGCTTGGGCTGGTTCAGCGTCACCTCGGCGCAGCAGTCCAGTCCGCCGATATGGGTGACCATGACCGCGGGATTCAGCACCCCCGCTTCGCTGAGCTTCAGGGATTCCACCAGATCGTCGGTGTTGCCGCCGGTGGTGCCCATGACATGGGTGGAATTATAATGTACATCATAGTAATTAAGTTTGGCGCTGAACTGGGTATCGGTGGGACCGGCAAAGAAGTTCAGGCAGCCGTCCCGGCCCAGAACTTTGCTTGCCAGCTCCACAACCGGCGCCACCGGCGCGAAAGCGAATACGTCGTCATACCCGGTGCCGCCCACCAGCTCCCGCAGGTACGCGGATGGGTCTTCCATTCCGGCGGTATTGACAATGTGCAGCGCAATGCCCGCCTCCTCCGCCTGCCGGGTAAACAGCTCCCTGGCTCTTTCCAGGCGCTCCTTGTTCATGTCCGTCAGTACGATGGTGCCGGGCCGGCGGTCACAGCACAGGGCATAGGCAAGGCAGCCCAGGCCCATGGGCCCCGCAGCCGCCAGAAGCGCCAGCTTGCCCCCCGGCACAATGCCCATTTCATGATGGTATACCCCCATCCGGGTGTGGTAGCAGGCATGGAACGCGCCGATGCAGCAGCTCATAGGCTCGGCCAGGGACGCTTCGTAAAAGGCCTTGCCCTTGTACTCCATCAGGCAGCCCAATTCCATCACCTCCGGCGGAATGATGCAATAGGTGGCATCCCCGCCGAAAAACTCATAGGAATATCCCGGGCTCCACATGGTTCCCTTATAGTTCAGCGCCGGCTGCTGGGCAAAGCGCATGCCGGGTTTGAACTTGTCCTGGTGGAGCTTGCCGACCTTGACGATCTCACCGGCAAACTCATGGCCCATAATCGCGGGGTGCTGGGCCACATCCGGGTGGACACGCTTGTGCTTTTCCCCAAGCACCGCGCATTTATAGGTGGACATACAAATGGAATCGGAGATCACCTTTACCAGGATTTCGTCGTCCTTGATCTCGGGCAGATCAAATTCATCCAGACGAAGATCGTTCGCTCCGTGAAGTCTTACAGCTCTTGTTCTCATAGTTCAGAAAACCTCCTCAATTCTAACTTGGCGGACCAGCTCTGTCACAGTACCGCCATCCGGTATCTGCGTTCCGGAACACATGACGCTGGCCGCGCTCATGGCTACCGCCAGCGCCAGCCGGTCCGGAGCAGGGATCCCCTCCTGAATCCCATAAGCCAGGGCCGCAACCATGGAGTCCCCGGCGCCTACGGTGCTCTTCACCGGAACCCTCAGCCCCGGCGCTCTGTAAGCGCCCTGAGAATTGACCAGCATCGCCCCGTCGGCTCCCAGGGAGACCACGATCTCCCGGATGCCCATATCCAGCAGCTGCCGTGCCGCAGCCAGAATTTCCTCACCGGTGGAAAGCGCCGTTCCAAAGAAAGCCCGAAGCTCGTCGATATTGGGCTTGATCAGATAGGGCGCCGCGGTAATTCCCTCCCGGAAGCAGGAACCGTCCGCGTCCAGGAACACCTTTGCGCCCTTTTCTCCGTAGCGCCGGATCAGATCCCGATAAACGGTAGGCTCGATGCCTCCCGGTATGCTGCCGGAGAGAATCAGAATATCCCCTGCCCGGATACGGCAGTCCAGCTTTTCCAGCAGTTCTTCCTGCTCCTGCGGGGAAATGAACGGGCCGGGCTCATTGATGTCGGTATTCTGCTTCCGTTCCGGATCGACAATCTTCAGATTTGTGCGGGTCTGGCCGGAGATCCGAACAGCCAGCGAATCAATGCCGCATTCCTCCAGAAACCGAATGCCCCGGTCCCCCGCGTCACCGCCCCAGAATGCCGCGGCGGTGCTTTTGCACCCCAGGCCGGACAGACACTTTGACACATTGATGCCCTTGCCTCCCACATCCGTCCGGACATCCCGGATGCGGTTGACCGTGTTGGGAGAAAAGGACGGGATCACAACCGTTTTGTCGATGGCGGGATTCAGGGTCAGCGTGTAAATCATACAATTTCCCTCCCGCAGCTTTCATTTCGATAGTCCCATTTTAGCGAATCCCCGGATAATTGTCAATCCAAAAGCTTTATACTTTTGATTAAAAAGTTTATTTCATTTATTTGCACAAATTTTATCATAAAACTATAGGCATTTCTCCAATTGATTTTGTTACAATTTACAACTATAATTTTGAAACAACAACTGAAAAAGGAGGCTCCCCATGTCAGATACATTGCTTGCCATGATCCGCTCCGGCGGGTTTGACTGCCCTTGCGGTCAGCACCACAGCGCAAAGCTCAAAGAGCTGGTCATTGAATCCGGGGCGCTGAAACGTATTCCACAGCTGATACAGGCCAATCATAAGAAAAAGGCATTCATTCTGACCGACACCAACGAATATGCGGCTGCCGGCGCGGCCCTGTGCGGCATTCTGACGGAGGCGTCCATTCCCTATTCCCTCTACGTTTTCCCCCAGGCCCATCTGGAACCGGATGAAGCCGCGGTCGGCGCGGCTGTGATGCATTTTGACCCGGACTGCGACCTCATCCTGGGGGTCGGCTCCGGCGTGGTCAACGACATCGGGAAAATTCTGTCCCACCTGACCGGACGCGCCTATTTCATCGCCGCCACAGCCCCCTCCATGGATGGCTACGCGTCCTCCACCAGCTCCATGGTCCGGGACGGGCTGAAAGTATCTCTGAGCACTACCTGTCCCGACGGCATTATCGCCGATCTGGATGTGCTGTGCAGCGCGCCAGACCGGCTTCTTCAATCCGGTCTGGGGGATATGGCGGCAAAGTACATTGCCCTGTGCGAATGGCGCATTGCCAAGGAGCTGGTGGGAGAGCACTACTGCCCCACCGTAGCCGAAATGGTCATGAACGCGGTAAACAAATGCATGGAAAATGCCCAGGGCCTGGCGCGGCGGGAGCCGGAAGCCGTCCGCTCCGTCATGGAGGGGCTGGTGGTCACAGGTATCGCCATGAGCTATGTGGGTATCTCCCGGCCCGCGTCCGGGATGGAGCATTATTTCTCCCATATATGGGACATGCGGGGTCTGGAATTCTCTACCCCCACTGACACCCACGGCATCCAGTGCGGCATCGGAACCCTGCTGTCTATCCGGGTGTATGATGAGATCCGCCGCATGACCCCAGACAGGGAAAGGGCGCTGGCCTATGCCGCGGCCTTTGACCGGGAAGACTGGAACCGCCGCCTGCGGGAGTTTATCGGGGCAGGCGCCCAGGCAATGATCGCAGCGGAAGATAAAGAGGGAAAATACGATCCTGCCGGACATGCTCTCCGGCTTGAGAAAATCATTGCCAAATGGGATACCATCCAGGGCATCATTGCCGAAACGATACCGCCCTATGAAACCGTGGAAGCGGCTCTGAAGACCGCAGGCGCTCCCACCCTGCCGTCCCAGATCGGTTTCACCAGCCGGGAAGTGAAAACCACGTTTCTCATGACAAAAGACATCCGGGACAAATACATTGCCAGCCGGCTGCTCTGGGATCTGGGCACGCTGGAGGAAACGGCGGACGCCGCGCTGCCGGGATAACGATCCGGCAACGCGCGTCAGGCTGCTTTTTACAAAAACGGGTGTGCCGCATTTTGCAGCACACCCGTTTTTATTCGCGGATTCCATTGCCACAGGGCGTTTTTTGCGCTATAATGCAGAAAACGTGATCCCGGAAAAGAAAGGGAACGGCAATATGATTCACAATTACAAAAAGACATTGACCGCCTGCTATCTGGGCTTTATCACCCAGGCAATCACCGCCAACTTCGCACCCCTGCTGTTTTTGAAATTTCATTACGACTATGCCATTCCCTTAGGGAAGATCGCACTGATCTCCACAGCCTTTTTTCTGACACAGCTCATCGTGGATGTGCTGTGCGCAAAGTTTGTGGACCGGATCGGCTACCGAAAAAGCATCGTCGCTTCGGAGCTGTTTTCCGCTCTGGGGCTCATCGGCCTTGCCTTTCTTCCGGAAAGGCTTTCCGACCCCTTTGCAGGCATTCTGCTCAGCGTTATTGTTTACGCGGTAGGCAGCGGCCTGATCGAGGTTCTGTGCAGTCCCATTGTGGAAGCCTGTCCCTTTGACCATAAGGAAGCGGTCATGAGCCTCCTGCATTCTTTCTATTGCTGGGGCTCGGTGGGCGTCGTACTGCTGTCCACCGCTTTCTTCGCGTTGTTCGGCATTGACCGCTGGAAATGGCTCGCCTGCATCTGGGCGCTGGTGCCGCTGTACAATATTTACAATTTCTGCACCTGCCCCATCGAGCATCTGGTGGAGGACGGAAAGGATATGGGCATCGGCAGCCTGTTCCGGGTCCCGGTATTCTGGGCCGCAATCGTTCTGATGGTATGCGCCGGCGCGTCGGAGCTGGCCATGGCCCAGTGGGCGTCCGCCTACGCCGAATCCGCCATCGGCCTTTCCAAAACCGCCGGTGATCTGGCAGGGCCCTGCCTGTTTGCCATTTCTATGGGCATCAGCCGGGTGATCTATGGCAAATACGGCAGCAAAATCAATCTTACGGGCTTCATGCTCTGCTCGGCAGGCCTGTGCCTTGCCTGCTACCTCATGGCCTCCCTGTCCGCAAGCCCTGTGGCTGGCCTGATCGGATGCATCCTCTGTGGCTTCTCCGTAGGCATCCTCTGGCCCGGCACCATCAGCATCTCCTCCAGGCAATTGCCCCGGGGCGGAACGGCCATGTTTGCTCTGCTGGCCATGGCTGGGGATCTGGGGGGCGCCTTTGGCCCTTTCCTCGTGGGCAATGTCACCCAGATGGCAAACGACAACCTGCAAAAGGGCCTTCTGGCAGGCACCGCGTTCCCCCTGGTGCTGATCTTCACCCTGCTGCTTTGGAAGCATCTTTCCAAAGACAGGCAGCCTGCCTGACACCTGCCCGTATCCTGAACCGCGCATACAGTTACACGCCCGGACGGCTTTTGCCGCCCGGGCGTGCAAGACTGCCAAAAAACCGGTCATTGCGAACCCGTCCGCAGACCAATGTCATTAAGTTAAGAAATTCGATAAAATGATTGTTAAGGTTATCGGCT
>CAZVDH010000007.1:0-34460 GCA_964625595.1 uncultured Oscillospiraceae bacterium | reverse complement strand
GGACTGGTACCACCCCCCTCACAAGTGCGGGGGGCAAGGACGCGTACCGCATCTACCCGCGCACCACAGGACAAACAGCTCTGCAAATTCCCAATTTGTACGTCTCCCGGGGCGGGGAATTAGAATTCTCCCACAGCCGGCAGGCTGTGGGAGAGCGTGCGTATGTATCAATAGAACGCGACGTAAGCAGCGGGGTTCTGGTAGGCGCCGTTATACAAAATGGCAAAGTGCAGGTGGTTGCCGGTGGAAATACCGGTGGTGCCCACCCCGCCAATGGACTGCCCCTGGGACACATAGGTACCCGAGGACACATACGCCGGACCCTGCATGTGGCCGTACATGGAGGAAAAACCGTCTCCGTGGTTGATGGTCACATACCACCCCAGGGAGTTGGAGTAGCCGGCAGAGGTGACGGTACCGGCGCGGGAGGCCACAATGGTAGTGCCCGCCGGGGCACCCAGGTCGATGCCCTGATGGAATCTGGAAGCGCCTGCGGTAGGCGCGTCACGCAGGCCGTAGGGGCTGGTCACCTTCACATAGTTGCAGGGGCGGATCCAGCTGGTGCTGCCGCTGGGATTATTATTGCTGCCGCCGGAGCTGGTATTGCCGCCGTTGCCGAAATCAATGCCGCCGTCCCCGCCGCCGGGCTGGGTAGCGGAGGAAGCGGTGGTCGCGGTGGCGATATGAGCCAGCCACTCCTCCTCCTTGGCCCTGTTGTAGGCCTGCTCCATCTCGGCGATCTGCGCCATCAGCTCTTCGTCTTCTTTTTCTTTCTGCTCCCGGAGCTCCTCCAGTTCCTCCGCGTGAGAAAGAAGCTCCTGGATCAGCTCGTCCGCTTCTTTCCGCTTCTCGTCCAGCTGGGCCTGGGTGGCATCCAGCTCCGCCTTGGTGGCATCCAGCTCCTCTTTTTCCAGAGCCAGCTCCTGACGGGATGTTTCCACCGCGTCCGCCGCGTCGCTCAGCTCCTGGAGTCTGCGAATATCGGAAGCCGCGATCTCCTCCACCATATTCAGCCGATCCAGGAGGTTGGAAAAACTGGTGGCCTTGAAGAGCACCTCCCAATAGGTCAGGCTGCCCTCCTCCTCCATGGCCCGGATGCGGACCTTGCAGTCCTCGTTCATCTGCTCAAAACGGGTCTGGGCGTTATCCAGCTCGTCCTGCTTGTCCGCCACCAGCACGCTGAAAGCGGAAATCTGCTCGGTAATATTGGTGATTTGGGCGTGGAGCAGACCGATCTCCTGATCGATGATATTCTTCCGCGCCACAATATCCGCGATCTCGTTTTCGTTCTCCTGGTACTGATCCTTCAGGTCCTCGATCTGGGCCTGAATATCTTTCTTCTGCTCCTTCAGCTCATTGATCTGTTTCCGGATCTCGCTGGAGGACGCAGCCGATGCCCGGGTGGGCAGCAGGCTGAGGATCAGAGTCAGGATCATCAGCGCGGCCATCACCCCGGCCAGTATAGACACGAAACGCTTGCGATTTTTCATAAGTAACTCCTTTGGTTCAGCTTTTCGGAGGGCCGCTTCCCACCGTCTGCCCGCCGCCGCTTATATGTAAGCCAGGGGGTTTACATAAGTTCCGGCATAGGAAATGCCGAAGTGCAGGTGGGGACCGGTAGACAGGCCTGTGCTTCCCACATAGCCGATCAGCTGTCCGGCGGACACGGTCTGCCCGGCGGACACCACATAGTGGGTCATATGCATGTAGATGGAGGCGAAACCGTCGCCGTGGTTGATGCTCACATAGTTGCCCGCGCCGCCGGCCTGATAGGCTGCCGCCGTCACGGTACCGGCCCGGGTGGCATAAATGGGCGTGCCCTGGGCGCATGCCATATCGATGCCGCTATGCATTCTGTAGTAGCCCAGGATGGGATGCAGCCGCATGCCGAACGCGCTGGTGATCCTGTACCCGGAAACCGGGGTAATCCAGGTGGCGTCGGACTTGGGGTTCTGTCCCTGGAGGGCCTGCTTTGCCAGTTCCTCCTGGTACTTGGCGTTGGAATATTCCTTTTCTTTCTGGGCGATCTCTTTCATCAGATCGTCCTGCAGGGCTTCGGATTCGTCCAACAGCTCCTGGAATTCATCCTGCTTTTTTGCCAGCTCCCGGAGGATCCCGTCGGATTCTTCCCGGCGCGCCTCCAGGGCGGCCTGACTTTCCGCAAGCTGAGCCTGACTTTCTTCCAGCGCCTCTTTTTCCGCCGCCATTTCCTCCTGAATGGTATGCACCATCCGGGCGGCAGCTTCCAGGTCTTCCAGACGGCGCTGGTCTGCGGCGGCGATTTCCTCCACCATGGTCAGACGGTCCAGCATATCCGTGAAGCTGCTGGAGCGGAAGATCACCTCCCAGTAGGAAAGGTCACCCTCTTCCTCCATGGCCTGGATCCGTTCTTTGCTCTGCTCGTTCAGCCTGTCCAGATAGTCCTCGGAAGCTTCCAGCTCCTCCTGATTGTCGGCAATCAGCTGGCTGTACGCGGCGATCTGTTCGTTGATATTGATGACCTGGGTATGCAGCAGGGCAATTTCCTGGTCGATGGCATTTTTGTTGTCCACCAGCTCCTGGATCTGGCTGGCGTTGGCGTTGTACTGACGGCGGATCCCGTTGATCTGGGCCTGGATTTCCGCGTTCTTATCTTTCAGTTCGTTCAGCTCCTCCTTGATCTCCGAGGAGGAAACGGCATCGGCCTGTCCCGGCAAAACCGACAGTATCATAACTGCCGCGAGAAAAAGGGCGAAACAGGTTCGAATCAGGGTTCTTTTTTTCATATCTATCTCCATTGGTTTGCTGTGCCCCCGTAGGAGGGCGGGAACAGGACCCACCCGGGTCCGGCGCGCCGGAGGGTGCGGTTACACATCCATGAATTTCCGGATGGAGGTCCAGCTGCCGACGATACCCACAAACAGGCCGGCGGCGGCAAAGGTGGCGATCATGGGGAGCAGCAGCTCCTGGAAAGGAACGAAAGAGAACAGCCGCAGGGCGTCCACCTGGGCCACCCGCTCAACCAGGGCGTTATACATGACCCATTCCAGACCGAAAGCGATAATGGAGCCGGTCATGCCCAGGGTAAAGCCCTCCACAACGAAAGGCAGGCGGATAAAGCCGTTGGTCGCGCCCACCATTTTCATGATGGCGATCTCATTGCGCCGGTCGTACATGGCCAGCTTAACGGTATTGGAGATGATCAGCAGGGAGATCACCAGCAGCACGGCAATCAGCGCGGCAGAGGCGATGTGCAGCACGTCCTGGATGGTGGTAAAGCCCTCCGCCAGCTCATAGGCCGCGTTGGTATCGGCCACGCCGGGGATCTGCTTGAGCTGCTCATCGGTTTCCTCCATGCGGGAGTTGTCCTCCAGGGTCACCACATACCGGTGGCGCAGGTCCTCCGCCTGCACGCCCTTCAAAGCAGCGTCGTTATCGTGGTCGGCAATGAAGTCCTGCAGGGCCTGCTCCCGGGAGACAAAGGTCGCCTGGAGCACATTGTCCAATGCGTTAATCTTGGTGCCCACGCTTCTTGCCTCGGCATCACTCAGGCTGCTGTCAATATAAACCAGGATCTCACTGGTCTGGTTCAGGTCCTCCACCATCACATCCAGGTTGTAGGCCAGGATGGAGAAGCTGCCCACGATCAGCAGGCAGGCCACGGTGACGCAGACAGCGGCAAAGGACATAAAGCCATGCAGGAAGATGCCCCGCATGCCTTCCTTCAACAGGTAACCAATATTATTGATTCTCATAGCCGTAGTACCCCTCTCCGTCACTGACCACGACGCCCTCGTCGATGGCGATGACCCGCTTGTTGAAAAGCTCCACCAGATCCTTTTCGTGGGTGACCACCAGGACGGTGGTGCCCAGGTTATTGATCTCCTGGAGCAGGGCCATGATCTCAAAGGATCTGGCAGGGTCCAGGTTGCCGGTAGGCTCGTCGGCAATGATGGTGGAGGGGTTATTGACCAGAGCCCGGGCAATGGCAAGCCGCTGCTGCTCACCGCCGGACATCTCGCCGGGATGGCGGTTTGCCTTGTTCTCCAGGCCCACCAGCTCCAGCACATAGGGCACCCGTTCCTTGATCTCCTTTTCCTTGGCGCCGATGACCCGCATGGCAAAGGCCACGTTGTCATACACCGTCATGTTGGGAATCAGCCGGAAGTCCTGGAACACCACGCCCACGGTGCGGCGCAGGTAAGGGATCTCCCGCTTGCGGATCCGCTCCAGGGAGTAGCCGTTGACATGGACACTGCCGGAGGTGGGCTTCAGCTCACCGGTGATCAGCTTAATAATGGTGGATTTGCCGGAACCGGAGGGGCCCACCAGAAAAACAAAGTCTCCGTCCGCGATCTGCATGGTGATCCCGTTGAGGGCATTGTTGCCCTGCTGATAGGATTTCACAACGTCCGTAAATTCGATCATTTGCATCTATCTCCAATTATGGAATGAGCAATGCGAAAGCCCAAAGCTCCGCAATGTAACCGAATTGTAACACATTCCGGCATCAAAGTCAATGTTTTTTGGTTTGGAAACAGGGGATTTCAGAGATTTAACAATTATTTCACAGCTTTTTTCTCCGCTTTTTTCCTTTTTTGCCGATTATGGTAAACCGATTTCCGCCGCCGGGGGTACTCCGCAAACCGGGAAATTGGGAATTTGTCGCTTCGCTGTAAGTTGACAGTTGACAGTGGAAAGTGGACAGTTGTGGTATCCCCTTCGGGGATGATTGAAAATATAAAAGCCCCCAAATGCCTCGTTTTATCTTAAAAACGTAGCAACGGTTGAATTTTATTTTTTAAATTGTCCCGAAGGGACTCCTTAACTGTCCACTGTCAACTGTCCACTGTCCACTCGGGCTCTGCCCGACAAATTCCAATTTTGCTGTCCGCCAGCCAGAGGGGAATATCCGTTCTTATTTGTCCTTTCGGAGGAACTCCGCGGTGATTCCACTGCTTTTTTCCACCATTTCCCGGACGGTTCCCGTAAATACCACCTGTCCGCCGGCGCTGCCGCCGTCGGGGCCGATGTCGATGATGTAGTCCGCCCGCTTCATCACATCGGTGTTGTGCTCGATGACAATGACGGTATTTCCCCTGTCCACAATACTTTCCAGCAGCGCCATGATCCTGCGCACATCCGCCCCGTGCAGTCCCGTGGTGGGCTCGTCCAGAACATAGATATTGCCCTTTTCATCC
Organism: uncultured Oscillospiraceae bacterium; assembly: GCA_964625595.1. Lineage (GTDB taxonomy): Bacteria > Bacillota > Clostridia > Oscillospirales > Oscillospiraceae > Faecousia. The sequence goes on along the minus strand of CAZVDH010000007.1, from coordinate 29,280 downwards.
AGGTATTTGGCAAGCTTCAGCCGCTGCCGCTCGCCGCCGGACAGGGTGGAGGTGGGCTGTCCCAGGGACAGGTATCCCAGCCCCACGGTAATCATGGCAGCGATGCTTTTTCGGATTTTAGGACTTCCGGCAAAGAAATCACAGGCGTCCTTTGCAGGCATGGCCAGGATCTCCTCAATGGTTTTCCCCCGGTAGGTATGGGACAGGGCCTCCCGGCTGTACCGCCTGCCGCCGCAGCTTTCGCACTGGGTCACCACGGGATCCATAAATACCAGCTCCGTGACGATCACCCCCCTGCCCCCGCAGACCGGGCAGGCGCCCTTGCTGTTGAAAGAGAATAGTGCCGGGTCCGTATGGCATTGGGCGCCCATCTCCTTTCGGATAGCGTCAAAGAACCCCAGGAACGTGGCCGGGGTGGAGCGGCCCGTGGCGGTGATGGGGGACTGGTCCACCAGAATCACCCGGTCCGCGTGCTGCCTGGCAAACACATCCCGGATCAGGCTGCTTTTGCCGGAGCCCGCCACCCCGGTGACCACCGTCAGCACCCCCAGAGGAATGTCCACCGACACATTTTTCAGATTGTGGATCCGGGCGTCCCGGATGGGCAGAAATTCTTTGGGAATTCTGGGATTCTCCCGGATAGCCTGCTTCTGCTTCATGGCGTTTCCCGTCAGGGTGCCGGAGCACAGCAGGGCTTCGAAGCTTCCCTGAAACAGGATCTGCCCGCCGTCCCGGCCTGCCAGAGGCCCCACGTCGATGACCTCGTCGGCTATGGAGATCACATCCCGGTCATGCTCCACCACGAGGACGGTATTTCCCCGGTCCCGCAGGTCTTTCAGCAGGTTTGTCATCCGGTAAACGTCCCGGGGGTGCATACCGGTACTGGGCTCGTCAAAGATATAGGTCAGCCCGGTGAGGGAGCTTCCCATATACCGCACCAGCTTCAGCCGCTGTGCCTCGCCGCCGGACAGGGTGGACGATTCCCGGTTCATGGAAAGGTAGGGAAGCCCAATATCGATCATCCGGGTGAGGGAGGCCACCAGGGTGTCTACAATGGTGGCGGCCCGGGGGTCGCGGATGGTCCTGAGGACCTCCACCAGCCGGGAAAACTCCATTTCACACATCTCATAAATATTGTAGCCCGCCACCTTGCAGGAAAGGGTCTTTTCATTCAGCCGTTTTCCGTGGCAGCAGGGGCACTCCCGTTCCGACACCAGGCTCATCAGCCGCTTTACCGAGGCCTCTTTCAGATTGGAGGTGTCCCGGTTGATGAGCATTTTGTTCAGGTAATTGGCAACCCCCTCCACCTTTTTGGAAAGCCGCTGCCCGCCGGGGGCGTCCGCGCCGTAGAGAAGCCGGTTCCGCTCCGTTTCCGAAAAGTCCTTCCACTTTTTGTCCAGGGGAAAGATATTGGCCTCGGCGTACTGCTTCCAGTACCAGTTGCCCGTATGAAAGGCGGGCAGGTCCGCCATTCCCTCGTTCCAGGTCTTTTCCGGGTCCAGCCTGCTTTCCACGTCCACGGTCATCACCTTGCCGATGCCGGAGCACTCCGGGCACATGCCGTTGGGGTCGTTAAAGGAGAAGTAGGAGGCGGTGCCCACATAGGGCTCCCCGATCCGGGAGTAGAGCAGCCGCAGGGAGGCGTACATGTCGCTGATGGTGCCCACGGTGGAGCGGGCGTTTCCTCCCAGCCGGCTCTGGTCCACGATGACGGAGGCGGAGAGGTTTTCAATTTTGTCCACCTTTGGCTTTTCGTATTTTGGAAGCCTTCCCCGGATCCAGGCGGAATAGGTCTCGTTCATCTGCCGCTGGCTTTCCGCGGCGATGGTGTCAAAGACGATGCTGGATTTTCCGGAGCCGGACACGCCGGTAAAAACCACGATCTTTTCTTTCGGGATCTCCAGGGAGATGTTTTTCAGATTGTTCTGCCGCAGTCCCTGGATGATGATTTTGTCCTGATGGGCCATAACGCGCTTCCCTCCCCTGTTATACGGATTTTTTCACCACCGGGATCTGGATCTCGGAAAGCCATTCCTCCTCGGAATCCTTGTTCCAGACGCCGTCAATGTAGCTCTCCCGGATATTGCCGCAGATTTCGTATCCGTTTTCCTCGATGTACCGGAGGATCCTTTCGTAGGTTTTCGGGAAGTCCCGGTAGGAGCCCTTGTGATAAATACAGGCCGCCCGGATTTCCGGGATGGTCCGGAATTGGAGGCAGTCCCGGTCCGCTTTCTTCTCCGCTACCGCCTCGCAGATTTCCACGAGAATCTGTTCTTCCTTATAGCCCGGCTCCAGATACCGGGTGAAGCAGTATTCCGGCAGGGCGCAGATACAGCCCGCTTCCTCCATATAGCTTCCCATTTCCGGCATGATGTCAAACAGGGCGTCATAGGAATCGATCCTGCGCCGCATCACCGCGCACACCGTCTCCGGGATGGTCTTTATCATGACGGGAGCGGACAGGGAATTTCCGCCGGACATCAGATACCCGTCGATTTTGGAAAGCTGCAATGTCAGCTCGGCGATTTTCTCCAGAATCGCGTTCTTCTTCCGGAGCAGGAAGCTTCTTTCATCGGCGGAGGCATCCAGATGCTTCATGTCCTCGATGGTGAAGCCTGCTTCTTTCAGAGCAAGGATCCGGTGCAGGGTCTCCATCTGGCGCATGGCGTAATACCGGTAGCCGCTTTCTTCGTCGATCTTCGCGGGCAGGAGCAGCCCCTGTTCCTCGTAAAAACGGAGGGCCTTTACGGTGATCCGGTTCATCTGGGCAAACAGGCCGATGCGGTACAGATGATCCGCAGTCTTTTCGGCGCAGATATGCTTTTCGTTCATGGTCATTTTGTGTTCCTCCTTGCAATATCATTTCCAGGAAGAATTGTACAGCCTCCCCATAGGGGGAGAGTCAATACCCGATTTTCAAAAAACCAGATTTTTTAGTGCCCTCCGGCCATTGCAATGGGCCGGGGAAGCTGGTATAATAAAAAGACAGTGTATCAACGACTTAGCCGAATTGTCAATCAGCAAAACAGGAGGTGCTACTTATGTCCGTTCTTCCCCTGGGGCGGTCCGTTTACCTTTCCCAGCCCGAAACCGTGGAGACGGCTCTTGCCCGGGAGGATGCCCGGGAGGTTCCCCTCTTTCTTTCCCTGCACATCAGCGAGGAAATGAACGAAACCTACTGCGCCCATGCCCGGGAAGCTTGCCGGAAGCTGGCGGAAAAGGGGTATCAGATCATCGCGGATGTTTCCGTGAAAACCTGCGCCGTCTTCCAGCAGCCGGATCTGGCGCTTTTGGCCCGGGAACTGGGGCTCTATGCTCTCCGGGTGGATTACGGCCTGGAAACGGAAGCGATCTGCGCCCTGGCTGCCGTGCTTCCCGTGGCCGTGAACGCCTCCACCGTTTCCCTTTCCGACGCGGCACGGATCGCCCGGGCGGGAAAGCAGGTGTTTGCCATCCATAATTTCTATCCCCGGCCGGAGACCGGCCTGGACCGGGCCCAGTTTGACAGGCGGACCGCCCGGCTGCGGGAGCTGGGATACCGGGTCTATGCCTTTATCCCCGGGGACGACGCCCTGCGGGGTCCCATCCGGGAGGGGCTGCCCACCCTGGAGGCGCACAGAAGCTGCGGCCCTGCCAGCGCCTATATGGACCTGTGTGAAAGAAACGCCTGCGACGGGGTGTTTATCGGTGACCCGGGGCTGTCTTCCGAAGAGGAGGCCCGGATCCGCCTGTATCAGCAGCGGGGGATTCTGTCCCTCCCCTGTACGGTGTCAGAGGGGTACGCCCACCTGTTAAACCGCCCCTTTGCCTGCCGGGAGGATTCTCCCGCGTCCTTAGTCCGGGTCAAGGAATCCCGGGTCTATTCCTGCCAGGGTAAGATTGTGGAGCCGGAAAACTGCGCGCCCCGTCCCAGAGGCAGCATCACCATGGACAATGTCCGCTACCTGCGCTACTCCGGCGAGGTGATGATCACCCGGCAGGACTTTCCCGCCGACCCCCGGGTGAATGTGATCGGACATGTGAGCGGCCGCAGTCTGCCCCTGCTGGATTTCATCGGTCCGGAAACGCCCTTTCTGCTGACACCGGAAACAGTGCGGTAAGCGGAATCGTTTTTCATAGCCCTGAAAATCCCGGAAGCTGTCTTGCTTTCGGGATTTTTCTTTTACTTCTGAGAATTCTCACCGGGCTTGTGAATGTGGGTTTTGCTCATCCGGTCCGGGGTGCGGTCATATTCCAGGTTTCCCAGATAGGTGTAGAGAATATCGATGATATTCAGCTGGGAGATCCGGGAAGACATGGCACTGGAGCGGAACAGAGTCTCCCGGGCGGCGGTATAGAGCTTTTCATCGGCAAGCTGGGCCACAGGGGTGTTGGCCAGATGGGTAATGGCGATGATGGGGGTGTGGTTTTCCCGCAGGGCTTCCATACATTCAATGACCTCCTCCGTCTCGCCGGAATAGGAGATGGCAATTCCCAGATCCTCCGGCAGCGCGTTTCTCGCCTGAAGAATCTGGGCTTGCCAATCCTCATTGATAACGCAAAGCTTGTTCATCCGGAGAAATTTCAGGTATGCATCCTTGGCTGTACAGAAAGACGCGCCGATGCCAAACAGGTAAATCACCCGGGCTTTCCGGATCAACTCCGCACAGCGGCGGATGACCTCGGCATCCATCATCGCCCTGGTTTCTTCCAGGACAACGATATTCTGGTAGGTCACTTTCCCGATAATCTCCTCCAGGGAGTCGGTGCGGGCAATGGAGAGCTGCTCGTTGATCTTTGTCTGGGTCCGAACCGCCAGCTCCGCGGTGACTGCCCTGCGAAAATCCCGGTAACCGGAAAAACCGATATGGCAGCACAGGCGCACAATGGTGGAGGAAGAAGAAAACGTTTCCTTCGCCAGATCGTGAATGCACAGCTCCGAAACCAGCTCCGGCTTTTCCAGAATCTGGGAAGCCACGGCTTTTTCCGTGGGGCTGAGAGCGGCCATGTTTTCCTCTAACCGAAGCAGGGCACTTGTCATGGGAACGCCTCCTTTTTTGTCAAAAATATCCATCAATCGGAATCCTTTTTGAAATAGTTTCATCAATTATGCCGGAACAAACCAGATTGAATCAAGGATTGAAACAAAGTTCCATAATTTTATAAAATTCTTGACACAAAGTGTTAAAAGGTATATCCTCATAGTATCCGAAAGATCTGAAAAGTCAAGAAGAAAAAACAATGAAAAGAACAGGAGTGATGAAATGAGTCTGAATCTTGCAGGCATGTCCACCGAAACCCGGAACAGCCGCACGATGAACCTGGACATCATGACCCCCCTGGAAATCGTCACCGTCATGAACGAGGAGGATGCCCGGGTTCCGGAAGCCATCAAGCCCCAGCTGAATAACATTGCCCAGTGCGTTACCTGGGCGGCGCAGTCCATTGAAAATGGCAGCCGGCTCATCTACATGGGCGCTGGCACCAGCGGGCGGCTGGGCGTCCTGGACGCGGCGGAGTGTCCCCCCACCTTCGGCGTTTCTCCGGATACGGTGGTTGGTCTGATCGCCGGCGGAGACAAAGCGTTCATTAAGGCCGTGGAGGGCGCGGAGGACAGCGCGGAGCTGGGCCGCCAGGATCTTGTGAATATCGGGCTGACCAGCGGGGACATTGTGGTGGGCATTGCCGCCTCGGGACGCACGCCCTATGTGATTGGCGGCCTGGAATACGCCAGAAATATGGGATGCCATACGGTGGGCATCTCCTGCAACCCCGGTTCCGCCGTCGGCAGAGCCGCGGAGCTGGCAATTGAAGTGGTGCCCGGCCCCGAATGCCTGACCGGCTCCACCAGGCTGAAAGCCGGAACCGCCCAGAAGCTGATCCTGAACATGATTTCCACGGCGACCATGGTCCGCTGCGGAAAAGCGTTCCAGAATCTGATGGTGGATGTGGTTCCCACAAACGAGAAGCTTCGTGTTCGCGCGGAAAACATTGTAATGGAGGCCACCGGCGTCACCCGGGAACGGGCAAAGGAAGCGCTGCTTCAGTCCGGGGACAAGGTGAAAACTGCCATTCTGATGATCCTTGCCGGCTGCGGCAGGGAGGAAGCCGAGCAGAAACTGGGAAAAACGAATGGTCACATTCGTGAGGCTATGGAATAAATACCGAAGCAGCCGCGATATTTGTTTTTAGTCAATTTTATAGGGAGGTAAATCTATGTCAAACAAAGAACTGGCGGAGAAAATCCTGGAGCGCGTAGGCGGCAAGGGCAACGTCTCCCGGGCGCAGAACTGCATGACGAGACTGCGCATCGATGTTAAGGATTACAGCAAGGTTGACGTCGAGGGAATCAAGGGTCTGGAGGGCGTCATCAGTGTCGTACAGGATGAGACGCTGCAGGTAGTTCTGGGCCCCGGAAAGTCCAGAAAGGTCACCGATGAGTTCCTGGAGCTGGCCCAGCTGGAAGAATCCAGCGATCTGGAGCCTGCCATGGATGTGAGCAAGGATTGGCGGGAGAACAAGGCCATCAATAAGGCCGGCCAGAAGCAGACGGGCATCAAGACCCTGCTGCGGCACATCGCCAACATCTTCACGCCCCTGATCCCCGGCTTCATCGTTTACGGTATCTGCGTCGCCATCGCCAACCTGATCGCTTTCGGCAACGTGGCTCCCCAGGCCGGTGACGGCTTCAAGTATGTTGCCCATCAGCTGTTCACGGCTCTGGGCCAGGGCTTCTTTACTTACCTGTCCATCTTCGTCGGCATCAACGCCGCCAGAGAGTTTAAGGTCACGCCTGTTCTCGGCGGTATGATCGGCGGCATCAGCGGCATGGCGAACATCACCAACATCGCCATGGAAATCGGCTGGGGCGACGGCACGCTGAACGCTGTGCTCCGTGCCGGCAAGGGCGGCGTCCTGGCCGTTATCCTGGGCGTGTGGCTCCTGGGCTATCTGGAAAGATGGATCCGCAAGCATCTGCCCGATGTGATGGACACCGTCTTTACCCCTCTGCTGACCATCCTGATCGGCGGCGTTATCTACATCTTCGCCATCATGCCCGTTATGGGCCTGGTGTCCTCCGCCATGGTTTGGATCATCACCACCCTGTGCGACAGCAGCATCGCCGCCGTCCGTGTGGTCTCCGGCTTCCTGTCCGCCGCCCTGTTCCTGCCCATGGTCACCTTTGGCCTGCATCACGGTCTCGTGGGCTTCTACTCTGAGCTGCTGACCAAGTACGGCTTCATCCAGCTGTATCCCGCTCTGGCCATGGCCGGTGCCGGCCAGGTCGGCGCAGCCATCGCCCTGTGGATCAAGGCCCGGAAAGTCAAGAACACCATCATCGAGCGCAACGTGGAAGGCGCTATCGTTCCCGGCATTCTGGGCGTTGGTGAGCCCCTGATCTACGGTGTTACCCTGCCTCTTGGCAAGCCTTTCATCACTGCCGGTCTGGGCGCGGGCTTCGGCGGCGCCATCTGCATGGCTCTGCGTGTTGCCTCCACCGCTTTCGGACCCTCCGGCCTGCTGGCTATCCCCATGATGACCTACATGGGCGGCGAGGTCAACCCCATGGCTGCCCTTGTCTACGCTGGCTGCTGGTGTGTCTCTTTGATCGGCGGCTTTGTCCTGACCTGGATCTTCATCAAGGAAAAGGACCTGGCAAAGGCCTAGTAATTCTCCCAGAACCCCATTTTGGCGGCAGGCAAAAGCCTGCCGCCAAATTTTACGCAAAAGCTGCCTGTTCGTTGGTGAACCAGGCAGCTTTTGTTATTTGTTATGCGCTTCTCAGATTAACGCAGCAGTGCGGCAAATTGGAAATTTATCGCTTCGCTGTAAGTTGACAGTTGACAGTGGAAAGTGGACAGTTGTGGTATCCCCTTCGGGGATGATTGAAAATATAAACGCCCCCAAATGCCTCGTTTTATCTTAAAAACGTAGCAACGGTTGAATTTTATTTTTTAAATTGTCCCGAAGGGACTCCTTAACTGTCCACTGTCCACTGTCAACTGTCCACTGTCCACTCGGGCTCTGCCCGACAAATTCCCAATTTGTCTGTTTTATCTGTTTGCTGACGAAACTATTTTTATTTGGCAGTGTTACTCCCCAGGGTCGATGATGTCCAGTTCCTTGGGGAAGCGGTTGAGCACCCTCACACCGTCGGGGGTGATCATGCACAGATCCTCGATGCGCACACCGAACCGACCCGGCAGGTAGATCCCCGGCTCGCAGGAGAAAATCCGCCCGGGCTGGGCAGTATCGGTGTTAACGGCGCTTACATCGCCGGGCTCGTGGACCTCCATGCCGATGGAGTGGCCCAGACGGTGGGTAAAATTGGGGCCGTACCCGGCTTCCGTGATGATCTCCCGGGCTGCATTATCCAGGTCGCAGAACCGGACGCCGGGCTTCATCCGTTCCTCAGCAGCCAGATTGGCTTTCAGAACAGTGTCGTAAACCAGGCGCTGTTCCGGGGATACGGTGCGGTAGAAAAAGGTTCTCGTCATGTCGGAGCAGTAGCCGTCCAGGCGGCAGCCCACGTCAAAGAGCACGCAGTCCCCCTCTTTGAGCACCGTATCGTCCGGCTCGTGGTGGGGATCGGCGGCGTTGGCGCCGAAGCTGACGATGGGCGTAAAGGAGACGCCCTCCGCCCCCAGCTCCCGATAAATTTCCCGAACCCGCCGGGCAGCCTCCGCCTCGGTAAGGCCCGGGCGGACGAGGGCACGGAACAGAGCCATGGCCTGATCGTTGAGGAAAGACGCCCGGATCATTTTCTCCTGTTCGTCAGATTCCTTGCAGCCCCGGGTATCATCCACGCAGAAAGAGCCGTTTCGGTAACCGGAGGCGGCATTGCGCTCCATGAGCTCCAACAGGAATCGGGCGGGCATCATCTTGTCAACACCCAGGACTTCCTTTGGATCCAGGTGCTCTGCCACGATTGCCATACAGGGGTCGGTGTCGGAAAACCAGACCTTTTCCGCCCCCAGCTCCTCGGGAGCGGGGAACAGGCGGTTAATAAAAACCTTATGGTCACCGCTTTCTTTCAGCAGCAGCCCGAGAAAGCGCTCGCCGGGCTGGAACATTTTCCCGGTCAGATAGTAAATGCTCCAGGGGTCGGTAACAAGAAGCTGGCTTAGCCCCGCTTTCTCCATCCGGCGGCATACATTGTTCATTCGACTGTTCATGTGGTTTCTCCCTTTCCTGCGGCATGACCGCCACACCAATTATCCGTCATTGCCTGTCAATTGTCAATTTGTCGCTTCGCTGTAAGTTGACAGTTGACAGTGGAAAGTGGACAGTTGTGGTATCCCCTTCGGGGATGATTGAAAATATAAAGGCCCCCAAATGCCTCGTTTTATCTTAAAAACGTAGCAACGGTTGAATTTTATTATTTTTAATTGTCCCGAAGGGACTCCTTAATTGTCCACTGTCAACTGTCCACTCGGGCTCTGCCCGCCAAATTCCAATTTGTGTATATTTTGCTGCGTAAAACCGATAAGCACATTCTTTATTCCGCGTCGATGGTGGACACGCCCAGGGTCATTTCCTCCAGCACATCGAGAAGCACCTTGACGGTATCCAGGGAGGTGAACATGGTCACGTTGTTGTCCACCGCCGCCCTGCGGATCTCGGAACCGTCGGAGTGGGACGCCCCGGGGGCGCTGACATCGATGGTGTTGATGACATAGGCGATATGCCCCTTGCGCAGAGCCACCAGAATATCGTCGGAGCCGTCGGCGGTGAGCTTCTGGCGGATCCGGGTGCGGATGCCGTGGGACTTTAAGAAGTTGGCCGTACCCACCGTGGCCTCGATGTTGAAGCCCATGTCATAGAACCTGCGGATGAGGGGCAGGGCGGCGGGCTTGTCCCGGTCTGCAATGGTGGCAAACACCGTGCCGTAGTTGCTTACATGCATGCCGGAGGCCTGGATGGCCTTGTACAGCGCCCGGGTCAGGGAGGTGTCGTAGCCGATGGCCTCGCCGGTGGACTTCATCTCCGGGGACAGGTAGGTGTCCATGCCCTTGAGCTTGCTGAACGAGAACGCCGGGGCCTTGACATACCACCGCTTCTTCTCCGGGGCCACCAGCTGGGTGTAGCCCTGCTCTTCCAGACTGTGGCCCAGGATCACCTGGGTGGCGATGTGGGCCATGGGGACGGAGGTAGCCTTGGACAGGAACGGCACCGTCCGGGAGGATCGGGGGTTTACCTCTATAATATAGACCTTTTCGTCGCTGTCGGCAATGAACTGGATGTTGAAAAGGCCCACGATGCCGATGGCAAGTCCCAGCCGCTGGGTGTAGTCCAGGATCTGGTCCTTGACCTTTTGGGACACGGAGAAAGTGGGATAGACGGAGATGGAGTCGCCGGAGTGGACACCGGTGCGCTCCACATGCTCCATGATGCCGGGAATGAACACCCGCTTTCCGTCGCAGATGGCATCCACTTCCAGCTCCTTGCCCATGATATACTTGTCAACCAGCACGGGCTGGTCGGTATTCACCTCCACGGCGGTCTGGAGGTAGTGCCGCAGAGAGCGCTCGTTTGCCACGATCTCCATGGCCCGGCCGCCCAGAACGAAGCTGGGCCGGACCAGCACCGGGTAGCCGATCTCCTGGGCAACCCTGACGCCGTCTTCAATGTTGGTGACGGCCTGGCCCTTGGGCTGGGGAATCCGGAGCTTCTCCATGACCTTTTCAAAGGAGTCCCGGTTCTCCGCCCGGTCGATAGCCTCCATATCCGTACCCACGATGGGCACGCCCAGGGCCGCCAGGGGCGCCGCCAGGTTGATGGCGGTCTGTCCGCCCAGGGAGACGATGATGCCCTCGGGCTTTTCCAGGGTCAGGACGTTCATCACATCCTCCACCGTCAGAGGCTCAAAGTACAGCTTATCGGAGGTAGTGTAGTCGGTGGAGACGGTCTCCGGGTTGTTGTTGATGATGATGGCTTCGTACCCAGCCTCCCGGATGGACCAGATGGCGTGGACGGTGGAGTAGTCAAACTCCACGCCCTGGCCGATGCGGATGGGGCCGGAGCCCAGGACCACGATCTTTTTCCGGCCGCTGACCACGGACTCGTTTTCCTGCTCGTAGGTGGAGTAGAAATAGGGAACATAGGAAGAAAACTCGGAGGCGCAGGTGTCGATCATCTTATACACCGGCATGATGCCGTTGTCCCGGCGAAGATGGAACACCTCCGCCTGGGTCATGCCCCACAGCATACCGATATACTGGTCGGATACGCCCATGCGCTTGGCGTCCCGGAGGGTCTCCAGGCTGCCGGGGTTGGCTTTCAGTTCCTTTTCAAAGGCCACGATGTTGGCGATCTTCTCCAGGAAGAACATGTCGATCTTGGTGGCGTTGTAGATGATATTCAGGTCGGTTTTCTGCCGGATCAGCTCCGCGATGGCAAACAGCCGGTCATCGGTGCCGTTGCGGATATAGCGAAGCAATTCTCCCTCGGCGCAGCCGTCAAACTTTTTGCTGTGCAGGTGGCACACGCCGGTTTCCAGAGACCTGACCGCTTTCAGCAGGGATTCCTCCATGGTCCGGCCCACCGCCATGACCTCGCCGGTGGCTTTCATCTGGGTGTTCAGGGTGTTGTTGGCATCGGAGAACTTGTCAAAGGGGAACCGGGCGATCTTGGTCACCACATAGTCCAGGGTTGGCTCAAAGGATGCCGGGGTGTTGGCAATGCGGATCTCGTCCAGGCGCATGCCCACGGCGATTTTGGCGGAGACCCGGGCGATTGGGTAGCCGGAGGCCTTGGAGGCCAGGGCCGAGGAACGGGAAACCCGGGGGTTGACCTCGATGAGGTAATACTGGAAAGACAGGGGGTCCAGGGCAAACTGCACATTGCAGCCGCCCTCGATTTTCAGCTCCCGGATGATCCGCAGGGCGGAGTCCCGGAGCATCTGGTACTCCTTGTTGGTCAGGGTCTGGGAGGGGCAGACCACCACGGAGTCGCCGGTGTGGACGCCCACGGGGTCGATATTTTCCATATTGCAGATGGTGATGGCGGTGTCGTTGGCGTCCCGCATCACCTCGTACTCGATCTCCTTGTAGCCCTTGATGGACTTTTCCACCAGGACCTGGTGGACAGGAGACAGGGCCAGGGCGTTTTTCAGCATCAGGGCGCATTCGTCGGCATTATCCGCGAAGCCTCCGCCGGTGCCGCCCAGGGTAAAGGCGGGCCGGAGCACCACGGGATAGCCGATTTCTTCCGCCGCCCGGAGACCCTCCTCCAGAGTGTTGGCAACTTCACTGGGGAGTACCGGCTCACCCAGGGAGGCGCACAGCTCCTTAAAAAGCTCCCGGTCCTCCGCCCGCTGGATGGCTTCAAAGCTGGTGCCCAAAATCTCGCAGTCGCACTCGTCCAGAACGCCCTTTTTGGCAAGCTGCACCGCGAGATTCAGTCCCGTCTGGCCGCCCAGGGAGGGCAGGATCGCGTCGGGCCGCTCGTGGCGGATGATCCTCGCCACATATTCCAGGTTGAGGGGCTCCATATACACCTTGTCGGCAATGTCCGTATCCGTCATGATGGTGGCGGGGTTGGAGTTGATGAGCACCACCTCATACCCCTCCTCCCGGAGGGCCAGGCAGGCCTGGGTGCCGGAATAGTCGAATTCCGCCGCCTGTCCGATGACGATGGGGCCGGAACCAATCACCAGAATCTTATGAATATCAGTACGCTTCGGCATTCTGCTTACCCTCCTTTGCGCTTTCCATCAGAGTAATGAACTGGTCAAACAGGTAGGTGCTGTCCTGGGGGCCGGGGGCGGACTCCGGATGGTACTGGACGGAGAAGATCTTCTTTTCCCAGCAGGCCACACCCTCCGCCGTGTTGTCCAGCAGGTTCACATGGGTCATGGTAAGGCCCGTGCCGGCAAGGGACTCCGGGTCCACCGCGTAGGAGTGGTTCTGGGAGGTGATCTCCACCTTGCCCGTGGCAATATTCAGCACGGGATGGTTGCCGCCCCGGTGGCCGAACTTCATTTTATAGGTTTTCGCCCCCATGGCCAGGGAAATCATCTGATGGCCCAGGCAGATGCCGAAGATGGGGAGCTTCCCCTGGAGCTCCTGCACCACCCGGATCACGGTCTGCACATCCTGGGGGTCTCCGGGGCCGTTGGACAGGAACAGGCCGTCGGGGCGCATTTTCATAATGTCCTCGGCGGAGGTATTGTAGGGCACCACGGTGACATTGCAGCCCTTTTCATTGAGCTTGCGGATGATGTTCAGCTTCATGCCGCAGTCCACCGCCACCACATCAAAGCGGTGGTGGGGGGTCCGGGAGTACCAGCGCTTTTTGGAGGACACCCGGGAAACCATGTCGTGGGGAATCCGGTAGTTGAGAAGCAGCTGATAGGCGTTGGCAAAGGGCAGGGAGGCGTCGCAGATCAGCACTTTCTGGCTGCCCTCGTCCCGGATGATCCGGGTGATCATACGGGTGTCCACCCCGCTGATGCCGGGGATGCCGTACTCGTCCAGCACCTCGGAAAGGGTCTTCGTATACCGGAAATTGGAGGGCAGGTCATTGTACTCCCGGACAATAAGGCCGCCCATGGTGGGCACTCTCGTCTCATAGTCTTCCTCGGTCATGCCGTAGTTGCCGATGAGAGGGTAGGTCATGCACACCATCTGGTCGGTGTAGGAGGGGTCGGAAATGATCTCCTGGTAGCCCACCATGGAGGTGTTGAACACCAGCTCGTTCACAGCCGACACATGGGCGCCGAACCCGTAGCCGTAGAACTCCCTGCCGTTTTCCAGGACGATCTTTCTGTCGTAAGGCTTCATCCGCATTCATTCCTTTCGTAATGGCCGGCCCCGCTCCCGGGGGGAAAGGGGCAAAAGAAAACCGGGCCGGAAAAGGAAAATCCCTTTCAGGCTCGGTGATCGGAAAAAATCATGAAAGAAGAATGGAAACACTTTCCCCGATTTCCAAACGCGTATCGCTGCTTCTTCGGAAATCCCACAAGCGTCCCCACCTTTCGGTAGGATATTTTACAAAAAAGAAGGGCATTTGTCAAGGCTTTTTTCAGCCGGGCACGGGCCGCCCGGGCCGCACAGCCGGACATTCGCCGCAATACCCCGGGATTCCCCAGGGTTCCGGGTAAAAAACGTTGACTTTTCCCGGTGTTATTCGTATAATTAATAAGCCATACGCGCGGGAGGCATGCGCGGGTTTTTGCTGTCTGAGGCAGAATTCGGTTCCACCTTCCGGCATCAGTGGCCCGCTGGACACCATTGTTTCAGCAGCCCCCCAAGAAAAGAGGGATACGTTATGACTTCCGAAAACATGCATAGGAATGAAACCATAGACATCTGTTTGATAACCGACAGCGATTATGTGATGCCTACCTGCGTGGCAATTCAGTCATTAATTTTGTCAAAAAGTAAAGAAAGCTATTATCGCATTTATATTATCGCCTCTGATCTTTCCCAGCAAGCGGAAGGTCAGTTCAAAACTCTGGCTACGGACTCGGCAGAGATTCATATTATTCAGGAGAGTGCGGAAAAATCCTTTGTCGGTTTTCATCTGTATGACGACAAGGAAACCTGTGTTGCCTCCCGTGCTGTGTTATTAAAATTTAACATTGCGGAACTTCTGCCCCATCTGGACAAAGTACTCTATCTTGACAGCGATATTATTGTCAAAGAGTCTTTGGAGACGCTTTTTTCCGAAAATATCGATGGATACTACACTGCGGCAGTCCATGAAAGTGGCTGCATGTATTATAACATCGCCTACGCCCACCGGGTAGCATGCTACTTTTGCGCCGGTGTCATGCTCATGAACCTGAAAAAGCTCCGTCAGGAGGCGATGGCAGAAAAGCTACTTCATACCGCCCGGGAATTGACGGACTCGTTTCTGCTGGATCAGGATGTTTTTAACGTGGTTTTTGACGGGCAGTGGAAACAGCTTCCCATCCGCTACGACTTTTTGTCCGTTAATTTGTACAGGGCCTATAAATACTGGCAGATTGAAGAGGTCAACCTGCGCTACGGCACGAATTACCGGAATAAAAAACAGCTGTTTGCTGATGCCGCAATCATCCATTATGGCTCGAAGGATAAGCCCTGGAAGGATCCGGACGGTGCCTGTGCTTCCGAGTGGCTGGAGGTATATCTCAAAACGCCTATTGAACACACGCTCCTTCAGCTTCCTCCCCGGGAAGAGGAATTTGGCATCTCTGTTATTATGCCCTGCTATAATGTTGAGAACTATGTGGATCAGACGATGCGTTCGCTTCTGAATCAGACCTTCCAGGACTTTGAAGTGATCTGTTTGGATGACGGCTCTACAGACGCGACCTTAGCTATTCTCCGGGAATACGAGGCGCGGTATCCAAATATCCGTGTTTTTACCAATTCCAATCACGGACAGGGATGGGAGCGAAACTACGGTATTCAGCTGGCCCGGGGAAAGTACATTTACTTTATGGACAGCGACGATCTCCTGCGGCCGAATTGCCTGAGCAGAATATACACCTGCGCAGAGGTGAACCAACTGGATCTGCTGTTTTTCGAAGCCTCTTCTTTTTTTGAAAGCGCAGACCTTGAAAGCCGCTTCCCCCAATATAAAACGGCTTATGACCGGCAGGAGGCTTTCCCCGCCGTTTATTCGGGTGAAGAACTATACATCCGGTTCCGGGAAAAGGGCGGCCTGATTGTTCAGCCCTGCCTACAGCTTTCCAGAAAGAAGTTTCTGGAAGAGCACAACCTTCTTTTTCCGGAACTACCCATGTTGGAGGATAACCTTTTTGTCTTTAACGAGCTTCGGTATGCCCATCGGGTCAAATGCATTCCGGATGTTTTGTATGACAGGCGTATCCGTGAGGGCTCAATTATGACAGCCGCCAGGAAAGCAGACCGTGTACAGGCTTTGTCTGTGGTCGTCGGCACTATGATGCAGAACCTGACAGACTACAAAGAGGGAACACCCATGTTTTGCGCTGTCGCGGCACACATTAAATTCTATTTAGAAATGCTGCGCAATGCCTATTATGAGATGGTGGATACCGGAGCAACGGGGGCAGCTATGGAATCTGCTCAGAATGCGGCCATTGGCTTTTCCCTTTTTGCCGACTTCGACAGACAGCTCTGTATACAGCAAGTCAAAAACAAGTGCCAGAAGTCTGCCTACAACAGCGGGTACCAGAAAGGTGTCGGCATCGGATACCAGAAAGGTATCAATGAGGTGGAGAGTTCAAAGACCTTTCTTGTCGGCAGAGTGATCACCTGGCTTCCCAAGCAGATCATTGCTTTTATTCGTACTTCGCAAGAAAGCGGAATCGGCGCAGCACTGAATAAAGCAGGCCGTAAGCTTGCTTTACTGCCCGCGCGGGCAGCAGAAGCTTTCCGGAAGTAACCGGAGATCCTGTTTTCGGTCAGAATCTGTCTCACGCAGGGACAGCCCCGGCAGAGCGGATAAATTGCTCTTCAGAGAATACCGGCAAAGAAAGAATCTGCAGACAGCTGAATCCCTTGCGGAGCAGCCTGCGGATAGCTTTGCCGGCTCAACGGGTAATCGGTAAAACCTGCAATTAATAAGGAGATAAAACAATGCGAAAAACAATCGTTGCCGTCGCGGGCACAGGCTATGTGGGCCTGTCCATTTCCGTTCTTCTTGCCCAGCATCAGAAGGTCTACGCGGTGGATATTGTACCGGAAAAAGTGGACATGATCAACCGCCGCCAGTCTCCCATCGTGGACAAGGAGATCGAAGCGTATCTTTCCGGCCATGACCTGGATCTGACCGCCACCCTGGACGCGGACTTTGCCTACAGGCAGGCACAGTTCGTGGTGATCGCCACCCCCACCAACTATGACAGTGAGAAGAACTTCTTTGACACCTCGGCGGTGGAAAGCGTGATCCGCAGGGTGATGGCGGTGAACCCCAATGCCATCATGGTCATCAAATCCACCATACCTGTGGGCTATACGAAATCGCTGCGTGAAAAACTGAACTGCGACCGCATTCTGTTCAGCCCGGAGTTTCTCCGGGAAAGCCGGGCGCTGTACGACAATCTGTATCCCAGCCGAATCATCGTCGGCACCGACATGGAAGACGAGGTTCTTGTAAAGGCAGCGGAAACCTTTGCGGGAATGCTCCGCCAGGGCGCTCTAAAAGAGAATGTGGACATTCTTTACATGAACACCACCGAGGCGGAGGCCGTGAAGCTGTTTGCCAACACCTATCTTGCCCTGCGGGTCAGCTATTTCAACGAGCTGGACACCTATGCCGAGCTGAAGCATCTGGATACCCAAAAAATCATTGAGGGCGTGTGCCTGGACCCCCGCATCGGCACCCATTACAATAACCCTTCCTTCGGCTACGGCGGCTACTGCCTCCCCAAGGACACCAAGCAGCTGCTTGCCAACTACCAGGATGTTCCCGAGAACCTCATCGAAGCCATCGTCAAATCCAACAGCACCCGCAAGGATTTCATTGCTGACCGGATCCTCAAAAAAGCCGGCTTTACGGAGGAAAACGCGGAAAACATCTGTATCGGCATCTACCGGCTGACCATGAAGCACAATTCGGACAATTTCCGGCACAGCAGCATCCAGGGCGTCATGAAACGGCTCAAGGGCAAGGGCGTCAAGCTGATCGTATACGAGCCCACGCTTCCCGACGGCGACCGGTTCTATGGCAGCGAGGTCGTCAACGACCTGGACACTTTCAAGCGGCGCAGCGATGTGATCGTGGCCAACCGGGCAGAAGCGGAGCTTTCCGATGTTGCCCAGAAAGTATATACCCGGGATCTGTTTAACCGGGACTGACAGTGAGGATAAAAAGTGATGAAAAAGCGAATCGATGCTCTCGTGGGGATGCTGCGGAATTTTCTTACCTACCTGCCCCTGCTGAACAATCTGGTCTCCAGGGAGCTCAAGCGGAAATACCGGCAGAGCGTTCTTGGGTATCTGTGGTGTGTTTTGAACCCGCTGGGTGTCATGTTCATCATGTACCTGGTTTTCTCCACCATGTTTCATAACCGCATTGAAAATTTCCCCGTTTATCTGTTTGCCGGCCGGATGATGTTCTCCCTCGTCACTGACGGGACCAACGGCATGATCCGATCCTTTGTGAGCAACGGCGCTTTGATGCGAAAAGCCCGGATTCCCTATTATATTTTCCCCATGTCCGTCTTTTTCAGTACCGTGGTGAATTTCTTTTTCCAGCTGATCGCTTTCGCCATTGTATTAATTGCCACCAGGACCCCCCTTACCGTCCATATCCTGGCTTTCCCGGTCGTGTTTCTGCAGACAGCCATCTTTACCTTTGGGCTGGGCCTGTTTCTTGCCATGGCCGACACCTTCATCCGGGATACGGCTTATATTTACTCCGTGTTTCTGACCGCCTGGATGTACATTACTCCCCTGTTCTACCCTCTCTCCGCCCTTCCCGATTTTATGCAGTATCTCATTTCCCATTTTAACCCGACCTATTTCTACGCCACCCAGGCCCGGGATGTGTTCCTGTATCACCAGTGGCCGGAAGCTGCTCTGATGCTGCGGGGCTTCGCAGCTGCGTTTATCGCCCTTGCCGTGGGTCTTTACGCCTACCAGCGGGGAAAAGACAAAATCATTCTCTACATTTGAGGTGGAACCTATGGGCAACGAAATCATTCGGCTGGACAATGTCTCCGTCCGGTTCAACCTGGCAGCGCAGAAAAACGGAAGCATCAAGGACTACCTCAAAAAGCTTGCCCACCACGGCGCCGCCTTTCAGGAGTTCTTCGCGCTTCAGGACATTGATTTGAAGATCGGCGCCGGTGAAAGCTGGGGCTTTGTGGGCCGCAACGGCTCGGGAAAATCCACACTGCTCAAGGTGATCTGCGGGATTTACAGGCCCTATACCGGGACCGTAACCGTTCGGGGCAAAATCGCCCCCCTGCTGGAGCTGGGTGCGGGCTTCGACCCGGAGCTGACCGGCCGGGAAAACATTGTGATGAACGGTCTCATCCTGGGCATGACGAAAGCGGAGATTAACAGCCGCTTTGACTGGATTGTCCAGTTTTCGGAGCTGGAAAAGTTTCTGGATGTTCCCATCAAAAATTATTCTTCCGGTATGAAGTCCCGTTTGGGCTTCTCCATTGCCACCAGCTTCCAGCCGGACATTCTCATTGCCGACGAGGTGCTTTCCACGGGAGACCGGAATTTCCAGAAAAAATGTGAGCAGCGGATGAAAGAGCTGCTGGCGGATGGGACAACCCTTTTGTTTGTCTCCCACTCCCCCGGGGCCATCAGTGAGATGTGCGGCAACGCCGTTTGGCTGGACAAGGGGCACATCCGGCTCAGCGGAGCTACCGAAGACGTGATGGACGCTTACAACGCAGCATCCAATGGAAAATAACAGGCAAAAAATATTCTGGAATTTAGAAGAAAAGGGAGAAAGCCCATGGAAAAACCAGTGGTCAGCGTAATTATTCCGGTTTACAACGGAGAAAAGTATCTGAAAGAATGCCTGGACAGCGTTATCCGCCAGTCCTTTTCCCATTGGGAGATGATCTGCATCAATGACGGCTCCACCGACGGGTCCCTCCGGATTCTGGAAGACTTCGCCCGGATGGACGACCGGATCCGTGTTCTTTCCCAGGATAACCAGGGCCAATCCGCAGCCCGAAACGCGGGGATGCGCTGTGCGCTGGGCGCGTATATTCTGTTCCTGGACTGTGACGACAGGCTGATGCCGGACGCGCTGGAGCGCCTGACCGAGCGGGCAGCGGAGGATCAGCTGGATATTCTGTACTTTGACGGGGAAACCTTTTTTAACGACGGACTGGACACCGAAGAGAAGTTTGCCGGGTATAGGCAGGTCTATCACGCGAAAATCACAATTTCCGGTACGCTCACCGGCACCGAAATGTTCCGGACACTGTATGAATCGGGGAGCTACCGGGTAAGTGTCTGTATGCAGCTGTTTCGCAGAACGTTTCTTCAGGAGACGGGGATGACGTTTTATCCCGGTATTCTGTATGAGGACAACCTTTTTACAATGAAAACCATGACCCAGGCAAAGCGTACCGGCTATTGCCATCAAACTTTCTATATGCGAAGGATCCGCCCCAATTCCATCGTTACCCAGTCCAAGGACTACCGGCACCTGCGCAGCTATGTAATTGCCTGCACCCAAATCGCCGCCTATGCAATGGACGCGAAGCTTCCAGCCGGGGTCATGCCCGGCGTAGGGGCACAGCTCCGCTCCCTGATGGCCCATGCCGTTGATGTTTTTTCCGCTCTGGATCCCCAGCAGCGGGAGAAAATCACCCGGACTTACCCTGAAAGCAGCCTGATTCTGGAAACGGTTACAGTCTGGGAGAAAGCAGCCCAAGGCGGTGCGGCACAGCCGACCCGCCCGACCGGAATCCGCAAAGCAATAACCGGAAAGCTTCAAAAGCTGATTGCCCATCTGAAAGAGGATGGCATTGGCAGCACCGCTGTGCTGTGCCTGAAAATACTCCTGGAAAAAACAGGTATCGATAAGCTGCGCAGAAGACTGCGCGCGAAAAAACATACCAAGAAACATTTTTACCGTCCCTCCCGGCAGGCAAACGGAATCGCCGCTGCTCCCTATTCTCCCGACGCGCCCTTTGTCAGCGTCATTCTTCCGGTGCATAACGGCCATGACTATCTGGGAGATACCATCGCCAGTCTTCAGGCACAGACAATGCGCAACGCCGAATTTCTCTTTGTGGATGACGAATCCTCCGATGATTCCCTCCAAATTCTGGAACGGGCGGCGGAGCAGGACAGGCGCATTCAGGTCATCCCCCAGAAACGCAGCAACGCCGGGGCAGCAAGGAACCGGGGACTGGACGCGGCAAAGGGAAAATATGTGATTTTTCTGGATTCCGACGATACCTTTGACCCCAATCTTCTCACCTACACCGTTGACCGGGCAGAGCGGTATGACGCCCAGGTTGTGATCTTCAACGCGGACATTCTTCAGCTCCCCGAGGGGACGCATCTGGAACCCGATTGGATGAACCAGACAAGGGTTCTTCCCAGGAAAATATTTGCGGGCAGGGACGCCGCCGACCACCTTTTTCAAATGCTGAATCCCTGGACAAAGCTGTACCGCCGGGAGTATATTCTCCGGGAGGGCTTCCGGTATCAGTCCCAGTATTCCACCAACGACGCCTATTTTACCATCATGGCCCTGTCCTGTGCGGAGCGTATCATCACGGTCCCTGCGCGCCTGGTCCATTACCACACCGGCAGAAGCGGAAATATTCAGTCCAAAAAGGACAGGGCGCCTCTGGACGCTTACAACGCGTTTCTGGCTGCCCGCAGGGATCTGCGGGCGCGGGGAATCCTGGATGCCTTTGACCGGGCGCTGGCCATCAAGGCTGCGGAATCCATGATTCGGGAACTGAACACCCAAAAGAAACCGGAAAGCAGACAGATCCTCTATAACGCGCTTCAAAACGGAGGTCTCACCGCCCTTGGCTTTGATGGCATTCGCCAGGATTCGAATGCCAGAAAGCAGCTGGGGGAATCGCTGGATCAGTGTGAAAAAATTCTTAACGAGGATTGGAGTCTTTCTCCATGGGGGCAGGATTAGCCCGTTTCTCCAACCGGAATAAGGAGGCCCAATACTGACCTGCTCTCAATTGTGATTGTTTGTCCGTGTGAAAAGGAGGAACCAAGATGGGAAATCCCAAAATATCGGCAGTCATACCTGTTCGCGACATGGCACAATACCTTGACGAGGTATTGACAAGCTGGACAGGGCAGACTCTGCGTGATATTGAAATTCTCTGCATCGACGACGCAAGCACAGATCATACACCGGACTTGCTGCGGGAATGGGCAGGCAGGGATCCCCGGATCCGGGTACACCGTTTTGATACCAATGTAAGCCCGTGGACCGCCCGGAAATGGGGCATCGAGCACGCCTCCGGGGAATATCTTCTTTTCGCGGACGCGGACGATACCATCGCTCCTTGCGCCTGCGAAGAGCTGTACGCCGAAATGCGAAGAAAGCCGGTGGATATTCTCCATTTTGATGTGAATGTGATCAATGTGAATCATCTGCCGGAGGACAGGATCAACCGCTTACAGCGCTTTGTCACGCCATATGCGGGTGAATTGTTTGGAGATGATATATTTACCGGCTGCTTCGAGAAGAAGCTGTATCAGTTTTCCCTGTGTAATAAGCTCTTTTCCACGGAGCTTTGCAAGCGGTCTGTTGCCGGGACGAAAGAATGGTTTTTGCCGAAAGCCGAGGATAAGGCGCTTTACTGGATGATTGCCCTGAACGCGAAAAGCTATCGGGGCCTCCCCGGGAAAACGTATTATAACTACTATTTCGGCAGAGGCGGTTCCGGCCACAGGAATCTGCCGCTAAGCCAGTTTCCCCTTTTTTGCACAATGAGCGATACCGCCAATGTAATGCATGAATACCTGGTTTCCAAGGGACTATGCCGCCGGTATCAAAGTGTCGATGCGCAAAACCATCAAGCGCTGCTGCATGATTGCGTCTTCAAGTTCCGCAGTGACGTTGCCGACGGGGATAAAGGGGAAGCGTTCGGCCTGATGCTCCAAAACTGGGATGCCAGTGAGGTTATCGGCGCGATTGCCCGGTATGAATGGAATGCCAAATATAAAGTCGCCCGGTATCTGCGGGGAACCGCCGCTCTGAAGTCCGCCCCGAAAAAAGCGAAAGTCATCGGTACATTTTATCCTTCCTGCGCCAACGGCGGCGCCGAGCGGGTCATGTGCGATCTGTGCCAGCTTTTTGCTTCCATGGGCTATTCGGTCGTTGTTTTCACCGACGATCCCCCCTCCGAAATCGATTATCCCCTCCCGGAAGGCGCAAAGCGGGTCGTGCTTCCCCATCATAAGCAAGTAACCGCATCCACATATACCGTCCGGGCGCAGGCACTGGAGCAGGCACTGCGTGACAATCAAGTGGATATCATGCTGTACCACGCCTGGCTGGTGAATACCATGCTGTGGGACGCGCTCGTTTGCAAGGCAAACCATGTGACGTTTTTCGCCCATTGCCACGGTATTTTTTCTTACCCCCTCTATCGTGCGTACAAAAATGTTCACGAGATGATTGCGCCGTATCTTCTGGCTGACGGCATTGTCACCCTGAGCAAAACGGATCAGCTTTTCTGGAAGCACTTCAATAACAACGTTCATGTAACCATGAATCCGTTCTCAGAGGGCTGCAGGAATTGGAAAACTTCTGACAAGCTGGACGAAAAGCAGATATTGTGGGTGGGCCGGCTGGCTCGGCAAAAACAGCCGGAGGATGCTCTGGAGATCATGCGGGAGGTCATAAAAGAAGTTCCCGATGCCCATCTGCATATGGTGGGCAGTGGTCCGAACGAAACCTATATGGAAGAATTCCGTGAGAAAATCAATTCCATGGGGCTGACAGACCATATTACCATGCACGGATTTCAGAGTAATGTCCGGGAATATTATCAGCGTGCTTCCATTTTCTTATTGACTTCTCAGTTTGAGGGCTACCCGCTTGTTCTGCAGGAAAGCAAGCTTGCGGGTCTGCCCTGCGTCATGTACGAATTGCCGTATCTGACATTATGTGAGGGCAACCGGGGAATCATCCCGGTGGAGGCCAATAACACCCAGGCCGCCGCGGCTGCAATTATTGAACTGCTCTCGGACCGGCAGAAGCGGCACCGGTACGCCCGTGACGCCAGAGCCCATGTTGACGAATTGTTGGAGTTTGACTTTGCGGGAAAATGGACAGAGATTTTTTCCAGTGCTGACGCTCCCCACAAAGATACTGTATCCCAGTTCTCCCATATTATGGTGGAAACCCTTTTGCTTCACTATGAAACCGGCATAGAAGAAACGCGCAAGCGTGAGGTTCTCAACGCCGAATTACGCAAGCGTGAGGCTCTTGACGCTGAGTTACGCAGGCGTGAAAACGAAAATATCTCTAAACGAATCGCACGGAAGCTTGTCTCTGCGCTCCGTGTTTACATTGACTATGGCTTTCTTTTTACTGTGAAGTTTGCCTTTTCAAGGCTGGGAAATCATTTTTCCAGAAAGTAGCGATTGAACCATAATAAAAAACACGTCAACAGCCGGAAAGAACCGTGGGTAATCGTATAAGGCTTCTCAGATGTTGAATATGGAATCACCGGCAAGGGTTTACTCCCTTGCCGGTGATTTTTTTAAAATCGGTAGCCCGCGGCGAGCAGGCGGCGGAGGGCTTCGTTGGCTTCCTCGTCAGAAAACAGGGCGGTAAACCGTTTGTCAACCGCCAGGGTCTCCAGGGTCAGGTCCAGCCGTCCCAGCTTTTCCAGTGCGGCAAATCCGTCGCTTTCCCGGCTGCCGGAGAGGCTCCGGTGGGCATTATCCAGCAGCTTCTCCCGGGACACCGGCCGCAGCCGCACCCCCAGTGCCGCCGCCTGGGTACGCCTGCGCTCCCACTCCGCGGTAAATTTTTCTTCCATTTGCTTCCTTTCCGGCATCAGCCGTCCTGTTCCGGCCGGAAGCCCTCAAAAATCGGGATCCAGCCCTCTTTCACCGCCCGGTCAAAGTCCTCCCGGGTCCGCAGTGTCCAGCTCACACCCTCCACGCCCCAGACCTTTCGGCACAGGAAAACACTGAGATTCTTCCGATCCGGGAAATGATAGGCCAGAAAATCCGGCCTTGTAAGAAAGTTTTCCAGGCAGAAGGTGACGATAAACCGGAGAATCCAGGGATGGACGCCGCCGCTTTTCAGGAAATTCTCCGAAAGCTGCCCCCGGATGATCTCCGGGCGGTTTTTCCGCAGCCAGGCAACGCACCGGGGATCAAAGGACTCCATGCAGTAGGGGCCCGTATACCCTGCCATTTCCCGGCAGACCCACTCTGCCAGGGCGGCCTGGTTCCCTTTCCAGGATTTCAGCTCAATGATCAGGGGCGCCTTGCCCTGATACAGCTCCAGCACCTGGCGAAACTCCGGGATGGTTTCTTCCGTTCCCAGCAGGTGATACCGGGGCAGATCCCCCGCCGTCAGGTCCTCCACAAAGCCCTCCTGCCCGGTGACCCGCTTCAGGTCACTGTCATGGATCACCGCGAGGGACCCGTCTTTCAAAAGGTGTACGTCCAGCTCGATGCCGTAGCCGGCTTCCAGTGCGTCCCGGAAAGCCGCCATGCTGTTTTCCGGCACCCCCTCCCGGTGCAGTCCCCGGTGGGCATAGTACCACTTTTTCAGCTCCCGCATTTCCGGTCTTCCCCGCCGTCCCATGACGGACAGCGCATACAGCAAAAGCAGAATTACAATTACAATCAGTATTACCATTGTTTTCGCCTCGAAAGAAATAAGATTATGTGTATGTCGGCGTTACCCGGCAAAGAGGAAAATAGGAATTTGACGGAAGATTTTGGTACGCGGGTGGATAGACGCCTTGCCCCCCGCGTTTACGAGGGGGGTGGTACCAGTCCGCAGACTGGTACCGGGGGGAGCTCGTCACCCACATATCTTTCACAAAAAGTGCGATGAATAGAACTGCAAACATAGAAGTATACTATTTGACGCTTTGCTTTCGGAAATTCGTACTCCCCCCACCCCAGTGTGCGCACTGGGGTACCCCCCTCACAAGTGCGGGGGGCAAGGACGCGTACCGCATCGGGCCGCGAACCACTGTCCAAACTGCCCGTCAAATTCCCAATTTATCTCTCTGCTGCGATAACCTGACAGACACAATTTTTCAGTCCGGAATGTCAAAGGCTTCCAGGCCTTTTTTTGCTTCCACCTTATTGTCCCCGTGCTTTACCATGCCCATGGTCACAAAGGAGGCAAAAGCGAACACCGCCGCGTAGGGGAACAGGGCCTTATAGCTGACGTTCCGCAGCAGCCACCCCGCCACGATAGGGGTGACGATCTGGGCGGCCATGGAGAAGGTATAGTAGAGGCCCGTGAATTTGCCCACCTCGCTGCCCTTGCACATCTCCACCACCATGGGCAGGCTGTTCACATTGATGGCCGCCCAGGCAAGGCCCACCAGGGCGAACAGAACATACAGCACTGGGCTGAAGCCGCCCGCAAACAGGGTGTACAGGAAAGCCGCCAGGAAGCAGCCGCCCAGCAGCAGGGTTCCGAAGCGGATGGTCTTCCGCCGTCCAATCCGGCTTGCCACATTGCCCACGGGAATATAGCTGAGGATGGCGCCCGCCGTAGCAATGGTCACGCAGGTATTGGCCTGGCCCAGGCTCATGTCCCAGGTATTCTGGGCATACACGGAAAACCAGGTGGTAACCCCGTTGTAGGCAATGAACCACAGAGCGATGGAGGCCAGCAGGAAGCCCAGGCTCTTTTTCACCGGAGCGGGCAGAGCCTCCCCCTTTTCCGTTTCCTCCGCCAGGTTGTCCTCGGGGTGGGCCTTTTCATATTCCCGCTGCCGCTGCACCAGCTTCGGTTCGTCCACCAGGAACATGACAACAAGCAGCGCCGCCACCATGATGCCGCCTACAATGGCAAACAGAGGGAAATAGGTGATATACACATCGCTCTTGGTCTTATACAGGAACGTGGTGATCAGCAGGTACACGATGCCGCCCACGGCGCCCATGAGGTTAATAATGGCGTTTGCCTTGGACCGCAGGGGCTTGGGGGTCACATCGGGCATCAGCGCAACCGCCGGGGACCGGTAGGTGCCCATGGCGATGAGCAGCAGGCCCAGCACCGCGATGAACGCCGCCAGCTTTCCGGAGGCGGGGGCAGCGTAGAAGCTATCCGCAATCAGGGGCAGACTCAGCATCAGCACTACCGCAGCGATGGTGCCGAAGAGAATAAAGGGCCGCCGGCGGCCCAGCCGGCTTCCGCACCGGTCGGAAATTCCGCCGAACAGGGGCAGCAGAAACAGGGCCAGCACATTGTCCGCCGCCATGATGGCACCGGACAAAGTCTCGTTCAGGCGGAAAGTATTGGTGAGGATCAGGGGGATCAGATTGTCGTACATCTGCCAGAACGCGCAGATGGACAGAAACGCGAAGCCCACCAGCACCGTGCGTTTGGTATCCAGTTTCATTGGAATGCCTCCCTTTCTTCTTTTCATGCTTATGAATTGAACGCGGAATACAGAGAAATTGGAATTTGCCCGCAGGGCGGGCAGCCAAGTCGTGCGCCAAATTTGTGTTGTCGTACATGCCCTGCGCCGCTCGGTATCGTTCTATGATAAGCGGCCCGATGCAGCGTGCGTCCTTGCCCCCCGCGTTTACGAGGGGGGTGATACCAGTGCGCACACTGGTATCGGGGGGAGCCCGTCACTCGTATATCTTTCACAAAAGGAACGAAGAATAAGGCGGCAAACGTAGAAAGATAATGCTGTTTTACGCTCTGCTGCCGGAAATTCGTACTCCCCCCGCCACCAGGTCTGCGGACTGGTGGCACCCCCCTCACAAGTGCGGGGGGCGAGGGCGGCTGCGCCGCCAGCTCTGCAAATTCCCAATTTGTCGTTTTGCTGATTTAACCCGATAAGAATTATTTTATATATTATAACGCCCCCTGTGGGGAAAGTCCAGCACGGAAAGAAAAAGAGGTGAAAAATTCAGATCACGAATTGTAAACGTTAGGTAAACTTTTTATTATTTCCCCTGCCGGCATGTTGTTATTTTCATGGAATATGCTATAATACGGTCACAAAAAAGACTTGCCGAATGCGTTCACACTTTTCCGGTTTGTGAGGTATTGCAATGAAAAAAATGCTCTTTATTATGAATCCCTGCTCCGGCCAGAAGCGGGCCAACCGGTATCTGCCGGACATTTTGTCCATGTATAACCGGGCAGGCTACGATATTACCATCCATATGACCGCCGGCCCGGGAGACGGGGACCAGACGGTCCGCCGCCTGGGGCCGGACATGGATGTGGTGGTATGCTGCGGCGGAGACGGTACCTTTAATGAAGTCATCTCCGGGCTGCTTCACAGCGGGCTGGACATCCCCGTGGGCTACATCCCCGCCGGAACCACCAACGATTTTGCTTCCAGCATGAAGCTGCCCACCAATATCAAACGGGCGGCACAGGCCGTTCTGGACGGCACCCCCGTTGCCTACGACGCCGGAAAATTCGGGGACCGGTACTTTTCCTATGTGGCCTCTTTCGGTGCCTTTACCCGGGCCAGCTACTCCACCCCCCAGGATATTAAAAACGCCCTGGGCCATACCGCTTACGTTCTGGAGGGCATCCAGGAGCTTTCCCAGATCCGCAAGGAGCATGTGCGCATGGACATTGACGGGCGGATCGTGGAGGACGACTTCCTCTTCGGCGCCATCAGCAACTCCACCTCCGTGGGCGGAATCCTGACCCTGGACCCCAGCCAGGTGGATATGCGGGACGGCCTGCTGGAAATCCTGCTGGTCCGGGCCCCCCGGAATCTGGCGGAGATCTCCGAGTGCATCCAGGCACTGCAGAGTCAGAAATACAACTGTGAAATGATCACCTTCTGCTCCACCCCCAGAGTGACCGTGTATGCCAATCCCGATATGCCCTGGACCCTGGACGGTGAGCGGGAGGATGGCCACGAAGAAGTGGTGGTGGAAAACCAGCACCTGGCATTCCGGCTGATTCAGGAGGGGTAATGCGTGCATAACTCCACCCTGTGCTATATCACCCGGGGAAACGATGTGCTGATGCTCCACCGGGTCAAGAAGAAAAACGACATTAACCACGATAAGTGGATCGGCATCGGCGGCAAATTTGAGGGGGAGGAATCCCCGGATGAATGCATCCTCCGGGAGGCAAAGGAGGAAACCGGTCTGGTATTGACCTCCTGGCGCTGCCGGGGGATCGTCACCTTTCGCCAGGAGGGCGGCGAGGGAGAATATATGTACCTCTTTACCGCCGACGGCTTTACGGGCACCCTGAAAGAATGTGACGAGGGGGATCTGCAGTGGATCAGCCGGGACAAGCTTTCTTCCCTGCCCGCCTGGGAGGGGGACCGGATTTTCCTGGAGCTTCTGTGGCAGGACGCCCCGTTCTTCCTGCTGACCCTCTCCTACAAGGGGGACCGCCTTACGGAAGCGGTGCTGAACGGCAGGAAAATCCGGTAGTATTTTTTGCATATCGGCTCTTTACGCGGTAAACAGACAAATTGAGAATTTGTAGAGGGGGAGCGCGCCCCGAACAACACTGTCATTCCGAACCAGTGCGCACACTGGTGTGGGAATCTCCATCGAATTCCAGGCAGCTTATCGTCATACAGTCTGTTCTTTACTGCCTTTTTCGGTCTCTATCCACGAAAAGTGGTACGTCTAACCGGGGGATTGCCACACCAGTCTGCGGACCAATGTCATTAAGTTAAGAAATTCGATAAAATGATTGTTAAGGTTATCGGCT